>JAPLJI010000050.1 GCA_026388655.1 Pseudomonadota bacterium
AAGAATTGGTAAATAAAATCGACCTTTTCGTCCAAACCTACAACGTTCAGGCTCAACCATTTGTCTGGACCGCCACCGCGGACTCCATTCTCGGAAAGATCAACCGATTATGTGAATATATTTCTGGGACACGACACTAGACCAACCTTTTCCTTCTTTTTTTACCTTACAATCAACACCGAAAACTCCCTCATTCGTTTTAGAAAGGTGAACAATACAAACTGGTCGTTTGCAAATCGAGCATATACCACCCCCCATATCTACAAACTCGAAACCACATTTAAAACAAGTAAAAGGTATTGTTTCCTTAGAAATATCCAAAATATTCCTCTCTATTCGCAAAGATGAATTTTGATTAACCTTCTTTGTCGAAAGAGGGGATAGGGGAGATTTTCATCGCGTCAGAAATCCCGGGGTATGTCTTTCTGATGAAAATCCCCCCCTCCGGGTCCGCTTCCAGCCCGTAGGGGATGGCTTACAGGCCGGAGGGTAGACCCTCCCGGTCGGAGACTGCCTCCCCCTTTTTATAAAGGGGGATTTATAATCGCTCTTTATCAGGCAGTGATTAGAAATTCGTAATTAGAAAATAACACGTCAAGGCTCGGTGTTTTATTCCCCTCCCCAGTTTTAATCTATTAATCCTTTTGACTTTTAACTTTTAACTTTTCACCTTTTACTTTTCCGTTTTTGGATACCCCACCGTTTGAGCCAGGATTATTTTCTGCTTGGGGCCGAGCTTCAGATCCTTGCCTAGGGCCTCCTTATCGATCAGCCCGCGGATGACCGTGGCCAGCCCCTCGGAGGCGCAGAAGAGGTAAACGTTCTGGCCGATGAAACCGGCCGCGGCCGAGGCGTAAACCAGTTTGTCCTCCTCGCTGACGAAGATTTTCCCCATCACGCTGACCCGGGAAAAATCCGCGATATAGACCAGGTTGAGCGGGGCCTCCTTCACGAAAGGCTGAATGAGACTGCGCCCCGTTTCCCCCCGCACATCCTTAGCCAAAACCGGCTGCAGGACATTGGCCTTGGCGTCATAAAGGTAAATCCCCTCCGCCATCGCCACGTAAAGGTCGATCTCCTGCCAGTTCATCGCCGAGGGGGCGGTCCGGAGGCCGGAACCCGGGCGGTTGATCCCGAAGGCGGCCCAGAGCAGGTTGGAGAGAACCTGGGGGGGAAGCTTGTCCGGCTTGAAATCCCTCGAGGTCTTGCGGTCCTTCAGCACCTCCATCAGGGGCCTGCCCCCCGTCATCTGCGGGGGAGGCAGCTTGATCGGCTCCAGCTTGACCGGCGCCGCCGGCTCGGTTTTCTCGCCTCCCATCGAACCCGAAACCCAGACCAGGCCGATCATAAAAACAAAAACCAGGGAAACCCATGTCAGCTTTTTCATTTTCCTCCTCCTCTTCTCAAATGATTAACGTTCATGCCAAGTCATTCTGAGCCCCCGCCTGCGGCGGGGGCGAAGAATCTCGCTTTTAAAATATTATATCAGAATTTATCGGACCCTTCTCCCGCGGGGGAGGAATCAGGATGACCAAAAAAGAAAGGATCCGGACCGTCACGCGCCGAAAGGGAGAAAAAGGTAAATGGAAAGGCAGCCCGATGAATCGGGCAACTACAGTATTAATGAAGCTCCCCGCGGCAAGACCGCGGGGTATCTAAGTCAAATGTCATTCCTGTCCCGCATCAGAGTGCGGGATAAACTCCAGCAGGAATCCAGACAAACAAAACAACTGGATTCCGCATCAAGTGCGGAATGACGGAAATAAGATAACCCCGTGGTAAAACCACGGGGAATTACAAGTTTAAAATCCGGAACTAAAAAATCAATTTAAAGAATAGGCAGGTGGCCCAGCCGATCAGGGCGCAGACGGGGAAGGTGAAGATCCAGGCGGTCACGATCTCCCCTCCCACACCCCACCGGATCGCGGAGAACTTGCGGGTTGTTCCTACCCCCATAATCGAGGTGTTGATCGTGTGGGTGGTACTCAGGGGAATCCCCAGACGGGAGGCGATTTCAATTGTTACGGCCGCCCCGGTTTCGGCGGCGAAACCCTGGACCGGCTCGAGCTTGGTCAGGCGGACCCCGATGGTGCGGACGATCTTCCAGCCCCCCAGGGCGGTGCCGAGCCCGATGGTCAGCGCGCAGATCACGATCACCCAGATGGGGATCTTGAACTCCGGGAGCACGCCCCCGATAACCAGGGTCAGGGTAAACACGCCCATGAATTTCTGCCCGTCGTTGCAGCCGTGAGAAAAAGCCATGAAGGCGGCGGAAACGATCTGGAGGCGACCGAAGATCTTCCGGATCCAGCCCGGACGGGCTCTCCGGAACACCCGGTAAATTGTCAGCATCAGAAGAAATCCTCCCAGGAAGCCCAGGAAGGTGGAAAATCCCAGCCCCACGAAAACCTTCCGCCAGCCTTCCCACTGCAGGGCGGAAAAACCCGCGGTGGCGATACTGGCCCCGGCGAGCCCGGAAACCAGGGCATGGGTGGAGCTGGTCGGCAGGCCGTAGTAGCGGGCGAAGTTTCCCCAGATGATGTTCCCCACCATCGCCGCCGCGATGGTCTGGACATTGATTACCTCCGGCCGGACGATGCCCTTCCCCACGGTCAGGGCCACCGCCGTCCCGGACATCGTCCCCACGAAATTCAAGACCACCGCCATGGCCAGGGCCTGGACCGGCGTCATCACCCGGGTGGAGATCACCGTGGCGATGGCGTTGGGGGCGTCGGTCCAGCCGTTCACGAATTCAGCGGCCAGGACCAGGGCCAGGATCGGGAGGAGCGGGAGAAGACCTTCAGGCATATTTCAGAACGACCCCTTCCAGGACGTTGGCCACGTCCTCGCACTTGTCGATGGCGTTTTCCAGGTCTTCAAAGATTTCCTTCTGCTTAATGATCTCGATCGGGTCGGTCTCGTGGTCAAAAAGGGAAGAAAGCAATTGGCGATAAACCTGGTCCCCCTCGTTCTCCAGCTTGTTGGCTTCGATGCAGGATTTCAGGACCGCTTCCGGTTTCTTCATCCTCTTCAGGCAGGTGATGGCCAGGAGGAGGGCCTCCATGGACTTCACCAGGATCTCGGCCAGGGAGATGAACTTGGGATCGTAATTCTTGACCTTGAAGATCATGATTTTTTCCGCCGCGGTCTCGATCAGATCGATGATATCGTCCAGGCGGCTGATCAGTTCGTGAATATCCTCCCGGTCGATCGGGGTGATGAAGGTTTTGTTCAGCTTCTCCATGGTCTCGTGTGTGATCTGGTCCCCGGCGTGTTCCACGTCCTTGATCGCCCCCACCTTGGCCTCGAGGTTGACCGGGTCTTTCAAAAGCTCGAGAAACAGCCGTCCGCCCTTCAGGGCGTTCTCGGCGCTCTGCTCGAAAAGATCAAAGAACTTTTCTTCCTTCGGGATTAGGCTCACCATGATTCCTTACCCCTTTTCTTGGTTAGGATTTCCGCGTCAGATTTTTTAATCTAATTCTTTTCCGGTTTTTCTTCAAGATTTTTTCACAATTATAATATGAAACCTTTACCTCACCCTCGTTCTGTCCTTCTGAATCCCCCGCTTCGGCGGGGTTGAGGAACCTCTCTTGCTACGGAAAAGACCTGAAACCCAGATCCTTTGCTGATGCTCAGAATGACATTTGCTGGGATTATTACGTTGTTTATATCAGTGTTTCGCATTCCCTTTCTGTTGGACTTTTAGAGATTATTATACAAATAACCTATTGTTATTTGTGGTTGCCCGCGGAGGATCGCGTCTCCGGCCGGGGCGCCCGGTTTTCCTCCGCCCAGGCTTTGATCCAGTCCTCCAGCCAGACCCCGTGATAGCCGACCTGGGGATCCACCCTGACCGCCAGGACCAGGGTGGGGATGGCTTCCCGGGTCCGACCCTCCTGCATTAACTCCCGGGCTTTCCGGGCATACTCGTTCGCGATTCTGCTCTTCTGGAAGAGAGCCCAAGTGTTTTCTGGCTCCAGGTCCAGGATCTCCCGGCAGTATTTCCATTTCTGCCAGGGATCAAGGATCTTTCCCGCCCGGTCAGTCAGGTTCCAAACCTTTACCTCCCGGCTGATGCCCAGGGCATTTTCCACCGCCCTCCACTCCCGGTTCAGCAACCATCCCGCGGGTCCGACCACGAGAATAAATATCGCGCAATTTATTGTTATGCTTAATATTTTTTGATAATGTTTCACGTGAAACACCCTTCAAAACCCCGCCACCAGTCGCCGGTCTTCAGTCCGCAGTCCAAAATCTTAATTCCTCTCTTTCGGATTATGAGATGTTTCACGTGAAACATTATCACTTCCCCAGGCAGAATCGGGAGAAGATTTCTGAGAGAACCTCTTCCCGGTCGCTTAAAAACTCCCGACCCAGGATTTCCCCCAGGCTTCCGCCGGCTTCCCGGAGATCCTCGGCGATAAATTCCGGCGGCCGGGATTCGGCCAGGGCCTGAATCCCCCGCGCCAGGGCCCCGCGGGCCCGGACCAGGCCCCGGTAATGGCGAAGGTTGGAGATCCAGAGCTCGGCTCCCGACCTGGGGGAAGTGACCAGAGCCAGGATCCCTTCCTCCAGCCCGGCCAGCCCCGTTCCTTCCCGGGCGGAAACCCGGTAAAACCCGGCCCCGGGATACAGGCCCCGGGCCTCTTCCTCCCGCACCGCCCCCGGCAGGTCCACCTTGTTTACCACTACGAACACCTGAGGTCGGATCCCCTCGACTCCGAATCCGCTTTCGCTCTGGGTTTTCAACCACTCGGCCGCCTGAAAATCCTCCGGTTGGAGCTTTTCCCCGCCATCCAGAACCAAAATAATCAGATCGGCACCCTCTAGAAAGCGGTCGGCCATCCGGATCCCGGCCCGCTCCACCCTGCCCCCGGTCCCCCGCCTTCCGGCAGTATCGTAATAAATGACCTTCCTTCCTTTTATACGGGCGGACGCCTCGATTACATCCCGGGTGGTTCCCGGGTCCGGGTCCACCAGGGCCCGTTCCCTTTTCAGGAGCGTGTTGAAAAGGCTGGACTTCCCTACATTGGGGCGGCCGATGATTGCCACCTTCAAACCCTCCTGAAGGATTTTCCCCTCCCGGAAACTGGAAAGCAGTCCCGCGATCTCACTTTCCACCTTTTCCAGGGTCTGCAAGAGCCCCTTCCTCCCGGCCCGGTCCTCCGGGACATCTTCCGGGAAGTCAATCTCCGCCTCCAGCCGGGCCCGGCCGGCGATCAGAACCTCCCACCAGGCCTCGATTTTATCCCGGAGCCGGCCGAGCAGCTGCCCGGCCGCCTGGGAGAGTCCTTCCCGGGTCTGGGCCCGGACCAGGTCCAGGACCGCCTCCGCCTGGGTGAGATCGAGCTTGCCCCGGAGATAGGCCCGGAGCGTGAATTCCCCCCGGTCCGCCAGGCGGGCCCCGGCCTCCACCAGGTTCCCGATCAATTCCTCCGCCAGGACCGGGTTCCCGTGCCCCTGGATCTCGACCACATCCTCGCCGGTATAGGAAAAAGGCGCGGGCATGAACACCAGCAGGCCGTCATCCAGGATCTCTCCCTTTTTCCCCCGGATCTCGACCCGGTACAGGTGCCGGGGTTTCCAGCCCGGGTCCGAACCGGTCCCGCCTTTCTGGCCGCCCGGGGGACGGAAGAATTTCCGGGCCAGTTCCCGGGCGCGGGGCCCGGAGATCCGGATCACGCTTACCCCCCCTTCACCGGGCGGGGTGGCCAGGGCGACAATGGTATCGGAATAATCGCTCATGAATCTCTAAGGTTAATTATGGAATTCGTCCGCCGGCTTTAAGTTCCGATTTCAAATTGGTATTTGTGACGGCCTGGGATTTTCGAAAGTAGCTTGGGGGCCGGGATGAACCCGGTTGTCGCTGAGAAATGAGCCGGTGATCCCGGGTTCAATATATTATCTTTTCGACGGAGCCGGTCAGGGGATCAACCGCCAAGACCCGCCCCCCAGGGGTATCGGCGACCCAGACCAGCCCCCGGGCTTCATCCAGGTAAAGATCCGGGGACACCGCCCCGACGTATATCCCGCTGATCCCGTCTGCGGTGGAAAAGGTGAACAGGTCCCCGGCACTGGCGGGGTTTTCTCCGGCGGAAAGGAGAAAGCTCACCTCGCCTCCCGGGGTGGCATAGACCTCGCCCTCCTGGGCCAGGCCTGTTTGCGGCCCGCTGACGGTCCCCGCTACCTGCCATCCCGCCTCGGTATAGGTAACCGTCCAGGTCTCGGTCCGGGTTATCCCCAGGCATTCCGAGGTCTTGATTTTGCCGAGCGTAGTACCGGACAGGGGGAGTTCATCCGTGAAGGCCGCCGTTCCTGCCCGGCTTACATACTGCTCGAAATTCCCGTAGCACTGCGTGGCAAAGTCATAAAGATAAAGGTATCCCGCCAGGGTCACCCAGATTAATACCGGGTCCCCGGAGAGCGCCCCGGCCTCCATCCCCCCGGTCAGTCCTTTGAGATCAAGCTTCGTGGTGGACTCGGTCTGGTCCAGGGAAAATTTATAAGCCTGGTCCTGGCCGTCCGGGACAATCATCACCGCGCCCCCCGGATACGCCTGGGTGGTGAAAAAAATCGCCCGGTAGGCTCCCACCCCGGAAAGTTCCGGGGTCCAGGTAAGGTCCGTGACTTGATTAAAATCAGCCAGCCCCAACCAGCCGAACCGGTCCTCGCCCGGCCCGTACCGGAGCAACAGGTGCCCGCCATCGGGGCTGAGTTCCAGGCCCTGGGGTTCGGGTATTACCGCCAGGGTCTGGGCCTCGGCATAGGAAAGGGTCTTCGGGAGGCGGGCGACATTTCCCGTCCCCCCAGCGCCGCCCGGCAGAAGATACAGCTCGCCCCCATTGGCTACTACGAAATCCAGGGGATAATCCGCCAGGTCCAGGGAGCCCTGCTCCTGGAACCCCTGGGTTTCGTAACTCCGTAAGACCGGCCCCCCCTCGCCTTCCGCCAGTAAAATCAGGGTGTTTCCGTCCGGGCTTAACCTCAGTTCCAGAATGGTGGCGCCCAGGTCGAGGACCGGGAGCGTGGCTTTCTTCCCGTCCACGCCCACCTGTTCCGGAACCTCCAGGTTTTCCGCCGAGACCATCCAGATTTTACCCCGGGCTTTCTCCCCGACGACGATCATCCCGGAAGCTTCCCCCTGGATAAAATCCGGGGCGATGAATAAGCCCTCCGCGGTGGCGGCCCCTCCCCCCCCGCAGGAAAAACCGGAGCAGACCAGAAGGCTTCCGGCCGCCAGGGCCAACGCAAAATTAAAGGAGAGCAAAGGTTTCCGCATGAATCTTTTCTTTTTTTAAGGTTATTGGTCCCGCCTTGGCTAGATTGGGATTTGGTTATTAACCGCTTACTCTCCCGGGGTCCAATAGCTTTCCACCGCCAGGCTGTCCAGGTCCAGAACCGTGATATCCCCCGACTCGAAATTTGTCACCAGGGCCCGGCCCGGCTCGGGCCCGAGCATGATTTCGGAGGGTCCCTTTCCGTGCTCTTTCTCCCCCTCCGTCTTGAGGGTGCTGATGGTTTTGATCACCTCCCCCTTTTGCTGGTCGACCACCCAGATCTCGTTCCGCTCCAGGGAGCTTATGAAGAGACGAGACCCGTGGCTTTTCAGATCGAAGGGATAAACTCCCTCGCCCAGGGGGATCGCCCCCGAGAGACCCGTGCCGGGACGGAACATGAGGATTGACTGGGGGGATCCGGAGGCCACGTAAATCTCCGTTTCCCCCGCCCAGAGCCCGCGGGCCTTCAAGGTCCCGGCCTGGCTCACTCCGGCATAACCTTCCTCCAGCGCTGGGGGAGAGAGTGTTAGGAGATACACATAATTGGTGCTGTCGGCGGTCACCCAGGCGTGGTCGCCGGCAGGATTGAAGCGGACCCGGATGGGATAAACCGAGCCGAGGGAGACCCGGCCGATTTCGCTTTCCGCTCCGGCGGTATAAAAAATCACGTCTCCCGATCCGGTCGCTGCCACCGCGACCGTCCCGTCCGCGGGATTCACATCCAGGCTGAAGGGATCCGAACCGCCCCGGCCGGTATCACCCTCGCCGGTGATCGTGACGACCCGGGCCAGGTTCAATCCGGCGCCCGCGATCCGGAAAACCAAAAGGCTGTCCTCCAGCCGGTCGGTGACATAAAGAAAACCCCGCCGGGGATCGGCCCGGATCTCGCCGAGGAGGGAATATTCCTTTTTGTCAAAAACCAGGGGGATCAGTGCCTGCGGCTCCCGCTGCCGGGAGAAGAGGGTCAGGTAAGCCGAGCAGTAAATTCCCCGGGAGTTGGCGCTCGCCACCACGATGGTCTGGTCGTACCAGGTAATCCCGAGGGGATACTCGAGCTGGGCCTGGTCCCCGGGCACCGGCTGGCAGTTCCGGATATCGCTCGAGCATCCCCAGAGGCCCGCGAGAAAAATCCCCGCGGCCCAGCAGAAAAGGCTTTTCCCCGCCCGCTTCAACCCCGGCCTCGCGATCAATTTTAAAATTTTGTTAATCCTGCCGCCTGACTTCTAAACACCCCGACTCGGCCTTTCCACCCTTAAGGCGAAAGATAATATTCAGGCCGTCCGCGGGCTTCCCTCGGGAATGATGTGGACCAGTTTCTCCCACCCTTCCCCCTCGCTCTGGGTTTTCAGCCCATTCTCCCGGCTCACGAGCTGGTGGATGATCCTTCTCTCCGCGGGCAGGAAGGGCCCCAGGGTGACGGTCTCCCCCCGCTGTTTGACCCGCTCGATGGCCCGGAGGGCCATTTCCTCGATCTGTTTTTTCTGCCGCTCCCGGTACCCGCCGCAATCCACCCGAACCGACGCCTCACCCCCGATAATCACCCGGATGACCCACTCCAGGGCCTCCAGGGTTTTCCCCTTTCTGCCGATCAGGATACCCTCCTCGGAGTCGATCAGGAGGAGGATCTCCCCCTCCCGGTCTTCGCGCCGGACGGGGACGGGAAATCCCATCAGCCGGAGGACATTTTCCAGGATTTCTTCCGGCTCAGCGCTCAATCCTTTTCCGGACCTTTCGATTCTTCGGGCCCGGCTCTTCCGCCGGCACGGCCCGGTTGACCCAGAACTGCTGGGCGATGGAAAGGATGTTATTGACCAACCAGTAAATCACCAGCCCCGACGGAAAACCCCAGAACATGAAGGTGAAAATCACCGGCATCAGCATCATGATCTGGGCCTGGCGCGGATCCCCCATCTGGGGAGAGAGCTTCTGCTGGAGAAACATGCTTCCGCCCATGAGCAGGGGCAGGAGCCGGAAGGGAATCGTAGCTCCCAGGATCGGGATGTCTACCAGGTGCTCGGGGGCGGAGAGGTCGTTGACCCAGGCGAAAAAGGGCGCGTGCCGGAGCTCAATCGAATATATCAGGGCCTGGTAGAGGGCGATGAAGATGGGAATCTGGATCAGGATGGGCAGGCACCCCCCGACGGGGTTGATCTTCTCCTGCTTGTAAAGGCCCATCATCTCCCGGTTCAGGCGTTCCTTGTCGTCCTTGAACTTTTCCTGGATCTCCTTGAGCTTGGGCCCGACCGCCCCCATCTTTTTCATCGACTTCATGCTCATCTGGGTAAAGGGGTAAAAAAGGATCTTGATCATCACCGTGAGAAGAATGATGGCGATCCCGTAGTTCTTCACCCCCTTATTGAGCCACTTCAGGAGGGCCAGGAGCGGCCGGGCGATGGGCCCGAACCACCCTAGATTGATGGCCCGCTCGAGCTCCACCCCGGCGGAGGCGAGGATATCCAGGTCCTTGGGGCCGGCGAAAACCGACAGGCGTCCCTCCCCCGGCGGCAGCTTGAAATACACCACCGCCTTTTCCCCCTGGGCGTCCTGCCTCCGGCTGATCCGGAGGGCCGAGCCCGGCGGAGGGACGAACGCGACCAGGAAATACTTGTTCTCGAACCCCGCCCAGCGGACCCCCTCGGGGAAGGTCTGGGCGGAGGTGAGTTTATCCAGCGGGAACCGCTTCACGTCCCGGTTGATCAGGGCCACTGCCTCGGTGAAGGTGGTTTCCTCCTGGTAGCTTCCCCTTTTGCCCTTGACCACCTGGCTTTCGCTCACCACCGCCAGCGGCACGTTCGCGGTCGCGCTCCCGGCGTAGCCTACATCCCAGAGATAGGATCCCGGGTGGAACTGATAGACCCGGATGTCTCCCTTTCCTCCCTCGGGCTCCAGGATGACCTTGGTCTCGCCGACCATCCGGATCTCGTCCGCCGGATAGGTATATTTAACGGCGAAGTCCCCCTCGCCCGCCTGCTCGTACAGGAAATTAAGGGGCAGGTATCCCCCGCTCCCGGCCAGTTCCACCAAGTCGACCGGGGGCGAACCGGGGTTCACCTGCTTCCGGTATTTCTCGAGCTCGATCGACTTGATCCTCGCCCCGGTCAGGTCGATCTCCAGCTGAAAGAGATCTCCCGCCACCTTGAGGTTCCGGCCCACGGTTTTTTCCGAGATAAACTGGGGCGGCGAAAGGGCTTCCCGGATGATCGCGGCCGGCGCCTTTTCCGGGACCGCCTCGGTCCGGGCCCCGTTTTTCGAGGCATTTTTCGGGGAGCCCAGGAAAAAAATCTGGTAGAGAAAAACGATCAGGAGGGAACAGACCACGGCGATGATGGCGCGTTTTTCCATGTTAACTCGCGGTTCCTAACCGGCCCGGCGGACCGGATCATAGCCTCCCCGGCTCCAGGGATGACACCGCAAAACCCGGCGGAGTGAGAGCCAGAGACCTTTCCCGATCCCGGCGGTGGCGATCGCCTCCCGGGCATACTCGGAGCAGGTCGGGTAATACCGGCAGGCCGGGGGAAAAACCGGCGAGAGAAAAATCTGGTAAAGCCGGATGCCGCCGATCAGGATCCTTTTTCCCCACTCCCCCATCCTATTCATCCCGGCGTCCTCCCCGGGCGAGCTTCTGCCCCGCCCGTTCCAGGAGCTCCCCCAGTTTCCGATAACTGAGCTTCTCGCTCCCCTCCCCGGCCCGGATCACGAGATCGACCCCGCGCGCGAACCAACCCGGGTTCAGCCTCAGCAATTCCCGGATCCTCCTTTTCGTCCGATTTCGCCTGACCGCGCCTCGGACCTGGCGGCCAATTACTATCGCCCTGGCTCCGCCGGGGCCCGGCTTAAAAATAAAAGTAAGGGGAACCATCCGCAGACGGTTCCCTCCCGTCATCACTTCCCTGATCTCCCGGCTTTTGCTCTTCTTGGCTGGGGTGGAGATGATGGACCTTCCCCCGCTAAGTGATTATCTGGTTCGGTTTGCCTGGACGGACAGCCTCTTCCGTCCTTTCGCCCGGCGCCGTCGGATCACAGCCCTTCCGCCCGGGGTCGCCATCCGCTTCAAGAAGCCGTGCGTTCTGACCCGCCTGAGATTATGAGGTTGGTAGGTTCTTTTCATTTCTCCTCTTTCCTAGAAAAAGTCCTCTTTATAATAACGAACCGCCACGCTTTATTGTCAAGGTCACCAGGCAGAAAATATTTATCTCCCGGCACTTGAAATCTTATTTTATCATGATAGATTATTCAACCTAAAACCACCGCCGAGATGGGGATTGGAGTTATCCACAGCTGTGGATAATTCTGTTTAAGACGAAAAAGGTCTGTCCAGCGGCGGTAAAATCATTGTCCAATGCACAGAACGATCTGGGAAAAAAGCAAGGATTCCATCCGGGAGAAAATCGGGGCGGAGAATTTCAATGTCTGGTTCGACCAGAGCCGGCCGGTGGAGCTCCGGGAAGACCATTTCGTTCTCGAGGTCAAGAACCAGTTCCAGAAAGAGTGGATCGAGGAAAACTACCGCTCCTTCATCAGCGCCAGCCTGAGCCAGACCGCCCGCAAGCCCATTCAGCTCGCGGTGATAGTTAAACCGGACAGCCCGGCCGCCCAGAAGAAATCCCTGCGCACCCTGAAAACCCCCGGCTACCTTCTCGATTCCAAGTACACCTTCGAAAAGTTCGTGGTCGGGCCGAGCAACCAGTTCGCCCACGCCGCCGCGCTGGCGGTCTCGGAAAATCCCGGGGGCAACTACAACCCGCTCTTCCTCTACGGCGGGGTGGGGGTGGGGAAAACTCACCTCCTCACCGCGATCGGCCACCGCATCGCCAAGAATTTCAACGACTCCCGCTTGATCTTCATCCCCGCGGAGAACTTCGTGAACGATGTAATCAATTCCATCCGCTACGAGAAGATGCCCGACTTCCGCTCCAAGTACCGAGACAATTGCGATGTCCTGCTCCTGGATGACATCCAGTTCATCGCCGGGAAGGAAAGAACCCAGGAGGAGTTCTTCCATACCTTTAACTCGCTCTACAGTCTTCGGAAGCAGATCGTGATCACCTGTGACCGTTTTCCCAAGGAGATGGAGGCCCTAGACGAGAGGCTGCGTTCACGCTTCGAGTGGGGCCTAATCGCGGACATCCAGCCCCCGGAGATCGAGGTAAAAATCGCAATCCTGAAGGAGAAGTCGGAAAATAATAAAATTGTCCTGCCGGATGACGTAGCTTTATTCCTGGCCAACACCTCCTCCTCCAACATTCGGGAGCTGGAAGGGTTTCTGATCCGGATCAGCGCCTTCGCCAGCTTTTATAACAGCGAGATCAACCTGGATTTCGCCAAGAAGGTCTTTAAAAACATCTCCGTTCACAACGAGGGGATTCCGGTTTCGATCGAATCCATCCAGAAGGCCGTGGCCAACCATTTTAACCTGAAGATCGCCGACCTGAAATCCTCCCGCAAGCTAAAAGCCTTCACCGTGCCCCGCCAGATCGCCATGTATCTCTCCCGGAAGCTGACCAACTCCTCGTTCCCGGAAATCGGCAGCAAGTTCGGCGGAAAGGACCACTCCACTGTCATCCACGCCAACAAAAAGGTGCAAAAACAACTGGAAAACAATATCCAGCTAAGCATGACCATCGATCGAATCACCAAGGATCTTAAGGACTGATAAACTGTGGACAAGACAGGGAATGAAAATAATATTTATAAACAGCCCACTCTCAGAACGGAGACAACTTCCAAACTTATCATCCGGGTTATCAACAGGAATATTTAATGTATGATAATTAGTTGCGGGCGCAAAGGTATTTTTATAAACATATTTACTTTTACTATGTTTATTATGTAAATTAAGAAAATAAGGAGGAGATAATATATGAAGATAAAAATCAAACAAAAGGATTTTCTTCAGATGTTGTATATCTCTCAGGGGGTATCGGAATCAATCGAGGTAAAACCTATTCTTTCTCATCTTTTAATTGCCGCTCATAAGGATAATCTTTCCCTGGTGGCCACGGGATTGGATATCGCCATTAACCTGGAGCGAAAAGCCAAGGAAGGTTTACTGGAGATTAAGGAGGAGGGGGGGATAGTGCTCCCGGCCAAGCGGCTTTATGAGCTGGTTAAGGAACTACCCGATGGGATGATCGATATAAAAACCAAGGAGAATTTCTGGGCGGAGATTCATTACCCTTCGCTGGGCCAGAAAAAAATGAATCTGGTTCAGTTGATGGGATTGAATCCGGCTGAGTATCCCAAGGTTCCGAGCTTTGAAAGCGATGAGGAGGAATTGAAATTAAATTCCAAGGTTCTAATTAATATGGTGGAAAAAACTATCTTTGCGACTTCCAAAGACGAGCGGCGGCAGTATCTGCAGGGGATTTTTTTCTGTTCGGGTGAGGAAGATAAGGAAAAACGGGAGGTCGCGATAAAGATGGTTGCTACCGACGGGCACCGCCTAGCCATGATTAATGGAAGGGCGGAAGGGAAGGGTGGCGGGAAGGTTTTGAAAAAAGGGGTAATCCTGCCCAAGAAGGGGATTCAGGAGGTCCGAAGAATCGTGGGTTATCTGGAGGGTCTGAAAGCGGGGGAAGCCGAGACGGTAAGATTAAACATCTTGCCCAACCTGGGCCGGGTGCAGATCGGAAGCGACTCGATCTACGTGCGTTTCATTGATGGTGAATACCCTGACTATAACGCCGTGATCCCCAAGGAGGAGAGAAACCGGGCCAAGGTTATCAAGGAAAGCCTGGTTAAATCCCTCCGCCGGGCCACCGTTCTCTCCACCCGCGAGGTTCAGGGCCTGAAGATCAAGATGGAAAAAAGCAATCTGATCGTCCACTCCCAGCATCCGGACACCGGGGAAATCCGAGAGGAGATCCCGGTGGAATACGAGGGAAAAAATATCGAGATGAACTTCAATTCCCGCTACCTGAGCGAGGGTCTGGAATCCTTCGGAGACGAATCCGTCACCCTGAATTTCGGGGACGATCTTTCCCCACTGGTGATCTCGGGTAAAGAAGAGAAGGACCACCTGGTCCTGATCATGCCGCTCCGGAACGATTAGCCGGAGACCAGGAGTTCCTGCAGGCGGTAAAACCCGGGTTTCTTCCTGAAAATTAGCTTGGCGGCCTTGACGGCCCCGCGGGCGAAAGCTTCGCGGCTGGTCGCCCGGTGGGTTATTTCCAGTCTTTCCCCCGCGGTTCCGAAGAACACGGTGTGTTCTCCTACCACGTCCCCGATCCGGAGGGAGGCCATCCCGATTTCCTCCGCGCCCCTTTTTTCCTTTTTCGGGGAACGGTCGAAAACCAGGAGGTCCCGCGAACGGCTTTTCCGCTCCCGGGCTACGATATCGGCCAGGGTCAGGGCGGTTCCGCTGGGGGCGTCTTTTTTCTGGTTATGATGGATCTCCAGGATCTCCCCCTGGTAATCCTTTCCCAGGAGCCGGGCCGCTTCGCCGGCCAGGTGAAAGAGGACGTTGACCCCGAAGCTCATGTTGGAGGAGAGGATAACCGGGATCTTCCGGGAGAGCTGGATGATTTCTTCCTTCTCCGCCGGGGTGAAACCGGTGGTGCCGATGACCATGGGATGGCCCACGCGGGCCGCCAGGCGGAGGTGCTCCAGGGAGGCGGTGGGGTCGGAGAATTCGATCCAGACCGAGCGGCGGCGGAGAAAAAGCCGGGGATCTTTTTCCAGGCGAAGCGCGGGCAGGGCGGGGTCTTGGTGGACCTCGGCCAGGGACCGGCCGGCGAGCGGATACCCCGGGTGCTCCAGGGCCCCGGCGATCGAGATCTCGGGATCTTCCCGGGCGGCGAGGATCACCGCCCGTCCCATCCGGCCGGCGGCGCCGGAGATGATAATCGGAACCTTCAACTTAAAAGCCCCAGGTCTTTGAGTACGCCGCGGATCTTGTTTTTATTTTCCGCGGAGGGCTCGGTCAGCGGGAGCCGGATCTCGGGACCGATCATTCCCATCATGGCCAGGGCGGCTTTCGCCGGGATCGGGTTGGTTTCCACGAAAAGAATCCGGTTCAGCTCGAAGAGGTTGCGGTTCAGGAAATCCGCTTCTTTCAGCTTGCCGGCGATGAAAGCGTCGTAAAGCCCGGAAACGAGCTGGGGGGCGACGTTGGCGATGACCGAGATCGTCCCCTGGGCCCCGATGGCGTAGAGCGGGAGGTTCAGCATGTCTTCCCCGGAGAGCAGGAGGAACTTCGGCGGGCAGAGGGTGAGGATCTCCATGGCCTGGGGCAGGGAGCCGGAGGCCTCCTTGATTCCGATGATATTCTTGTGCTCGGCCAGCCGGGCCACGGTCGGGGGGAGCAGGTTGACCCCGGTCCGCCCCGGGACGTTGTAGAGAACCAGGGGAAGGTCCGAGGCCTCCGAGATCGCCAGGAAATGCTGGTAGAGGCCCTCCTGGGTCGGCCGGTTGTAGTAGGGGGTGATGAGGAGCGCGGCCTGGGCCCCCGCCTGGGCGGCATGCTTGGTCAAACGGACCGCCTCCCGGGTGGAGTTGGAACCGGTCCCGGCGATCACCGGGACCCGGCCGGCCGTGAGCTCCAGGGTGATCTCGATCATCTCGTCGTGTTCCTCGTGGGAGAGGGTGGCGGACTCCCCGGTGGTGCCGCAGGGGATGATGGCATCGATCCCGTTTTCGATCATGTAGTCGATCAGCTTCTTGACCGCGGCCCGGTCAATCCGGTCGTTACGGAAGGGAGTCACCAGGGCCACCATTGCTCCACGGATTTCCATTGCTCACCTCTCAGGTTTTCAGAGAATTTCCTAACCATCTTAATTAAAGGGAACGTTAAATTCAAGCCGGACGGCATCGCGCCCCGATAAAAACACGGCCGGGAAGGTTTCTCGCGCGCGGGTTTCTAAACAGGTAAGCGCCTGGATGCAATACCCCGGTCCTGCCGGTTGCCGGAGAAAACTCGGATCATGCTTGATTTGAAAGCGTGAAGATCAAGTCAGGCGCAGGCAGAAGCGGGGATTTTAACACAGAGAACAACGCGCACTTAACCCCTAAATAAAAGGGTTCAGGGGGCCGAGGATTCCAGGGTTCAAGGTAAAAGCGGAATTCAGGGTCAGGTCACGATCCGGGATTGGGTGCTAGGGATTTCCTCCTAATCCGAGCCGGCATAGAGACTCTCGATCAGGTCCTTGTATTTTTTCTCGATCACCCGGCGTTTCAGTTTCTGGGTCGGGGTCAGCTCGCCCCCAGCCTCGGTGAAGGCGTTGGGGAGGACGGCGAAGCGCTTGATCGTCTCGTACTTAGCCAGGTTCCGGTTGACCTGGTCCACCGATTTCCGGTAGAGGTCCAGGACCGGTTTCTTTTTCACCAGGTCCTCCTGGCTGGAGAATTCAATTCCTTTTTCCTTGGCCCACTCCTGGAGCCGGACGAAATCCGGGACCAGGAGGGCAACCAGGTAGTTCCGGTTGTCCCCGCTCACGTAAATCTGCTCCACGAAGGGATCGGTGTTGAAGGCGATCTCGATCGGCTGGGGCGGGATGTTCTTCCCCCCGCGGGTGATGATCAGCTCCTTCTTGCGGTCGGTGATCCGGAGGTAACCCTCGGGGTCGATCTCGCCGATGTCCCCGGTCTTGAAGAAACCGTCCGGGGTGAAGGCCGCCTGGGTGGCCTCGTCGTTGTGGAAGTAGCCCTTCATCACCTGGGGGCCCTTGATCAGGATTTCCCCGTCCTCGGCGATCTTGCACTCGGTCCCCGGGATCGGTTTGCCCACGTAGCCGAGCCGGTGGTTGGCCGGGGTGCAGGTATGGGTCACCGGGGAGGTCTCGGTCAGCCCGAAGCCCTGGTAGAGGTTCACCCCGATGGCCCCGAAGAAAACGATCAGGTCGGGGGAAATCGGCCCGCCCCCGGTGTGGCAGATCTTCAGGCGGTCGAGGCCCGCCTCGCCCCGGATTTTCTTGAAGACCGCGCCGGCCACCTTCGACTTGAGCTTGAGTCCCAGGGGGAGCGGCTTTTTCTCGTTCTTCCGGAGGAAGCATTCCTTCCCCACCCCGATCGCCCAGTGGAAGATCTTCTGCTCGAAGGGTTTCTTGGTCTGCACGATGTTGTTGATCTGGATGTAAATCTTCTCCCAGAGCCGGGGTACGCTCGACATGACCGTCGGGCGGCAGAGCCGGAGGTTTTCCCGCAGGTATTCCGTCTCGACCGAGTCCACGATGAAGAGCAGGCCCGCCTGCTGGCCGGAATTCAGAAGGTCGGAGGAGAGACCGAAGACGTGGCACATCGGCAGGTGGCCGAACCAGATATCATTAGTGCTGAAATCGAAGGAATCCGAGATCACCCGCTGGCTGTTGAAGTTGTTGTTGGTGAGCACCACCCCCTTGGACCGGCCGGTGGTGCCGGAGGTGTAGATGATGGCCGCCACGTCGTCGGGGCTGACTTCCTTGGTGATGTTTTCGAGCTCTTCTTCCCGGCGCTTGTCGGCCCGCCCCTTCTCCACCACCTCCGCGTAGGAGATCACTTTCTCGTCCTTGATTTTCACGTCCGGGTCCATCACGATGATCCATTTCAAATGGGGGAGCTTGTCCTTGACCTCGAGGGCCTTCTCGACCTGCTCCTTCCCGTGGCAGAAAACCGCCTTGGCCTCGGAATCGGAGAGGATCCACCAGACATCGTCGGTCTTGCTGGAGGGATAAATCGGGACGAAGGTCCCCCGCCCGGCCAGAATGGCCAGGACCGCCGCGATCCAGCGGGGGGTATTGGGCCCGAAAGCCCCCACCCGGTCGAATTGCCTCCCCCCCAGGATATACAGCCCGACCCCCAGGGAGCGGATTTCCTGCTCCAGTTCCTTGTAGGTAAGGTCGTGAAGCCCCTTGGTCTTCCGCCCGTCCTTGTCGAAGTGGGAGCGGAGGTAAACCTTGTTGGGAAACTGGAACGAGCGGTTGCGGCTGGTTCCGATAATGGTCGCTTCGTTGAAAGGCCCGGTGAACTTGGTCATCTCTTTTCCCTCCTGAAGGTTCCTGCTTTCGAGGCTTTCGGTGTGCCCGCCGGAATTCCTCCGGCAGCTCTGCCATTATAAATTCTTACCCCGGCCCAGGGCAAGCCGGGAAAGGATCTGGTTATGTCCGAGGTCTCAATTGCCGTCGATTCACTGGAAGCGATTGTTCCATGCGGGAAAGAAGGGAACAAGGGGTCAGCCCTTGACATTGGACAAAAGCGCCTCGATTTTCTTCCCCAGCTTCCGGTTCTCCACCCGTGAATTCCAGAACCAGGTTTTTATCTTGGTGTTTGAAGTCCATTACATCTTCAGCGTTCAGTTTAAACAACGTCGGGCCGAATATTTGGCTGCCTTCCCCCTCTCCCTCCTTCGCTAAAGCTCCCAAGGGCATGCCTCAGATCCTCTCCCACCAGGGGAGAGGATTGAAGAAAGGAGGATTAGAATCCACCGGTCAAACTCCTGTCACCTGTGCTGTCCAGAATATCACCGGGTTACCATACTGACCAACATGAAAACATTCTCACGCGGTTCATACCTTTATCGGGGAAAGGGGTTTTCCGGGATTCAAACCGGGCCGGAATTGGGTTAATCTTAAAGAAGAATGAAAGGAATCAAGGTTCTTTTTCTCCCCATCTGGGGGCCGGAGGCCCCGAGCAGTCGTCTCCGGGTCTACCAGTTCCTGGAGCCCCTCCGGGGGGAGGGGATCGAGGCCGAGGTGATCACCCCGCCCCGGGATCCCCGGCCGGTCCGGCGGTTTGCTTATCTTATCCAGGCGCTGGTCCGGGCCGCCCGGGCGGACGCGGTATTTATCCAGAAACAGGTGCTCTCTTTCGGCATTGATCTTCTGGCCCGGGCCAACCCCCGGATCATTTTTGATTTTGACGACGCCATTTTTACCCGCCCGCCCTGGGAGGAGAACCCGGACCCCGGGGTTTCGGCGCGGCTCGAAAAAACCCTGAGGCGCTCCCGGGCGGTGGTGGCCGGAAACAGGTATCTGGCGGATTACGCCCGGCCTTTCTGCTCCCGGGTGGAGGTGATCCCCACCGGGGTGGACCTGGATTTTATCTCCCGGGTTCCCCGGGGAAAAAGCGAGGCGGCCGCCGGGGTTAGAGTGGGTTGGACCGGCACACAGGAAAATCTCTGGTATCTCTCGAAGATCGCCGAGGCATTTCCCCGCCTCCAGGCCCGGTTCGGAAAAAAGGTGGAGTTCCGGGTGATTTCCAACGGCGCGTTCGAAGTCCCTGGGGCTTCGATTCAGAATATTCCCTGGACCCTCGCCGGCGAGTATCCCCGGCTCGCGGCCCTGGATATCGGCCTCGCGCCCCTGGGTGACGACCCCTGGAGCCGGGGCAAGTGCGGCTTCAAAGCGATCCAGTACATGGCCCTGGCGATCCCGCCGGTGGCATCCCGGTCCGGGGTCTATCCGGAGATTATCCGCGAGGGGGAAAATGGATTATTAGCCGGGGGGATCGAGGAGTGGGAGGAAAAGACCGCCCGGCTCATTGAAGACGAGGGGTTGCGGAAAAAAATGGGGGAGGCGGCCCGGGAAGAGGTCAGGAAAAGGTTTTCGCTCACCGCCAATCTTCCCCTTCTCCGGGACGTGATTTTGAGGGTGGCCCGGAGGGCATAAAAAAGTTTCGAGTTTCCAGTTAAATCAGGATCAGGTTTAAATTGCGATATTTTCTCTCCCCCTTCGCTTGCCCCGTCAAGGGCGGGGAGGCTTAAGATGGGATTGGTCATTTAAAAATGCGTGGGCGGATTAACAATCTTGCCCGTTTCGGGCCGATAATTTTTCTGGCCGGTCTAGTCCTGGGGCCGGGAGCGGGCTGCGGGCGTGAGGCGGGGGCCCCGCCGGAGACGGGTCCGGAGGCCGCGGGACCGGTCGCGGTGGCGGGCCCCGATCAGATCGTCCCGGTGGGACGGGAAGTCATCCTGGACGGCCAGGGCTCGTCCCGGGCGGTGGAATCCCGGCCCCTTTCCTTCCGTTGGTCCCTGCTTGACCGGCCTTATTTCAGCGGGGCGTTTCTGCTCGACTGGGACCGGGAGGTTACCTATTTTGTCCCCGATCTGCCGGGGCGGTATTACCTGGAATTAAGTGTTTCGGACGGCCGGGCCGATGGGACGGATCTCGCGGTCATCACCGCCCGGATCCCGCGGCCGGGTAACCGGGCCCCGGAGCTGGTGCAGATCCTTCCCGCCGCCGAGATGGTCTCCGTTTCCCCCGGCCAGGAGGTGAATTTTTCCGTCACTGCTGAGGATCCGGACGGGGACGAGATGGTCTTCAACTGGTATGTGGACGGCGCGTTTGCCGCTTCCGGGCCGGATTTTGTCTTCGCCCCCGGGCCGGAACTGGTCGGCCAGGCCCTGGAGGTCCGGGTCCTGGTCAGCGACGGAGACAAAACCGCGATCCATGACTGGGTAGTGGTGATCAGCCAGGCCGGGGGAGGGGATAATCGTACCCCGGCGTTCGAACCCCTTCCCGACCAGGCGGTGAGCGAGGGCGAGACTCTGATCTTTCTGGTCCGGGCGTCGGATCCGGACGGCGACCCGGTCGTCTACATTGCCTCCCTCCTGCCCGCGGGCGCCGCTTTTTTCAAGGAGACGGGGAAATTCAAGTGGACGCCTTACTTTGACCAGGAAGGGGAATACCGCGTCATCTTCTCGGCGTCGGACGGAAAGGCGGTGAGCAGCGTGACGGTCCGCATCCGGGTTTTGAACACCAACCGGCCTCCCACCCTGAAGGTGGAAGGCAGTCCCGTCGCCTTTGAGGGAGGGGAGATGGCGCTCGCGCTGGTCGGGTGGGACCCCGACGAAGACCCGCTGGTTTTTGATTTCGCCCCCGCCCTCCGCGGCGCGGTTTTATACCCGCACGGGACCACGGCAACCTGGGTCTGGCGCCCGGGTTACGACCAGGCCGGGAACTACCGCGAGGTTTTTACCGTAACCGATCTCTCGGATCCCCCCCTGACTGCGAGCGTCGCGCTGGATCTCGTGGTTTACAACACCAACCGCCCGCCGGCGCTATCCGGCCTGGCGGACCGGATGATCAGTGAAGGACAGGTCTTGGATTTCTGGCTGACCGCCGCCGATCCCGATGTCAACAACGTAACCTATGCCGCCGGGCCGATGCCCCGGGGCTCCACCCTGAATGTGAACACGGGGGAGTTCTTCTGGGTGCCGGATTACGACCAGGCCGGCGATTACCCCCTCACGGTGACCGCCACTGATGACGGCGATCCCCGGCTTTCGGACTTCGGAACCCTCGTGATCACGGTGCTGAATGTGAACCGTCCGCCGGTGATAACCCCTTTCAGCTTCAGCGCTACCCCCAGCGTGCTCAAGACGGGAGGGACGGTCAATTTCTCCGTGACCGCGCACGACCCCGATGGGGACACGACCATCACAGGATATGACTGGGATTTTGACGGAAACGGCACCTGGGATCAGCATACGCTCGAGGGATCAGTGCAGGTGCCTAATGAATCCTACAATGGCTATCAAGTGAATGGGAATTATACCGCCCGGGTCCGGGTGGTTGATGACGGCGGTCTCACGGCGGAGGCGACCACCCCGGTGACGGTCAAGCCGGGGGTGGCAGGGCTCAGCCTTTCCCGGACGGTGAAAAGCGGGACGGCCATAGGAATATATCTCGAGGTTATCCCGGGGACCCCGCCATCGGGCTATCTTTATCTGGCGGATGGGGAGGCCGGGATGGAAGTCTTTTCGGTTCCCAATCTTAACAGCCCGGCTCCGATCCTAATATCTCGAACAAGTGTTCTGGGAGATTCCAGAAATATTTATATTTATAATAAACGTGCCTATTTGGCGTTAAGTACTAATTCCGGAGCGGAGGTAATGGATGTAAACGATCCAAGTACCCCTTCGGATTTGGGTAGCATATTCTCTAACAACTCAATCACGGACATTTATATTAAAAATCATCCTTTTGATCAAAAAGATTACCTTTTCTTTTCTAAAGAGTCTTCTCTCTACGGTCTTTATATTTATGATTTAGAAAACCAAAGCAACCCGATTGTTAAAGTTCAGAATGAAGATCAAATAATTCGTGATTTTTGGGCAGCGGATGTGGACGAAAAAATGAATGTTTTTACCGCCTCCCAATACGGCATGGAAATTTTCAATTTTCAAATACCACCCGGAAATACGTCACATTTTTTCGATAAAGAAATAAAAATTTCAGATGTTGCTTATGATGTAAAAGCTAAGCATCATTCAAATGGGAATGATTATGTTTATCTTCTCGCGGAAAATTCGAAGCTCATAATTTATTCGTATTCACCGATAGCTCCTAATTCGACAATAACAGAAAAATCTCGGTTGGCGACATATAGCTGTATCCCAGAAAGAGTTGCAGTTACAAGTGCTCCAGATCCAGATTTGGCTTATATCACAGTCGGAAGTTGCGGATACCAAATTGCCAACCTTACTGATCCAGAACATCCATTTATGGTAATACCTTCCGAAAGGTTTGATCCTTGTACCGCTCTAGGATGTGGTGAGCATTTTTATCAGATGGTTAATTATGGGGATTTTTCTTTTATTGGAGGAGGAAGCTGGGGCTTGGTAGTCACCGAGAACCACCTTTTGGGTAATCCTCCAGCAACGGCAAATCCGGAATTGATTACATCCTATAACACTTCCGGATATCCCACAGATCTACAGGTAAAAGGAAATAAACTTTTTCTCACCCTCGGACGAGGCGGCTTGGACGTTTATGATCTTTCTTCGGCATCTGATCCCCCGGGTTTGATCGGTAATGTAGACACACCGGGGGACGCGAGGGGTCTTTTCTCGGATGGAGTCCAATGGGCTTATCTGGCGGACCGGGATACCGCTGATGGAGTGCCCCCAGGGAGCGATCGTGATGGTCTGCGGGTAATTGATTTCGCCACCGATCCGGTCCGGCCGGCCGTTAAAAGCAGTTGGCCTAACCCTGCGGACCCGTACTCCGCACTCTCCGGGGTTTCTCGAGTATCGGTGAGCGGGAATTACGCCTATCTCTGCGCGGACAAGCTTTACCTGATCGACGTGACCAGCAAGACCGCCCCCCCGGTCAAGGTGGGAGAATATTCGATCAGTTCACCCCGGGATGTTACGGTTTTCGGGAATTATGCTTATGTGATTAATCATAATTCCTTGATTACTTTGGACATAAGCGATCCGGCCCACCCAATTCTGAAGGATACCCAGACAATCAGCGACGGGCGGGCCCTGGCTTATCAAAACGGGCTTCTCTTGGTGGCCGATGGGGATTTTGGGCTGAAGCTTTACGATCTTTCCAACCCCGCCGGTCCTTCCCTCCTGAAAAGCTACGGAAGCTATAAGGCTTATGACGTAGAGATCGTCACGGATTATGCCTTTCTCGCCGCGGATTCCCAGGGGATGGTGATGCTGGACGTTTCCAATCCCGCGAGCCCGGCCCTGCAGGTTCAGAAAACCTTATCGGACTTGGCCCACCGCATCTCGGTGTATTATGATGCCGGGAGTCATTATTATTATGTCTACACGTTGAATGGGGTGAGGGTTTCGGGGGAGCTGCAGCCCCTGGATCAACTGGCAGTAATCAGGATCCGGTAGAATAAGCTTGGGGAAAGCAACTAATTCGTTTAATCCAGTCGTAGTTGCCCGATTTATCGGGCTTTCTGAAAACCGCCGATGAATCGGCATACTACGAAGAATCTGATTAGGTAAATTTCACAGCCCTTCCATCATTTTCTTCTCCCCATGGGGGAGAAGGGAGGTTGAGGGGGAGAAATATGGACTTGGTATTCGGCAAAGACGTAAAACTCCAGGAGGACCGGGTTCGGAAGCGGATCGAGGGAATCGTCGGCCGCGAGAATTTCTTCACCGATCCCGAGCACCGGGTCTCCTATTCCTATGATGCCCTGAACCGGGAGGTTCTCCCGGCGGCGGTGGCTTTTCCCCGCTCGGCCCTGGAGGTTTCCGAGATCCTCCGGGTGGCCTCCGAGGAGGGTTTCCCGGTGATTCCCCGGGGGGCGGGCTCGGGAAGGGTGGGGGGCTCCATCCCGGTCCCGGAAGGGTTGGTGCTTTCCCTCGAGCGGTTGACGTCGATTCACCAGGTGGACGGCGACAATCTCCTGGCCGAGGTGGATCCCGGGGTGGTAACCGGGGCTCTCCACCAGCGGGTCCAGGCCGAGGGGCTTTTTTATCCCCCCGACCCGGCCAGCTATAACTTCTGCACGATCGGTGGCAACGTCTCCACCAACGCCGGCGGCCTCCGCACGGTCAAGTACGGGGTGACCCGCGATTATATCCTGGCCCTGGAGGCCGTCCTGCCCGACGGGCGGATCCTCCACGCCGGCCGGAAGACGCGGAAGAGCGTGGTCGGTTACGACCTGGTCCGCCTCCTGGTTGGCTCGGAGGGGACCCTGGCGGTGGTCACCCGGATCACGGTCAAGCTCATCCCCCTGCCCGCGGGGAGGAAGACGCTTCTCGCCTATTTCCCGGACGTGTCCCGGGCGGGGAACGCGGTCCGGACGGTTTTGCGGAAAGGGTTTCTGCCGGCCACGATGGAGCTCCTGGACGGAGGGAGCCTCCGGGTTTTGAAGGAAGCGGGCAAGATTACCATCCCCGAGAAGGCGGGGGCCCTGATCCTGGTCGAGAACGATGGAGATCCGGAGGCCCTGGCGCGGGAGATGCTGAAACTGCGCGAAATCCTGGGCGCGGCGGGGGCTTTTGAGGTCCTGGTGGCCGAGGACCAGAAGGCCGCCGACGACCTCTGGCTGGCCCGCCGGGCGCTTTCCCCGACGCTGGCCCGGCGCTATCCCCACCGGTTGAGCGAGGACGTGGCCGTGCCCCTCGACCGGATCGCCGACCTGCTCCGGGTTACCGACGAAATCTGCCGGGGCCGGGGGGTGGGAAACGCCAACTTCGGCCATGCGGGCGACGGGAATATCCACCTGAACCTCCTTTTCGACGCGGAAAACCCCGGGGAAGTCGAGGCGGCCGAAACCGCGGTCGGGGAAATTCTCAAGGCGGTGGTGGGGATGGGCGGGACCATCTCCGGGGAGCACGGCATCGGGCTGGCCAAGCGGCCCTACCTTTCCCTGGAGGTGACGGAGCCGGCCCTCTCCCTGATGAAACGGATCAAGCAGGCTTTCGATCCGAAGGGGATATTAAATCCGGGGAAAATTTTACCCTGAAATGATGTCGAACAATTACTGTAGTTGTCCGATTTATCGGGCGGAGAAAACATTTATCAATGCGAAGCTTTCGACTTTGCTCCGGATAAGCCTCATAAATGAGGCAACGACAAAACCGCCGAAGAAAACAATCATTTGAAAATCTTTTGAGGCAGGGATGAAAACGAAAAAGAAAATACTGAGCCACGTTGATGCCCGGGGAAAACTAAAAATGGTGGATGTCACGGCCAAGGACGTGGTCTCCCGCCAGGCGACGGCCGGGGGCAGGGTGAGGATGAAGCCCGCCACCCTGAAGCTGATCCTGGCCGGAGGCCTGGCCAAGGGGGATCTTTTCGCCACCGCCCGCCTGGCCGGGATCCAGGCGGCCAAGCGGACGGGAGACCTGATCCCGCTCTGCCACCCGCTGGAGATTACCCATGCCGAGGTCGAGCTCCGGGCGGAGCCGCCGGACGCGCTCTCGATCCGGGCGCGGGTCAAAACCCGGGGCCGGACCGGGGTGGAGATGGAGGCCCTGACCGCGGTGGCGGTCGCCGCCCTCACCGTCTACGATATGGCCAAGGCGGTGGACCAGGGGATGGTGATCGAATCCGTCCGCCTCATCGAAAAGAAAAAATCCCGGAAATAAAAAGAGGGTCCCAGGATCCCAGGGGCCGAGGGTCCAAGTTGGTAGGCGCGGGCTTTAGCCCGCGAGAAGGAAATTTTTGTAGTTGCTCGATTTATCGAGCGGTTTTTTTAAAGTCATTTCTGATATTTGTTTTAATCCGCAATTATTTTGACCGGTTTTTGGCTACCGGCTACCTGCGACCTGTTTCTGGTTTTCATTCCGCAATCTACAATCCGCAATCGTCATTTAAATGTCATCCTCCACCTGCATCGTAGTATGCGACCGGACCGGGAAGAAATAATGCCCGGCCTGCGCTCCGAGGAGGTTGAAGGCGCCGATCGGAATGGTGATCTTGACCGGCGAGCCGGGGACCTCGATCTCCTGGGTGGCGAGAATCCGGTTGACCAGGGGAATAATCAGGGTGTACCAGTGCGTCACCTCCACGGTGAACTGCTCCCCCACCTTTAACTGCCGCTCCAGCTCCATTTCTTCACCCTGGTCATCGAGGAACCGGACCTTCGTGAAAAGATAGGAATAAGCGTATTTATCCGCGATTTGGAGCGCCATTCCGCCCGCCCCGGGGAGGCCCTGGAAAACCTGCGAGGCCTCGAATCCCTTGGCCTCCGCGCCCGTGTTGCCGGAGGAACCGGGGTTGATAAGGCTCTTGATCATTTGGCCCGTCGAGGCGGAAATGGGCACGCAGGCGAGCCTTGCGGCGTAGACGGCCTTAAATCTTTTGTTCGGGTAGACTGCCGCCGAGCGGGCGGCCGTGAAGGCGGCGTAGGTTACCACCTGCTTGGCGTTGAAGAGAAGGGCGAGCTGGATGATAGCGAGAACCAGAAGCAACAGAACCGGGAAAGCGATGGCGAACTCCACCATGGCCTGTCCGGCCTGATCCTGGCGAATATTCGGCCCCGGGGGGCCGGAGCAGGAAGGGCACTGCTGGGGATTTTTTGTCAAGGGTGCGAGGTTGGGAAAAATTGCCCCCGGATCAAGGGTTCTCGATCGCGGGGGTTTTTTAGTAAATCGTAAAATTAATCGGTAGATATTTCTTGTTTCTATTTTGTCCCTTCTTTGGTCGCCTTGCTTGCTTCATCGGAAAGAGTGTTGGCGGCATCCTTCACCGTTGTCCCCACCTTCTTTCCGAAGTATTTGAAAGCGGCGATGGCGACGATCGCGATCAAAAGGACGATTAAAATGTACTCCGTCATCCCCTGGCCTTCCTCGTCGCGGAGAAATTTATTCAGCCTTTCCCAGGACATTTTGACCTCCTTTGGTTGTGGTGGAAATGAACTTGTCGCTATCAATAACAAACAGTACCAGTGATGTCAAGAGGAATTTTCGCGGGTATGATGAGGGCACAAGTTCCGCGGGAAAATCCGGGGGGAGAAGGGAAAAAATGAGGGGAGAAACCTACTTGCCCTTACGAAGCTCGATGATGACGAGCTTGCAGATGGTCTTCAGGGTGTCGAAAACCCCGTCGCCGGAGCGGGCTACGCCCTCGAAATCGGGAACGCCCTTGTCGTTGAGGAGCTTGCGCATCTCCTCTACCGGGGCGGCGTTGGGGAGGTCGCGCTTATTGTACTGGATCACGTAAGGAATGCGCTCCAGGTCGTAACCCTGTTCCTTCAGGTTAACCTTCATGTTCTCAAAGCTTTCCAGGTTGGCTTCCATTCTCTCCACCTGGCTGTCGGCCACGAAGGCGATCCCATCCACCCCCTTGAGAATCAGCTTCCGGCTGGCGTCGTAAAACACCTGCCCGGGGACGGTGTAGAGGTGAAAGCGGGTCTTGAACCCCCGGATTTCCCCCAGGGAGAGGGGGAGGAAGTCGAAGAACAGGGTCCGCTCGGTTTCGGTGGCCAGGGAGATCATCTTGCCCCGGGCCTGGGGATTGGTCTTGGTGAAGATGTACCGGAGATTGGTGGTTTTCCCGCAGAGGCCGGGCCCGTAGTAAACGATCTTGGTGTTGATTTCCCGCGAGGAATAATTAACGAAGGACATGGTCTGAATTCAGGCTAAGGGTTTTTACTCTCCGAACAGGTTTTCGATGTCATCGTCGGTAATCTCGGCGAAGGGCGACTCCGTACCTTCGCCGGAGGAAGCCTCGGTTTTCCGGATCAATCCCTCGAAGATGGCGTTGAGCTCGCCGCTGGCCTTTTTTACCCGGAGCCGGACCAGGCCCAGGGAGGAATGCTCGTCGAAAATGACCACCAGGATGACCCGCTGGCCGATCAGGGAGATGTGCAGGTTGTCCTTCTCTCCCTCGTGGAAAAGGATGGAGAATTCCTTTTCCCCAAGCAGTTTGGCCAGGCCGCCGGTGGCGGCGATATTGCCGGCGGTCAGGGAGGCCAGGGAGGTGGTGTCGATCCGGGCGACGTCCCCGGCGCTGGAGATCAGCTGGCCGTTTTTATCGACCAGGAAGATGGTTTTGGCGTTGGAATCCCGCACCAGCCGTTCCAGGACGTTGGAAATCTGCTGGGATTCCTCCTCATACATTATCAACTGCGGGAAGGCCAAATTTCGCTCCTTTTCGGGTTTTGCCGCTCGCCCTGATTATCCTAAGCTATTTAACAAAGATAGCAATTATTTTCAAGTTTATTTTCGCGCCCGGGTTTTTATTCCCACTCCCTCCGGTATTTGACCGCCTGTTCAATGGTCAGGCGGTCCAGGTATTCCAGCTCGCTTCCCGCGGGGACGCCCGAGGCGATCCGGGTGACCTTGATTCCGCAGGATCTGAGCTTTCCCGCCAGGTAATGGGCGGTGGCCTCGCCCTTCACGTTGGGGTTCAGGGCCAGGATGATCTCGCGGAAGGTTTCCTTCTCGAGCCGGGCTAGGAGCTCGGAGATCTTGAGCTCCCCGGGCCCGATCTCGTCCAGGGGCGAGAGCGTCCCGTGCAGGATGTGATAGCGCCCGCTGTAGCTTCTCGACTTTTCCAGGGCCTTCAGGTCGGCGGGGGTTTCCACCACGCAGAGAAGCCCGGGGTCACGCCCCGGGTTCGCGCAGATGGCGCAGGGTTCGCCGCCGGTGGAGAGATTGAAGCAGAGCGGGCAGAGGGTGGTGTGCCGGCGGGCGCCCGCGATGGCCCGGGCCAGCGATTCGGAGAGCTCCGCCGGGCTCCGGATCAGGAAGAGGGCCAGGCGCAGGGCTCCCTTTTCCCCGATCCCGGGGAGTCTTTTCAGCTGCTCCACGAGTTCGGCCAGGAGATCAGGCGGGGGCGGGGTGGAAGGCGTTTGACCCATGGTGGTTAGAACAGGCCGGGCAGGGACAGTCCGCCGGTGAGCTTGGACAGTTCCTCCTGGGCCGATTCCCGGGCGACCCTCAGGGCCTGGTTGACCGCGGAGATAATCAGGTCCTGGAGCATCCCGATATCCTCGGGTTTGACCACTTCGCGCTCAATCCGGAGGGAGAGGATTTCCTGGCGCCCGTTGACGGTGGCCACCACCATCCCTCCCCCGGAGGAAGCCTCGTACTGCCGCTTTTCCAGTTCTTCCTGGATCTGGGCCATCCGGGCCTGCATGTCCTTGGCCTGCTTCATGAGCTGGGTAATATTTCCTAGACCTTTCATCTGGTTCTCCTTTAAAGCGGTTTTTTTCTCAGGCGGACTTCCAGCTCTCCGCCCAGAATCTGGATGGCCTCCCGGACCAGGGGATGGTTCTGGGTTTCATTTTTCCGGTGGCGCTCCAGGTCGGTTTCGGTTTTTTCCCCGGGGCTTCGAACCTCGGAGGGGGGGGCGAGGCTCCCGGCCGGGGCCGGGACCGGTTCGGGGGCGGGGGGGATGAGTTTTTCGGGAGGGCGCGGGGCGGGGCCGCGGGGCTTCGGGGGAGCGGGTTCGGACGGCGATTCGACGGGAAGGAAATGGACCGGACGGCCGAAGAATTCCGCCGCCAGGTCCGAGAGCGAAATCAGGTTTTCCGGATCGCGGGCATACTCGACCAGGATGGGATTGCCCGAGAGCGAGATCCGGAGGGCGGAGGTATCGGGCTTGACCGGGTCGAGGATTTCCAGGAAGTCGGCCAGGAAGTGCCCGCGCTTGTGCAGGAAAGAGATAAACGCGGGACCGTCTTTCCGGCCCGGGCCGGCCGAGTCCGGGGCGGCCCTCGGCGCCGGCGGCGAGGGAGCCGGCGGGCGATCCCCGGTTCCGTCCCGGTCGGCCGCGGGGGCCGGGCCGGCGGGGGCGGGGTTGCCCGGGTTCGGGAGCGAGAGCCGTTTTTCCAGGGACTCGATCCGGTTGAGGATCACTTCCAGGGATAAAATTTCCCCCGAGCGGGCGGCCCGGATCAGGGCGAGTTCCAGGACGATCCGGGTGGAAGGGGCGCGGCCGATCTCCTCCAGAGCGGACATGAGGATCCGGATGATGGCCTCCACCCGGGCCAGGTCCACCGCCTGCCCGAGACGTTTCAATTCCAGGATCTCCGCCGGGCTTAAGTGGATGAGTTCATCCGGCGGGCGGTCCGGGGACTCGGTTTCCTCCGCCCGGGTTGCCTCCGGGAGGAGGATTTGGCTGACCAGGAGATCCCGGAAACGTTCCAAGACCTGGGTGGCGAACTTGGGCAGATGATGCCCGCGGGTGTAGACCCCGTCCACCAGCGCCAGGGCCTTGCCGGGCTGGGCCTGGATAATCGCCTCCATCAGGGAGAGGACGGTGTTCCGGTCCACGATTCCCAGGATGTTCAGGATGTCTTCTTCCCGGACCTCGTTGGTGCGGTAGGCCAGGACCTGGTCCAGGATGGATTCCGCGTCCCGGAGGCTTCCCCCGGCTTCCCGGGCGATGAGTTCGAGGCTTCCGGGCCCGGCCGGGATGCTCTCCTTCTGGATGAGGGAACGCAGGCGGTTGATAATCAGGGGGGTGGGGATCAGGGCGAAATCAAACCGCTGGCAACGGGATTGAATGGTCTCCGGGATCTTGTGGGCCTCGGTGGTGGCGAAAATGAAAACGACGTGGGGAGGCGGCTCTTCCAGGGTTTTGAGCAGGGCGTTGAAGGCGGGGGTGGAGAGCATGTGGACCTCGTCGATGATGTAAACCTTGTAGCGGTCCCGGGCGGGCCGGTAGGCGACATGCTCCCGGAGCTCGCGGATGTTATCCACCCCGGTGCTGGAGGCCCCGTCGATTTCAATCACGTCCATGGCGCTCGAGCCGGTGATCTCCCGGCAGGAGGCGCACTGGCCGCAGGGGGTGGAGGTCGGGCCCTTTTCGCAGTTCAGGGCCTTGGCCAGGATCCGGGCCAGGGAGGTTTTCCCCACTCCCCGGGACCCGGCGAAGATATAGGCGTGGTGGATCCGCCCGGCCTTGAGGGCGTTGGCCAGGGTGCGGGTAACATGGTCCTGGCCCACCAGCTCATCGAAGGTCTGGGGGCGCCAGCGGCGTGAGAGGGAAAGGTAGGTCATA
>JAPLJI010000077.1 GCA_026388655.1 Pseudomonadota bacterium
CGGGAAGTCCTTCATCCCCGATGATTGCCGGGGCTGCGGGCGCTGTGCCCGCGCCTGCCCCAACGGGGCGATCCAGATGAAGCTCAAAAACCCCCTGTTTCTCGAACAGGCCATAAGCAGTATCGAGGAGAAGGTGAGGATAAATTAGGTAGATGTCCCCGGAAAAATGCGTGAGGGGGACGCTGGTGATAAGTTGAAAAGGGGGAGTTTTCGGGACCACGAACACCGAAATTCTAGGGTCAGGTCTTTACCTTGGGGTTTGGTAATCTTTTCCTTCTTGAGATTAGAGGGGAAAAGCTTTTTTCCGGACAATAGTTAGTCAGACTCCCAACTGCGTTAAATTTTCAAAGTTCCTGACGTCTTGTTATTTATATTTAATTCTACAAGCTATTCAGATAGACCTAGCTCCCGATAAATCTCGGAAAAATCATATACCGCACTGCCTTCGTGCTGGTGCAAAAGAATGTTTTCCTGGGATTTGAGCAGTTCCCTTGTTTTTTCCCGACCCGATTTGGTCCGACAAGCTTCCCGGGGGGTTTTATTTCCTAAGGCGGGGATATTATCGTCCAGCCACTGGCGCATATAATCCTTCATAAATTGGGCGCCCAACTCCGCTTGGATATCTGGCGGAATTTCATCCCCGGCCGTCTTATCCGGAGGTTCTTTGTCGGTAGAATCTTCCAAGGTTTTGCGAACATCCCGAAAGTCATCCAGACGATGCCGGATCAGAGAACCCAGGATCTCGATTAGAAGTTTTTTCCCCCTTTCCAATCTTTCCCGGGAATTTACCTCGAGGACGAGTTTGTTGCCTTCAAACCGGATATGACCAAGGTGCAGGAAACCCGGCCCCAATTTTTTTCTGCCCATTGGATCAATCCAGGTGAAATCCGCGTCTGCGTCCCCATCGAAATCCTCCCGGATAGAGGTATATGGTAAAAACGGTTTCATCAGGAGTGGGAGCGGGGGCGGGTTTAGGTTAAAATAATGCCGAGGTAACCGCGCCTTTGGCGTTAGGGGAGGGATATGGCCGGGAAAATTCGTTTGCGTCACCAGGTGGATATCCTGGGATAATCATAAAAATAGTTTCGAGTTTCGGGTTTATAGTTTCAAGTTAATATGAATTTACGACCTGTCCCGTTTATCCCGAGGTTTACCGAGGGAAGAGGAGTCGAGGGATTGACGATCCAACTTCGCTAAAGCTTCGTTGGACAGGTTTACGAATGACGATTGCGGATCCTCCTACGCCAACCCTACTATGCTGATCCATCCTACGCCGTAGGCTACGGAGGACAGGAGCTACGTCGGACAGGCCGAAGGACAGGAGCTTCCCTCGCGTTTCTCGGGATAAATCCCTCCACGCATCTTCCCTCGAAATCTCTTCCTTCGCTTTGGCTCAGGATAAACGGGACAAGTCAAAGGATAAATTAGTTCTGTAACTTTGTTCAGGGCTTGATGAGATCGGATATTGACTTGATGAAGGATTGCGCGGTTTTTAGGGCTCCCTCCGGCACCCTCGCCCGATTAAGCCGTCGGCCGGCAACCTGGAGGTATCGCTTTTATTCCCCCTCGATCGAGTCGAGCACCGGCTTGAGGAAGTCGCCGTCGTTCCACTCATCCGGGGACTGCCAGGGGACGCCGTTCCGGACCACCACCAGGTCCAGGCTCGGGACTATGATGATCTTCTGGCTGTGATGTCCCCAGGCCAGGAAGATATCCTTCGGGAACCCGGCGGTATCCGCCCAAGTCGGATCGCCGGGATCATAGAGCCACCACTGGTAACCGTAGCCGGGATAAAGCTCCTGCGAGGGGAGGGTGGATTCCTTCACCCAATCGGCGGGGACCACCTGCCGGCCGCCCCACTTCCCTCCCCGGAGAAACAAAATCCCGAATTTGGCGAACTGCCGGGAAGGGGTATTGAGACAGCAGTAGGTCAGCGTGTGTCCCGCCTGGTCGGAATCCCAGACCACATTCTTCATCCCGATCGGGGAGAATAAAACCTCTTCCGCGAAGGTTGAGGGCCGGGTCCCGGTCGCTCCTTCCAGGACCCCGGACAAAAGCATGGAGTCGCCGCTCGAGTAGGACCAATAAGTTCCCGGGTCATGCGCGAGCCCGCGGCCCGCGGCAAAAGCGAGCTGGTCGGTCTCGATCAAAAGCATCCTCATCACGTCGGAGTCGCTCGCGTCTCCCTCGTAGCCTTCCTTCCAGTCAAGCCCGCTTGTCATCGAGAGGACCTGCCGGAGGGTAATGTCCGCCTTGTCCGTGCCCGCCCATTCCGGATAATAATCGGTCAAAGGGAGATCCAGGCCCGCGATCTTGCCCGCGCTGATCGCGATCCCGATCAGCGCGCTGGCAAAACTCTTGGCCATGGACCAGCTGGTCGCGGGGGTTTCCGCGTCCGCCCCCCCGAAATACCACTCCGCCACAATCACGTTGTGGCGGACGACCACCACCCCCTGGGTCTGGCGGCCCGGCTCGGCCGCGTAATCCCGGGCCCCGGAGAGAACCGCCGAATCCATCCCATGTTCCTCCGGGGTCGCCACCGTCCATTCCTCCGTGGGCCAGGGCAAGGCGGCGAGGAAATCGGGTTCCTGATACCGGCCGGTCCAGTCTTTTCCCGCCCCCTCCGCGCAGGCCATCAGAAGGAGGGCAACCGCCAGGGCGGCGAGGCAGCGAGAGAACGGGTTCAAAATTTTCCTAGTTATGTCCTCAGACCCGCTCATTGGACTTTTCCAAAATAAAACCGGTGACCGATTCTGTTTTTGAAACCATACAGTTGGAATATATCCTTATTGATGCCCGATTGCCAACCATTAAAATAACAGTTTGAAGTTAAAGGGTCATTAAACCCAATCCCCCGGGGGATAATCCTAATATTGGAAGACAGGTGATAGGTTATGGGTGAGGGGTGATGGGTTAAGAATAGCTTAAAATCTCCAGCTACGGGTATTTAACCAGGCTGAGCTCCCGGTAAATCTCGAAATTCTAGGTTCAGGTCTTTTTTCCGGACAAAGGTGTAAGGCCATTTTATTTTGGGAGACCATTGCAAAATCCTCGATATGTCATCCTGATCCCGCCCCTGGCGGGAGAAGGATCTGGTTTTTCGGATTTCTCCAACGGAAGAGAGATTCTTCGCCCTTCCTCCTTCGCCAACTTGTCCGACATAGCCTTAGCGGAGTTGGAGGCTTCGGAGGACAGGTCGGCCCAGACGCCGTCCTGAACCCTTCGTTCTGTGTCATCCTGAGTCCTTCGCTCTTTGTCATCCTGAGCGAAGTGAAGGATCTTGAAAGGATCAGGATAAACTTCGCGAAGGATCTCAAAGCTCAGGGTAAACTCCGTGAAGGAATGACAGAAAAATCTTTTTGCAATGGTCTCTTTGGGTTAAAATGTGGCCAAGAATGGGGGAAACAGCAGGGGACGGGGATGAAAAGATTCACTTACATCATTAAAAGATCCGAAGTCGAGGGCGTTCTCTCCATGCCGGACTACGTGGGGATAATCGAGGAGGCCTTCCGGCTCACCGGCCGGGGCGGGGTGGAGATGCCGCCCAAGATCTACCTTTCCTTTCCCCGGGGAGACCTTAGGTGCATGCCGGCCTACATCCCTTCCCTGAATATCGCCGGGATGAAAAACGTCAACGTCCATCCCGGGAACAAGGACCTGCCGGCGGTCATGGGCACGATCAGCCTGTTCGACCCGGAGACCGGTTATCCCCTCGCGATCATAGATGGGACCCACATCACCAATATGAGGACCGGAGCGGCGGGCGGGGTGGCGGTCAAATACCTCGCCCGGGAGGACGCCAGGACGGCGGCCTTCATCGGGGCGGGAACCCAGGCCCGGTCCCAGCTCGCGGCCATCCTGTCGGTCCGGCCCCGGTTGTCCAGGGTCGCGGTTTTCGACCTGGACGGGGAAAAGGCCGGGGATTACGCAACCTGGGCAAATAAAAAGTTTAAGGTTGAGGCTGTCCAGGCGGAAAGCGTTTCCGCGGCGGTTAAAGGGGCGGACATTATCGTTACCACTACACCTTCCCGGGGTCCGGTGCTTTTCTCGGGGGACGTCCGGGATGGCGTCCACATCAACGCGGTCGGGGCCGACGCCAAAGGCAAGCAGGAACTCGATCCCGAGATCCTCAAACGGGCCCGCGTGGTGATAGATAACCGGGAGCAGGCCTCGAAGAGCGGGGAGATCAACGTTCCTCTCTCCCGGGGGATCATCCGGACGGAGGATATTCACGGGACGATCGGGGAAATCCTGACCGGGCAGAAGCCGGGCCGGCAGTCGCCCGGAGAGATCACCGTGTTCGATTCTACCGGCCTCGCGATACAGGATGTTACATCGGCCCTTGAGATCTACAAACGTCTCCTCGCCGATCCGGAGAGGGAGAAGAAGCTGGAGAAGATAGATTTCTTAAGTTAAGTTAGCTATTAAATGAAAGGATGTTTAGAAGAACATACCTCTATTAGTTCCATTAAATGGCAAAGAAAATCACATTATTATTGTTGCTTTTGAATCTTTTTGTAATGCTTAATTCCGCTTGGGGGGAAGAGCAATCTATTTTAAAAGAAAAATCCGAAAGCAAAGCATTGCGTTGGAGTCTAGGCGCGACGCTTATTCCGGTCGCGATAGCCATTATTGGCGATACGACCGCCACATTAGTGGAACGGGCTCAAAATACTTCTGAAAACGACTCCATTGTTGTAGGATTTTCTATGGTGATCGGCTGGCCTCTTGGAATTGTGGTTGGCCCGAGCGCAGGTCATTGGTACGCCGGTAATACTAAAAGAGGATTAACTTCTGTGGGCTTGCGTGCGGGTCTTAGTATTCTAAGTGGTTCAGCTTTGGTCGCTGGAGGTATTATCGGGTTTGGTGGTAATGACCTGGCTACCTATTCACTTTTTGGAGCTTCAGCTGTTTTTGCGGGAGGCGTTTTAACCTCAGCGGTTTACGATATTGTTACGGCCCCGAAATCGGCTCGCCTCTACAACGAGAAGAGAAAAAAGCAACAGTCTTTTTTCGTTCAACCAATCGCTTCGATAGGTAAATATCATCTTCTGGCAGGATATGTATTTTAATTGGCGGAAGAAGAGAAAAAACTGGATTCCGGCTTTCGCCGGAATGACGATATTAATCGAGCCATGAAAGACAGGAAAGGGAGAGAGATTCTTCGCCATCCAGCCTCCGCCAAGGCTTCGGCGGACAGGTAGGCTCAGAATGACACGCTTTAACCTTGAACGTTGAACCTGATAGACACTTTTTTTAATCTGCGGTCTGCGGTCTGCGGTCGGCCGTCGGCGGTCGTGAGGAGGAACCAGATGATCAAATCAGACAGGATGCGGGCGATTTTTCGGAGATTCATCCTGGCGATGGTTTTGGGCATCGCCTTCATGCTTCTTTTCATTGCGTTATTCCCCTCCAAACATGTGATTTTCCGGGAGGCCACCCGGGAAGAGAAAGCCTTCCCATGCGATAATCCCGTTGCCACCAAGTCGGGACAGGTCCGGGGCGCGGTGGATGGAGAGGGGGCCGCCTGCGCCTGGAAGGGGATTCCCTTCGCCGCCCCCCCGGTGGGCGAGCTCCGCTGGCGGGCCCCCCAGCCGGCCCCGGCCTGGGACGGGATCAGGGAGGCCCGGGACTTCGGGCCGGCCTGCCCGCAGGGCCGTTTCATGAAATGGGTCCACTCGATGCCGGTCGGGATGTCGGAGGACTGCCTGACGCTGAATGTCTGGCGCCCGCGGAAGGAGGGGAAATTCCCGGTGATGGTGTGGTTTCACGGGGGGATGTATGTCTTCGGCGGGGCGGCCACCCCGCTGTATTACGGGGACCGGCTCGCGGCGGAGGGCAAGGTGGTCGTCGTGACCGTCAATTACCGGCTGGGGGCCCTGGGGTTTCTTTATCATGACGGGCTGGCCCGGGAGGACCCGAACGGCAGCTCGGGGAACTACGGCACGCTCGACCAGATCGCGGCCCTCAAATGGGTTCGGGAAAACATTTCCAATTTCGGCGGGGATGCCGACAAGGTAACCATCTTCGGGGAGTCGGCCGGGGGCTGGAGCGTCTGCACCCTGCTCGTCTCCCCCGTTGCCCGCGGGTTGTTTCAACGGGCGATCATCGAGAGCGGGGGCTGCCAGTCGCTCCGGTCCCGGGAGCAGGGTTCCGAAACCGGCCGGTGGGCCGCGGCCCGGCTCGGGTGCGCGGAGAACAATCTCACCTGCCTGCGGAAAATCGGGGCCATGGAGACCGTGAATAAACTTAATCCCGGCCTGCGGAGGGCGATGGAAGGTGAGGGCTCCCGGTTCCTGAACCACGAGGACGGTTATGCTCTGAAGGGGGGAATCCTGGCCCGGCTCCAGTCCGGCGATTTCAACAATGTTCCGCTCCTCGCCGGGAGCAACCGGGACGAGGTCCCGCCCGCGGCGGTTTTGCGTCCGGGAATGATTTTCTCGCCGCGGTCCGCCTACGAGGGCGAGGTCCGCCGGGCCTTCCCGGAGGCCGCGGAGGAGATTTTGAAGATATACCCGCTCGAAAAATACCCCCGGGCGGCCAAAGCCCTGGCGGCCATTTTAAGCGACCGGGCGCTGATCTGCCCCACCTTTGAGGGGATGCGGGCCACGGCCGGGCGTCAGGCCTCGACCTATTATTACCGCTTCGATTATGACGGGATGACCTTCGGCCGGCTCGAAGGCGCGGGGCACCTCGCGGAGATTCCCTTCGTCCTTCGGAATTTCGACCGGAAGCCGATCAGCTGGATGTATAAATACCAGAAGAACATTTCGGACGCCCTGGAGCTCTCGCGGATTGTCCAGGGATACTGGGTGAATTTCGCCTACCGGGGGGATCCGAATGGGGAAGGCCTGCCCCCCTGGCCCGCCTACGGGCCGGGTGATCCCCGGGTGCAGGTTCTGGATACCAAGGTCAGGACCGAGGTTCCCGATTTAAGCGGGCGCTGCGCCTTCTGGGCGGATTACAACCGGGATCATCCGATGATTATGGAAAGAGGAAGGTGAGGGAATTGACGATTTACGAATGACGATTGTAGAGTGAAAACCAGAGAAACCAGATAAGTTTTTTACAGAATGACGATCTATGAGTGTGAAATGAAATTTAAAACAATCGTCAATCTGAAATCGTCAATTAGGCTTGTGCGTTTAGCGGGGCGGATCAAACCTGATGCTTGGTCCAGTATTCGACCGCGTGTCGGCGGAATTTTAAAACCTTGGTTTCGTAAGATTTAACCGCTTCCTCTTCCATTTTTTCCGGGGACGTAACCGGATCGCCCAAAATGACAGGGGGAAGCTTTTGCGGGGAATCAAAATATTTTCCCGCCAGATCTTCCACTTCGTCGATATCCATGATTTCTCTGGATTTTACTACCCGGCACCACTGCTTGATCTTGGTCTCCTTGTAGCCCAGGTCGGCCCATCCCTTCAAATATGAAACGTGGGCCATGTAATATGATTTTTCCTCGCGATCAAATTCATAGGGAGCAACTATGATCAACTCCGGTTTGTTAAATTTAGCCTCTTCCAGAATGCTCTCCAATTCCAGAAGCTTCTCCCGTAATTCCTTATCTTTATCCCCCGTCCAGTAAAATAAGACACCCAGCAAATTTCCCCAATATACGTCAAACAGGTCCTTTTCGCTCAGCCGCGGCATTTTCTGCTCGGCGAAGAATTGCAACGCGAGCGGTTTGAATTTCAGGATTTTTTCCCGGTAAACATCTTTCAGGTTCGTGCCTTCACCGGATTCCGCGAAAACCACGAGGGGAGAAGTCGGGGACGAATATAAATTCGCGATCATTTTTCTAATAATTTCCGTATTGACTTTGGTCTTCCCTTTAATCGCGAAACCGCCTTCTTCGGAATATTCGATCCGGACGGAATCGTAGAGATCCTCATTATCCTGGTGGGGGGTCAAAATGATGAGCTCGGGAGATTTAAAGGAAAGGCCGGGGGAATTTTCCAACTCCTGAAGTTTTCTTTTCAAGGCTTTGCGGAGGTTTCCCCGGGCCGTGGCCTCCGCGCTTTCTTCCTTCTGATTGGATTGATTCGGATTTAATTTGCGCGCTTCCATGAAAAACTTGCTGTTTGAGATATCATTCAGGACACATTATAACCCATCAGGGGCCAGGTTTTTGAGAGGGGAGAGAAAGAGGCGGGGGGCAAAGGAAATGCGGAGTGCGGATTGCGGAATTGATGAGAGCGAAAGGGAATCAGGTTATCAGGGAATCCGGAAGTGGATATCAGGGTAGCAGGATATCGGGTAACCAAAGAAACCAAGGGAATTGACGAATGACGATTTACGATTGACGACTGGGGATTTTTTATTGCCCGGGTTTTTGCTATATTCTTCCCCGGTTTGTCGGCCCCGCGGGGGCCGGGATAAAAAAACAAGGAGCGTCATGGCCAAAGTAAAAACCGCCCAGGAATTCCGGGGCGCAAAAAAATACGTGGTCGACGAGGAGCTGGCCAAGATCGTTAATATTTCCATCGGGCTGGAAATGCCCCTCCTCCTGAAAGGCGAGCCGGGCACCGGCAAGACCATGCTGGCCCACGCGATCGCGGAAACGCTGAAGATGCCCCTGATCGTGCTCAACGTCAAATCCAGCATGAAGCTCGTAGAGGCCCTGTACCAGTACGATACCCTGACCCGCCTGAATGACAGCCGCTTCGGCGACTCCGCCCGGGACATCAGCCGGATCGAGGATTACATCCGGATGGGGAAGATCGGCCAGGCCTTTACCGCCGAGGCCCGGACCGTCCTCCTGATCGACGAGATCGACAAGGCGGATACCGACTTTCAGGACGACATGCTCGACGTGCTGGACCAGATGGAATTCGACATCATCGAGATCGATAAAACCATCTCGGCCCGGCACCGGCCAGTCATTATTATCACCTCCAACGCCAAGAAGGATCTCTCCGACCCGTTCCTGGGACGCTGCAATTTTCACCACATCGCGTTTCCGGATCCCCAGAGCATGCGGGAAATCATCCGGGTTCATTTCCCCGACCTCGGCTCCGAGCTGACGAAGAACGCCATCGCCACGTTCTACAAGCTCCGGGAGATCGACGTGGTCGAAAAGAAGCCGGCCACCCGGGAACTGATCAACTGGATCAGGGCCCTGGAACTCGATCCGGATTTCGAGCCCAAGCTCCTGGCCCAGGGCGAAGTCCCCTACCTGGGGATTTTGTTCAAAAAGAGCCAGGATTACGCGGTGGTGGGCAATTATCTCAGCCGCAAAAGGCCGTACTAGCCTCTCCTTCCGGGACCATGTTCGTTGAATTCTTTTATAAGTTAAGGGAGTCCGGCATCCCCGTCAGCCCGACCTCGTTTCTGACCCTGCAACGGGCCTTGCGGCTGGGTTTGGTCAATTCCCTGGAGGATTTTTACACGGCCTGCCGGGCGATCCTGATCAAGAGCGAGCGGTATTTCGACCTCTACGACCGGATCTTCGCCCACTGCTTCCAGGGGGCCGAACTGCCCGAAGACCAGGGGCTGGAGCTGGACGCGGCCCTCCGGGCTCTCCTGGACGAATGGCTCAAGAACCCCAGGATGCTGGCCAATGCGCTGGGCCTGGACGAGGCCGCCCTGGCCAGGCTTTCCCCGGACGAGTTGATCGAGTACCTGAAAGAACGCCTGAAGGAACAGACCGAGCGGCACGACGGCGGGAACAAATGGATCGGCACCGGCGGGACCTCCCCGGTGGGGCATTCGGGGCGTCACCCCGGGGGCCTGCGCATCGGCGGAAGCTCCCAAAACAAGTCGGCGGTCAAGGTGGCGATGGAAAGGCGGTATCGGGATTATACCCGCATGGGGCCCCTGACCCAGGCGTCCATGGGGGAGGCCCTGAAGCGCCTCCGAAACCTGGTGCCGGCCGGGCCGAAGGATCAGGTTAACATCGAGGAAAGCATTTACCAGACCATGAAGAACGCCGGCGAGATCGAGATCATTTTCGACCGGAGCCTGCGCGACCGGCTGAAGGTGATCCTGGCCATCGATAACGGGGGCTGGTCGATGGACCCCCACATCCCGGTGGTGCAGACCCTGTTTAATTACGCCCGGTCCCAGTTCAAGGATTTTAAAATCTATTATTTTCACAACACCGTTTACAGCAACCTCTGGGAAGACCCGATGCGGGGGAAAAAGCCGAAGCCGGTAGAGGAGTTTGTCCGGATGGATCCGGAAACCCGTTTGATCATGGTGGGCGACGCCAGCATGGCGCCCTATGAACTTTTGGACATGGACGGTTCGGTATATATCAGCGAGAAGAGCGGAACCCCCAGCATTAAACGGCTGGCTTTCCTGGCGGACACCTTCCCGCATCACGTCTGGCTGAACCCGGTCCCGCGGCGGGAATGGCAGTATATCCATACCGTCGTACAGATCGCCCGGCTTTTTCCGATGTTTGAGCTGACGGTGGACGGGCTGGAAGCGGCGGTCACGCACCTGATGGCCGCGTAATCCCCGCGGCCAGGACCAATAAAATATTTAAACCCCCCGTCCGGTAGGCGGGGTGGAGGGAAACCGGAGCCGAACCCTCGGCTCACCGGGCGCTATTTCCGCTGCAGGTAGACGAGGTATTTGCGGCCCAGGTTGCCGTTGGGAGGACAGCCGCAGATGTAGGCGCCCAGGATCCAGAGGGGGATGCCGAAGACGTCCGGGCCGGTATACGCGTAGAGATCGAGCACGTTGATCATCGAGAGCTCGAGCAGCGGCCCCAGGGTGGCGGTCAGGGCCATCATGCATACCCCAGCCTTGGTCCGGTCGAAGAGCCACCAGCACAGGAGTCCGGTCAGCATGGTAAAAGCGAAGGTCCAGATATGAGATATCCCCGTGCTGGAGAGAAACGGCCCCGCGTAAAACTGCGCGACGAAATACAAAATGCTGGCGAGGATAAATCCCCAGCTCGGGTTGAAACCTCCGATGGGTTTCTGCCCGAACCGCCGGTCCAGCAGCGGATACCCGACCACCAGGATGACGCCGGCGACCCCATATAGGATCGGGATCCACCAGCAGACCTCGAGAGCCGGGCTTTCCAGCTTCCAGATCGGCCGGAAATAGTGGAGGGAACCGCTCAGGGGATAGGCGAAGTCGACCAGCTGGCCGATCAGGGCTCCGGATAGGAACCCCAGCCCCGCCAGACGGAGCAGGATGGAAAACGACAACGGCGCCTTTTGGGTCGGATCATCGTTCATGGCATCCTCCAGGGTTGATATGTCCAGTGTATTAATTCATAGGTCAAAGGTCAAAGGTGAAAGGTCAAAGGGAATTTACGATTGACGAATGACGATTGTAGAGTGAAAAACAAGGCAGAAAATCAGCGGACCAGGTAGCCGCAACCTTTAGGTTGCGTATCATATGATAGGCAGCAAGCAGCCGGTAGTCTGAAACCCGAAATTGATTTCAGTATCGGGTTTTGGATCAGGGTCGGAATCAGTTTTTATGTTTGAACTCGAGCCTTGTGTTTTGGCTTTCAATCCGCAATCTACAATCTACAATCGGCAATTGTGATTTGACTAGACCCACCGGGTGGGGATGAGCCGGCCCGAGCCCCTTTTCCGCTTGTAGGTGACCCCCGGCAGGGGAGCGGCCGGGTTATTCGCTTTCTTCTCTTCCGGCCGTTCGACCCAGTAGGCCCGGGACGAGCGATAGGGATGCTCAGGGGCGATGGTGATCCGCTGGCGGATGAGGCTTTCAATATCCGAGAGTAAAGCCCATTCCTCGGGACTGCAGAAGGTGATGGCGGTGCCCGCCGCCCCCATTCGGCCGGTGCGCCCGATCCGGTGGACGTAGTTCTTCACCTCGTTGGGCATGTCGAAGTTGACCACGTGGCTGACGTCATCGATGTCGAGTCCGCGCGCGGCGATATCGGTGGCCACCAGAACCCGGGTCTCCCCTTTTTTAAAGGAGTCGAGGGCGCGCTCGCGGTCTTTCTGCGACTTGTTGCTGTGGATGGCCTTGGCCGGGATGGAGGAGCGGTGGAGCTGGCGGACCACCCGGTCCGCTCCGTGCTTGGTTTTGATGAAAACCAGGGCGCGGGTGATTTCCTTTTTCTCCAGGAAGTAGGTGAGAAGAGAGAGCTTGTCCCTCTTCTCTACGATATAGACGATTTGCTCGATCTGGTCGATGGTCGTGGCCGGCGGGGCCACGGACACCTCGACCGGGTTATGCAGCAGGTTCCCCGAGAGCCGGAGGATATCCGAACTCAGGGTGGCCGAGAAAAAGAAGGTCTGGCGCTGGCGGGGCACCAGGGCGGCGATCCGGCGGATGTCCTGGATGAAACCCATGTCGAGCATCCGGTCGGCCTCGTCCAGGACCAGGGCCTCCACCGATTTCAGGTTGATGAAACCCTGTTGCCAGAGGTCGAGGAGCCGGCCCGGGGTGGCGACCAGGATGTCCACCCCCCGGGTGAGGGCGCGGACCTGCGGATCCTGTCCCACCCCGCCGTAGACGACCGTCTGCCGGAGGCCGGTGTTGGCCCCGTAGGCGTGGAAACTTTCCGCGACCTGCGCGGCCAGCTCCCGGGTGGGGGTGAGGACCAGCGCCCGGATGGGCCGTTTTCCGTTGGTCGAGCCCGTGGTATGCAGGCGCTGGAGAATGGGAAAGGCGAAGGCCGCCGTCTTCCCGGTTCCCGTCTGCGCGCATCCGAGCACGTCCCGGCCCGAGAGCGCCGGGGGAATGGCTTTTTCCTGAATCGCGGTGGGCGCTGCATAGCCCTGTTTTTTTGCCGCCTCCAGAAGCGGGGCAATGAGGTTCAGTTCTTCAAATGACATAATTTGACTACCCTTGTCTCTGATTCGTCCAGAGTCAACGGCAAACGCGGCCTACATCGAGGTTATCTGGGAGCTCTTTGCGGGAACCCAGGTGCGTGACTGCCACGCGGGTTCGTTGAAGGAGCGCTTGCAAAATTAAAAACAATTAAAGCACAGGAAACCGGACAAAGCAAATATCCGGAAAATGCATCCAAAGTCCGAGGTCCCAGGTATGCTCGGAGGCAGGGACGCTCAGACGCGGAAAGGCGGGAAAAAACAAGTTCCGAGTTTCAGGTTTCGGGTTTTGAGTTAAACCCTATTCTCTTTGCCCTCTGCTCTCCGCGCTTGGCCAATAATGATCAGACAGAAAGGGTGGGCGGTTCCCGGCCGTTTTTTTTCTAGGGTTTTGGTATCAGCGGAAGGGTTTGGGGTATTCGCTCCCGGTCCACTCTTTCCAGATATCTTTGGCCCGATCGTAAGAATAACGGTTCCAGGCGCGGAGGTCAGGGCGGACGTCCGGGTCTTGTTGCAGGACCCATTCGAGGATCTGGCGGGCTTCCTCCAGGCGTCCGGGGCCGTGGCCGGTTTCGAGGCTTCCGCTTTTTTCGCCAAGGCCGCGGACGGGTTTCCCAGAATGGACCAGAAAAACCCGAGCAGAATAATCAGGGGAATGGCGAGCTTTTTTATTTTTGAAATATCTTCCTGAATATTCTCCCGCCCCGGCCGATCGGGCAGAAGGTGAGGGGGCAGTGGGCGCAGGCGAAAAAGCTGAGGAAAACAAAGAGAAGCAGAAAGGCCCCTACCCAGACGAGAGCCAAGGTTATTCCGCCGACCTCGTAAGCCGCGGGCGCGGGAAGAAGAAAAAGAAAGAGAAAGGAAACCACGTCCAGCCAGAGGCCGAGCTTCATGGATTTGCCTTCCTGCTTTTTAAACATGCGGGGGACCAGTTTTCCCATGATGGTGGAGCAGTGCCGGCCGTAGTAGGGACAGCGGGCGCAGACCAGGTAACGGAGGGGCCAGGCGAAGAGGAAAAAAGCCAAGAGCCAGATGGCCAGCATCAGGGGGCTGGTTTTAATCAGGATATATAAAGCCAGTCCGAGAATCGGAACCAGGGGCAGGCCGGCGAGCAGGTTGTTCCGTCCCGGGTGGGGCCAGGGGGGTATCCGAGGGCATTTCACCCCGTCCTGGATCACGAATTTATCGATGTCTTGGATCAAAATGATCTGCTTTCTATCGACCGCCGACCGCAGACGGCCGACCGCCGTACAAGATTGTCATTCTGATCCCGCCTCTGGCGGGAGAAGAATCTCGTTTGACTCAACGGACTGCCTTTTTCTTTGACTCAATGAACCCAATAAGCTTTCTTTTCAGACACTATGGACTCAATAGACGCTATAGACACGATGGACTATTTATTTTGTTCTAGCATCGCAGGCTGAACCCAGCCGCCGAAGATCTTTTCCAGCTCCAACGCTGCCGCGATGGTCACATGATCGTTCCCGTGGATCCCGATCACCTGGACCCCGAGGGGCAAGCCCTCCGCGTTCAGGCCGAGGGGCACCTGG
>JAPLJI010000173.1 GCA_026388655.1 Pseudomonadota bacterium
AGCAATTTCAGATCTTCCAGGAGCAAAAATCCCTGGGAAGGTGCGGGCAAAAGAATCAATTTTTCCAGCTCATCCCGGATTCTTTCCGCGGAAACCGAGGACATTTTCACCCGTGACCTCCGGATTTCCTTTCTCAGTCCCGGGGCGATTCTGAATTTTAACTCCCGGGCCAGTCGCACGGCCCGGATCATTCGCAGAGGATCATCAGAGATAGTTAATTCCGGATTAACCGGGGTTCTGATCAGCTTTTGCCGTAGATCTTTTTTCCCTGCTCCCAGGGGATCCTCAACCAGTTTAATCAAGTTTCGAGTTTCTAGTTTCGAGTTGTTATTTTTGAACTTTGAACTTTGAACTTTCTTGCCTTCGCTTTCCAGCTTTCTAGCTTTCCCGCTTTCAAGCTTGCTGAGTGGGATGATGAGGGTATTAATGGTAAAATCGCGGAGTTGCAAATCCCCAACCAGGCCCGGCGCCCGGGGAGGAACGATATTCAGGGTCAGATCTTCCCGGGCGGTTTGATAAGTATCAACCCTTCGACTCCGCTCAGGGCAGGTCCGCCGGGTTTTTACCTCTCCTTCGTTTCTCTTTCGTTCGGCGGCGAAAAGAACCGGGCGGTGGAATGCCAGCTTCCGGTGAAAATAATCCGCCAGTTTTTTAGCCCCCCCGGGTTCAATAACCAGGAAATCCAGGTCCCGAATCTCCCGGACCAGGACCAGATCCCGCACGGCTCCCCCGACGAGGAAAACGGTCAGCCCGGAATCGCGGGAAAATCCCGCTGCCTCTATTAATAAATTCGTAAGGTCATACATATCTAAGATCCGAGCCGAATTCACGCGGTTTTGTCATTCCCGTCCCGCATCAGAGTGCGGGATAAACTCCGGCGGGAATCGAGGATTTTCAAGAACTTACTGGATCCCTGCTTTCGCAGGGATGACGATTGTATTTTTATTCTTCCTTTGTTTTCCGTGCGACATTCCGTGATGAGCCTCTTTTTTGTCGGGTTACCGTCTGCCGGTCACTCATTCTTTCCTTGCTCTTTACCCCTTGTCCTACTTCGCCCGATCCCTCCTTTGTCGGGATAAATAAATCGGGCAACTACATTTCCATCACATTCGTCAATCGTCAATCCCTCCGGGCCGTAGGCCCTACTCTCCCTCCGGGCTGGAGGCCCTTACGGGCTGGAAGCCGGCCTGTAAGCTCTACCCTCCGGCCTGTATGCCCTACCCTCCGGCCTGTATGCCCTACGGGCTGGAAGCGGGGCTGGAAGCGGGGCTGGAAGCGAGGGCCGGAGGCTGCAATCCTCATTTCTTCTTGCTCTTTGCTCTTTGCCCCTTGCTAAGCTATCCCTAGAAACTCACCCAGGTACCGATTTACCTCCTCCGGGGCCTCCTGCTGAACCCAGTGACCGCACTTCGGGATGTACTTGATCGAAAGCGTGGAAGCGGAATACTGTTCGAGATCCCGGGTGAGCTCCATTCCCAGGAAGGCGTCGTTCTCCCCCCAGATAATCAGGGTCGGGGCCTGGATTTTTTTGTGCTGGTAGAATCGCCAGAGACCGGCCCCTTTCCGGAAGGCCATCCGGTAGTAATTCACCCCCTTCCCGAGCGCGCCCGGCTTTCTCCAGGCTTCCTTGTATCTCTCCATATTTTCCCTGGTGAAAGCTTCCTTTCTCACTGTGGTTCGGGATAGGATCTGCTTTATAACATAAAAATCATTGGCTTTCAGAGACACCTCCGGGAGAAGCGGCAATTGGAAGAAAAACATGTACCAGCTCTTCCTTCTCTGCGCCCCGCTCGACCGCAGGGCCTTCATCAGGTGGAACGGGTGGGGCGCATTCATAATGACCAGCTTGTCCAGGACCTCGGGATTCCGGTAAGCGAGGTGATAAGCTACCCCGCCGCCCCAGTCATGGGCCATGACGATGGCTTTTTCTGCCCCGAGATGTTTAATCAGGCAGACTACATCCTCTGCCAGGGTATCTACATCGTAGCCTGATTTGGGCTTATCGGTTTCGTTGTACCCCCGTAGATCCGGGGCTATCACCCGAAATTTCTTAGCCAGGAAAGGAATCTGATGCCTCCAGGAATACCAGAATTCCGGGAAGCCATGAAGAAGCACAACCAGGGGGCCTTCCCCCTGGGCGACATAATGCATCCGGATTCCGTTCACATTTGCGTAATTATGGGTCCAGAGTTCGCTCATTCTTTCCTCCTTGGTATTTTTTCAGCCTCATCTGTTTGACTTATCATCGCAAAGAAATAATTATTTAACAACCCATCCAAAACGGGTCGCATTACGGACCATTTTTATTAAAATATCTCCAGTCAACATAAAAAATATACGAATATCACTTGTGCTGTAATTCATTATAATTCAATATATTAGAATATATATTTAAACAATAAGTTGAGTAAAAAGCCTTGAGATAAAACCCGAAAAATAACTTGCGGATTTAAGTAAAGAAAATCGCCTCGTGAGACCTATCCCCACTGCAAGCAGTGGGGCATTACGGCCTCACGAAAACCCGGCGATTTTCAAATATGATATTTATAGGACATGACACTTAATCTAAATGAGGGGTATTCTCGGCATATTTCTATAAAATCCATTTTATCCTAAGGAGCAAAACGACGAAGGATATCCCCTCTGGCTCGAAGAGCTCAATTTATTTTGTAAAACCTTCGATTAGGGATAAAATGGGTCCGTGAAACTTCACCGAATTATCCCATTTTGTCTTTTTCTCCGGTTGTTGTTTATTCCCCTTCCCTCCTCCGGAGAAAGCATTATCCCCCGGGAAGAAATCAAAACCCTGATCAACTCGATTACCCGCGCTGAACTTGAACGCCACCTCCAGATGCTTTCCGGGGAATCCAGCTTTGTTTTAAACGGGGTCACTGGCACTATTCATTCCCGGAATATCCTCCACCCCGACATTGGACTTGCCGTCAAGTACATCACCAACCACCTGGAAAATCTGGGGCTGGAGGTCGAGGCTTACCCTTTCCCGGTAACGGTAGAGGGGCAAACCCTAATGGTGGAAAACCTCCTGGCCCGGATTCCGGGAAACACCCTTCCCGGGCAGATCTACCTTCTTTCCGGTCATTACGATTCCACTGCCAGTTTCTCGGATGGCTATAACCCGGGAACTGACCCTGCCCCCGGCGCTGACGATAACGGAACAGCGATTTCCGTCCTTCTCACCCTGGCCGGGGCCCTAAGTCAGCTAACCCTGGAGACCTCGGTCGGTTTTCTTTTCGTGACCGGGGAAGAATATGGTCTCCTCGGCAGCCGCTATCAGGCTGAATACTCTGCGCAACATGGAGAAAACATCCTTGGGGTTATCAATATGGATATGCTCGGTCCGGACCCCGAGGCCCAAGCGGATACCCTGTATGCTATTTATGGTGATCATGCCGGGAAATCGGTCTTTGATCCGGAGCCTCTGGCCCGTGCGTTTTACGAGGTTACCAGCGCATACGCTTTGCCATTGGTATTTGAACCCTATTACGGCCCGGTTCTGCTCAACAGCGACCATTTCCCCTTCTGGTACTGGGGATACCCGGCCATATTCCTGGGTCATGTAAATTCCTCGAAACAATATCACCAATTCGACGACACAATTGACTCGGTGGACCTTGATTACCTGGAGGCTTCCGCCCGGATCATCGGGGCGGCTGCCGCCCACCTGGCCAGCCCGGAACCCGTAGCAACGGAAAAATCGGGAGGATGCCAGGCCGTTCCCGAGGGAGGCGGGGAAAATCTGATTTTCTTTCTATTTCCTTTGATTGTCATTGTTTTTTTTCGAATGAAAAAATCGTTTACAAAATCGCAGGCTGAAGCCTGCGGCTACCCCTCCCCTCTCCCCCGGGTAGCCCCCGAGTCTTGCTCGGGGGAGAGGATCAAGATGAGGGGGGAAAATTTATTTTGGACATTTATGATTTTCCTCGTCCTTGGAACCATATCCTGCTCCGGTGGAAACCAAACCGATTCCCTGGTCACCCAGGGGAAATCAGCCCTTTCCCAGTCCGATCCAACCGCGGCCCGCGAGGCGTTTCAAGAAGTTTTATCCGATCACCCGGACAACCCCGACGCCCAGTTCGGGCTGGTCCTGGCTGACCTGATGAGTTTTTGGAACTCGGTCAACCTGGCCCTGAGTGAAATTTTTCGCGTTTATATCAGTTCCGCTGAAACCTCGACGCAGGCCTACGCCAATGAAGACGAAGCCATTTCCGCTTTTATTCAAAAATTCATCACCGACACCGAAACTACTTTTGCCGGCATTGCCGAACGACTTGACCGGATCGGAAAGGATCAAGACTTCGCCTTTCGGATTGAATCCCTGCCGGTCCGATCCCTCTACAATCAATCCCGTTCGATCAAGGTGGAATTCGACCAAACCGACCTTTATTTGCTTTCCGGGTTTTCTCGCCTGATGGCCTATCTCTTTGAATTCCTGGATGCATTTGATTTGGAAGGCCGCTATGGCCAGGCGGCTGACCTTTATTTCCAGCCCAGCTCCGGCTATGGCCAGGCCTTTGAGATTCTCAATATTCTGGTCTTCCTGCTTAACGACCCCGGCCATCCCAACTTCCTCGGGCTCAAACCCGGTACCGGAGCAAATACCTTAACTCAATCCGGCCAGACCCTGGCCCGGGCCTACGACGATTTCGCCAAAATGATTGAGTCGGTTCAAGCGGAAGCCGATAATCGAACTGATGACTTCCTGGTTGTCAAAGCGGAAAACAACCGGGAATATCTTGCTTTCGGCGGAACGGAAATCTCCCGCACCTCTGAATCCACCCATATTCTTGATCTCAAGATAGAACTTCGCCCGGAAATTCTTGCTTCGTTGGAAACCACCTCGGAAAACCTGAAAACCGGGGCCGGCAGCGTCTCTCTTAAAAACGATCTCTTTTACCTGATTGACCCGATGGTCCGGGCGCTGGCTCTCATTGCCGGGATGAATATCCCGGCAATTTTTGCCAATGTTCATTTTTCCACGCTGGTCCCGGACGTCATTGAATTAAACCTGGGCCGGTTTTACAGCCACCCGGTCGGGTTGCGCCAACTCCTCCCCCCTTGGTCAAACACCGGGGATATCCTGACTGATAATTTTCTTCTGGAGTGGGAATGCCCGACCAATCTCCATCCCCAAACCGGATTCCCGATAAGTTCCAGCGGGCTGACCTGTCCGAGCCCGGGTTCAGTCACCGATTCGGCCCATTTTCAATCCTTAAGCGCTCAGGGAGTTGCCGCCATCACCGCCGATGAGATAAAAAGCGTCTTCCCCTACATTCCCTTCCCGGACCCGACCTTTAATGGGCTTCTTTATCTGAACCCGGAGCCACTGGGGATTTCTTCCCTGAACGGCTGGAACGAATTTAAGCCGGCGGACAACCTGTCACTGAACGCGGTCCTGGCCTCCCTGCTCGGACCGATATTGGAACTTTTTCAATAACAGATACAATTAAGAAACGGTCTTGATCCAAAATAACTACCAAGGAGGAAATAAATGAAAAACCGGACAATCCTGGCGGCGGTGGCTATCTTCGCGGTTGCTCTTTTTTCAGTTTCCATTGCGGAAGCCAAGGAGCAAAAACCCAAGAAGGAGAAGAAAATGAAACCAGGCACATACGCGATCATGGAAACAACCCTCGGCACGATTACCATTGAACTTTACGAAAAGGAGGCTCCCAAGACCGTGGCCAACTTCGTCGGGCTGGCCGAAGGCACCAAGGAATTCACCGACCTGAAGACCGGCCAGAAGGTCAAGCGCCCCTTTTACAACGGCCTGATCTTCCACCGGGTGATCCCCGGCTTCATGATCCAGGGAGGCGATCCCACCGGAACCGGCCGGGGCGGTCCCGGTTACAAGTTCGAGGATGAATTCAGCCCTTCCCTTAAACATGACAAACCGGGGCGGCTCTCGATGGCCAACGCCGGTCCCAATACCAATGGCAGCCAGTTCTTCATCACCGTGGCTCCCACGCCCCACTTGGACAACCGTCATACTATTTTCGGGCAGGTAGTTGAAGGCCAGGATGTCGCCAACAAGATCAGCCAAGTGGCCAAGGACGGCCAGGACCGGCCCCTGAATGACATGGTGATGACGAAGGTAACGATAAAAAGGGTGAAATAACCTTTTGCAGAAATATTTGATTAATATCTAATTTCTAATGACGAATTTCTAATCAATGACTAATTTCTATTCGCAAAAATCACTTATTTAAACCCCTGAACCTCCCCTCTCCCCTCAGTGGAGAGGATTGAGGTGAGGGGGAAACGTTTTAGACATTTATAGGTCATTTTGGTGCTTGGTCATTGGTGATTGGTCATTGGTGCTTGGTCATTGTTTCTGTTTGGTTATTCGTGTTTGGTGATTGGAGCTTGGTGATTGGTTATTGATTTTAATTTTGGAGGCGAATGATGCGGGAACCTGATTTCTATCTATTGGATGAACTCCTGACCCCGGAAGAACGGATGGTGAGGGACACGGTCGCCACCTTTGTCGAGCGAGAGTTCCTGCCCAAGGTAAACGAGCATTTCGACAAGGTCAGCTTCCCGATGGAGCTGGTTCCCCGGATGGCGGAGCTGGGCATCTTTGGGGCCAATCTCAAGGGGTATGGCTGCGCCGGAATGAATGACATGTCTTACGGTCTCATCATGCAGGAGCTGGAACGGGGAGATTCCGGCCTGCGCAGCTTTGCCACGGTGCAGGGCGCCCTCTCCATGTTTCCGATCTGGGCTTTTGGCAACGAGGAACAAAAGCAAAAATGGCTCCCCCGGATGGCCCGGGGCGAGGCGCTGGGCGCTTTCGGCCTGACCGAGCCGGACTTCGGCTCCAATCCCAAGGCCATGCGCACCCGGGCCAGGAAATCCGGGAAGAAGTACATCCTGAACGGGGCCAAGATGTGGATCACCAACGGCACCATCGCCGAGATCGCGGTCGTCTGGGCCCAGACCGAGCAGGGAATCCGGGGATTCCTGGTGGAGAAGGGCACCCCGGGATTTACCACTCATGAAATCAAGCAAAAATACTCCCTGCGCTGTTCCATCACCGCGGAGCTTTTCTTCGAGGACTGCGAGATCCCGGAAGAGAATCTCCTACCCGGAACCAAGGGATTGGGATCGGCCCTGGCCTGCCTGGACCAGGCCCGCTTCGGGATTTCCTTCGGCTCGGTGGGGGCGGCCGCCGCCTGTTTTATCTGCGCCCGGGACTACGCTTTAAAGCGAATCCAATTCGGCGGCAAGCCCATCGCTTCCCATCAATTAATGCAGGAAAAGCTCGCGGACATGCTGACGGAGATCACCAAGGCCCAACTCGTTTGCTTCCGCCTGGGCCGGTTGAAGGAGGCGGGAAAAGCCAACTGGTCCCAGATTTCCCTGGCCAAGCGGAGCAACCTGCGGATGGCCCGAGACGTGGCCCGCACCGCCCGGGAGATTCTCGGGGCGGCCGGAATCGTCCTGGATTTCCCGGTGATTCGCCACTTCACCAATCTTGAGTCCGTTTATACGTACGAGGGAACTCACGATATCCATACCCTGATCCTGGGACAGGCCATTACGGGAATACCCGCGTTTGAATAATGAAGATGGCCGATGGCGTATGCAAAAAAATCTCCTTCTTACCGGCCGCCCGGGGATCGGCAAGACCACCGCGATAATAAAAACCGTTAAATTACTGTCTCTCTCCGGTATCCGGCCCCACGGTTTCTTCACCGAAGAAATCCGCGAATCGGGAAAGCGAACAGGATTTCAAATACAAACCCTTGAGGGCCGGACCGGGACCCTATCCCATCTCGATCAGGAAAGCAGTTGACAAAAATAATCATGAATCGCCCGGACGTGGAGTTGCTGGAATTAAGCCTGAAAAACCGTGACGAAATTCCCAAGCAAATAGCGGATAGCTTGTCGCGGATCGCAAATCCCTACTAACCGCTAATTTTCAAATACTTCCAATCCCCCCATCCCCCCTTTGATAAAAGGGGGGCGAGATCTCCGACCCGTAGGATCTACGACCCGGAGGGGGGGATTTTCATCCCAAAGAATTAACCTAATAAATACCCCTCACTCCTTTTTCTCTGGATTTTTTCCGCTTTCGAATCGGGTGGCCGGGTCCTGCCGGTAATACCGAGAGAGCAATTCGTATATTTCCGGGGATCTCTTCTTTAGCTCCCCGGGCATTTCAAAAAAGTATTCCGTTAAAACCGCGAAGAACTCCGCCGGGTGCTCCGCCGCGTATTCATCCAGGAATGTTTTCCGCCGGCGTTCCACGTCTTTCTTTAGTTTCTGGTATTCCCGGCCCATCACCTCTACCCACCGGGAATAAAGCGATCGCTCCGGCAGGACCGGGGTACCATCCTCCTCGCCGGACTCGCCGTCGAGCTGGTGGGCGAATTCGTGGAGTACCACGTTGAACCCGTCGTGAATGTCGGTCAAGTCCTGCCGGATGTCATGCCAGGAAAGCACCACCTCGCCCCGGTGCCAGGACTCCCCGGCTCGTCCCTCGAGTCCCTCGCGCACCACCCCTCCCGGCAGGTCATCCTGGGTTTCCGCGTAATACTCGCGGGGATAAACGATGATGGACTTCAGGGTCGGGTAATAATCAGATTCCCGATTCAGAAGCAGGATGCCGGCCTGGGCGGAAATTATCACGCGGATTTCATCGGTTATCTTTAGACCCCCCAAACCTTCAAACCTCTTTTCGTGAAGGAAAACCTGGATATGCCCTCGCAGTTCCGCCTTTTCCCCCGGGGAAAGCAAGGAATAATAAGGAACGTTCTTTTCCAGGATCTCCGCCCATTCCGGCGGGAAAGGTTCCCCCCGGAGTTTTTGTCTTCGTCTTTTTTTAAACCCGAACATTGTCCTTATGGAAAATTAGATTGCTTCCCTTACAGGGTAAACGTCATTTCATTCCTCGCAATGACGAAACGAGCCTTTCCCCCTCACCTCTCCGAGCCGTAGGCTCCTACGAGCCGGAAGCCTGCCCTCACCTTGTTTATATTGTCATTCCCGCGGAAGCGGGAATCCAGAAAAACAGACTGGATTCCGCATCAAGTGCGGAATGACAGAAAAAAATAACCAAAAAAGATTTTGGCGGCGCCGTTTCAACCTTTCTTCATTTTGATCTTTGAAATAATCCCATCCAGAATCCCCTTGATCTCCCCCAGCTGCTCGGGGGCTTTCTCCGAACGCAGGGGATAGGTCAATTTCCCCTCCGGGGTTAATCTTGCCTTCTTTCCCGAGCTTTGCACCAATTCGAATAAAATCTCCGGTGAGACCGGCGTGGAGTCATCGAACCATAGAAATAAATTCCGGGTATCTTCTTCCATCCGTTTCACCCGCAAAGTCCGCAAACGCAATTTAAGCGCGAGGGTCAGAAAAAGATTGGCCACTTCTCCCGGCAGTTCACCGAACCGGTCCTGGAGTTCAAGCTCCAAGCCCTGGAGTTCCTCATCATCCCGGGCTAGGGAGAGCCTCCGGTAAAATTCGAGCCTTTCCTCGGGAAATTCGAGGTAATCCTCCGGGATAAACGCGGGAGGAGAAACCCGGATTTCCGGCTCCAGGGGCGGCAATTCCTCCCCGGCCTTCAGCTGGTTGATCTCCCGTTCCAGCATTTCGAGATACAAATCGTATCCCACCGCTTCAATGTGCCCGGACTGGTGGGGTCCGAAGATCTCCCCTGCCCCCCGGATTTCCAGGTCGTTAACCGCGAGACGGTAACCGGAGCCCAGGTCGGCCAGAGTTTTGATCGCCCGGAGACGCTCAACCGCCCCCGCCGAAAACGGGCTTTCCTTCGGGATGATGAAATAGCAGTAAGCCATCTCTTTCCCCCGGCCCACCCGGCCCCGGAGCTGGTAAAGATCGGCCAGGCCGAAACGATCGGCCCGGTTGATCAGGATGGTATTGGCGCTGGGGATATCCAGTCCCGAACCGATGATCGCGGTGCAGAGCAGAATGTTGATCTCACGGTTTAAAAATTTGATCATTACCTCTTCGAGCTCTTTCGCGTTCATCTGGCCGTGGGCCACCCCGACCGGAACCCCGGGCAGGATCTTCTCCAGAAACTGGCGGATGCCCCCGATCGAACGCACCCGGTTGTGCACGAAAAAAACCTGTCCGCCCCGGGAGAGCTCCTCCTGGATCGCGGTCTTGATCTCCTCCGGGTTGAAATAAATGAGGTAATTGTGAACGGCGTGCCTCTCCGGGGGCGGGGTGCTGATCAGGGAAAGATCCCGGATCCCGGACAGGGCCAGCTGCAGGGTCCGGGGAATCGGAGTCGCGGTCAGGGTTAAAACATCCACCAGGGCCCGGTAAGATTTGATTTTTTCTTTCTGCGCCACCCCGAAGCGGTGTTCCTCATCAATAATTAAAAGTCCGAGATCCTTAAACTCCACGTCCTTGGAAAGGAGCCGGTGGGTCCCGATCAGAATATCCACCTGGCCTTCCTGTAAACCCCGGAGAATCGTTTTCTGCTCCATCCGCGAGCGGAAGCGGCTTAACGCTTCGACCCGGACGGGATAGTTGGACATCCGGCTTTTCAGGGTTTTGAAATGCTGTTCCACCAAAACCGTGGTCGGGCAGAGCAAGGCCACCTGTTTTCCCTCGGTCGCTACTTTAAAAGCCGCCCGGATGGCCACTTCCGTCTTCCCAAAACCGACATCCCCGCAGACCAGCCGGTCCATCGGCTTGGATTTCTGCAGGTCCTCCAGGACCTCGGCGATGGCCCGAGACTGGTCCTCGGTCTCGGCATAGGAAAAGGAACCCTCGAACTCCCGTAAGAGCTGGTCGGGCGGCGGGAAAGCCACCCCCTCCTTGACCTGCCGGGAGGCGTAAATCTTGATCAGCTCCTGGGCGAGTTCCCGGACGGATTCGCTGACTTTCCGTTTTCGCCTTTCCCACTCCCTTCCTCCCAGGCGGTCCAGAACCGGGATGGATCCCTCCTGGGACCAGTAGCGGCGCAGGAGATTCATCCGGTCCACCGGCAGGTAAAGAAGATCGCCGCCCAGGTATTGCAAAAGCAGGAAATCCCGCGCGCTCCCTTCCACCCGGACTTTCTTCAAGCCCCGGAAGATTCCGATCCCGTAATCCAGGTGAACCAGGTAATCCCCCTCCTTAAGCTCGTAAAAATCCCCGATTTTTTCCCCGGGCAAAGCCCGGTAGGCGCTTTTTCTCCGGATCTTGGGCCCGAAGATGTCCTCCTCGGTAAGGTAGGCAACCTGGTCGGCATAGTCGCGGAACCCCTGGTGGAGATCCCCGATCAAGATTTTTACCTCAAAGATGTTCCGACGCCCCTGCCCTTCCCGCCGAGGGAAACGGACCTGGTAAGGTTCAAGGAGGGTTTTCAACCTCTCCGCCTGGGCTTCCTCGGGAGCCACCAGGGATACCCGCAGACCCTTGAGTTTCAGTTCTCGGATTTCCTCGGCTAGGAGCGCGAAAGACGACGCCACCTGGCGTTTGGGCAGGGCTCGGAGCTTCCACAATTCCTCGTTGGCCTCCACCTCCAGGTTGACCCGGCCATCCCCGGAATTCCTCAGGGGAAGTTCCGCCAGGTCAAATCGATAATGTTCCTTTACAATTCGATTTAAGGGTTGGGATTGCCGCTCGCCCTCCCGTTCCACCGCTTCGGCCCGGTCAATAATCACCAACGCCCCAGGAGCCAGGTAGTCGGAAAGGAAAACCGGGGAAGACCGATCCGGGTTCAAATCCACGGGGATGATCACCACCTCATTAACCTTGCCAATGGAACGCTGAGCTACGGGCTCATAAAAACGCAGGGAATCGATCCGGTCCGCGTCGAACTCCAAGCGAACCGGATTGGGGTAATTGGGACAGAAGAAATCCACGATCCCGCCCCGGGCGCTGAACTCCCCCACCTCCTCCGCCCGGGCCAGACGCCGATACCCCAGGGCCACCAGCTCGTTCAGAAGCTCATCCCGGTTCTTGATCTCACCCTTTCGCAGCCAGAGCGCCCGTTTTTTCATTTCCAGAGGTGACGGCAGGGGGGTGAAAGCCGCCGTGACCGAAGCTGAAATAATTTTCCGACCAGACTCGGGAGAATGAGGAAAAGCCAGCCCGCTCAAAATCCGCAGGCGCTCCCCCTCCTCCAGGCGAACGAGCCTTGAGACCATTCCTTCCAAAGCTCCCGAACCGGGGAAAAATTCAAACCGGCAATCGAGACTGAGCTGCGTGGAGAAAAATTTCAGATTATCCTGAAAAACCAGGGCCCGCTCCGGATCGGGACTGATCGTGAGAACCTGCCGGGGGGCGAAAACCTCCAGGAACCGGGCGGCCAGGTAGGTGCCAAAACTTCCCACCACCCCGCCGAACCGGAGGGATCCGGCTTTTTTAAGATCTTCCGCCAGGAGGCGGTAATTTCTTTCGGAAGGCATCTTTTTAATTTTAAATCCCAAACACCAAAATCCAAATTGGGAAAAAGTCTAATGGCGATGGTTAGGTTTACAATGCCCGTTTTGGAGAGGTCTTATGACTGGGATTTGAAAGGATTTTTGCAAGGCTAAAGCCTTGCCCTACATTCTGGTTAATCTGGTTTGTTGGGTTTCTTTGGTTTAACCCGAAACCAGAAACTAGAAACCCGAAACTGTCTTTATATATTCCACAATCGTCAATCCGCAATCGGTTTGATTTACGCCCGGGGATGGGCCTTGTCGTAAACCTCCATCAAGCGGTCGAGATTCAGGTGGGTATAGCGCTGGGTGGTGGAAAGGCTGGAATGACCCAGGAGCTCCTGGATCCCGCGGATATCGGCGCCGCCTTCCAGAAGATGGGTGGCGAAGGAATGCCTCAAGGCATGGGGACTGATCCGCTTGGGGATGCCGCTGGTCCGGGTGTATTTTTCGATTAATTTTCTCACCATCCGATCCGTCAATCTCTTTCCCAGACGGTTGGTGAATATCGGATCGTCCTTCTTAGATAATCCTTTGCGTTTCTGCCATTCGAGATGCTCGATCAGGGCTCTTTTCGCGTACTGGCCGAAAGGAACCACCCTCTCCTTTCTCCCCTTTCCCATCACCCGCAGCACCGAAAGATCCAGGCGGATATCGTCTCCGTTCAGGGAAACCAGCTCCGAAACCCGGAGCCCGGAGGCGTAAAGAATCTCGAGGATGGCCCGGTCGCGGGCCCTAAGCTCGGGAAATTCCTCCCGCTTCCCCTTCACCGGCCGGGATGGTTCTTCCACCAAGCGGACGGCCTCGTCCACGGTTAAAAAGGTGGGGAGCTTCCGTTCGAGCTTGGGATAGAGGAGAACCTCGGCCGGGTTGCGCGGGATCATTTCTTCCCTCTCCAGAAAACGAAAAAATGTTCTGAGGGTGGAGATCAGGCGTCCCACCGAGCTCCGCTTCCGGCCCGGGTAAACCTGGCTCAGAAATCTCCTCAGGGTCCGGTAATCGACCGCCTGGATCTCCCCGATCCCGTCTTTTTCCAGAAAATCGGAAAATTTTTTCAGGTCCTGCCGGTAGGATTTCAGGGTATTGGCCGGGGCATTGCGGGTCTGGACCAGGTATTCGTCAAAACGCTCAAAAGCTTCTCTGATTTTCATGCGGATTTAATTTGGTTAATAGACTGTCAGCTATCAGCTATCAGCTTTCAGCCATCAGGTCTATTTGGTCTATCTGACCTGTTTGATTTGTCTGGTTTAACTAGAAACCAGAAACTCGTAACTCGAAACCCTTTTTATTTTTTTTCCCCGAAAATTATGGCCTGGAACTTCTCGATCTTGGTTCCCTTTTGTTCCCAGGCATCCCCGGGCAGGCCGGCTTTATAACAGCAATTCTCCAGAAAGGTTTCCCGATCCCAGTTCTGCTCGGTGGCCACCTGGGGGAGGAAAACCCCTCGGTTAAAACCGCGGGTGACATATATACCGTCCTGGCCGATTTTTATTTCCCGGGGATCCTGAACTTCTTCCAGCGGGGTGAGGACCGAGATTTCAATATCAATTTTTGAAAGTTCGGGCAAAGTTAGGGGAGAAAAACGGGGGTCCTCGAAAGCTGCGGCCGCGGCCATTTCCTGAATCGTGCGGGCGAGGTTTTCCCGGGACTGGAAGTTTCCAATGCAGCCCCGGAGATCGCCTTTTTTCTTCAAGGTGACAAATGCTCCCCGTTTTTCCAAAAGCTCGGGAAGCCTGGGTTCGCATTTGGGAATCTGCCCGGTTTTCAGGCGTTCCTCGATGGTCTTTCGGGCCAGGGAGAGAAGTTCCGATTTGGCTTCGCGGGAAAGATCAGGGGTCATATTAGAACCAATATTTAATTTCTAATTTCTAATTTCTAATTAAATCCTAATGTCTAAATTATTAAATTCCAAACGAGAAACTCCAAATTCAGGGTTAAGTTTAGACATTAGACATTTTTATTTTAGACATTGATTAGAAATTGGTCATTAGAAATTAGACATTATTTTAGGCTTTCCCCACCGCTTCCCGCCAGCGCTTGCGGATTTCCTCCCGCGCCCGCGGATCGAGATCAGGCTTGAAGCTTTCCGGTTTTTCCCGGACCCGTTTGAAATCCTCCAGGCCTTTGAATAAACCCGAACCCAGGCCCGCCAGCATGGCCGCTCCCAGGGCGGTCGCCTCGAACTGGGCCGGGCGAACCACCTCGACGCCGGAAAAATCCGCCAGCATTTTCATGAGGAGGTTGTTGGCGGCCGCACCGCCGTCCACCCGGAGAAAACGCAAATCCGCGCCGGTATCATCTTTGATGGCCTGGATCAGGTCAACATTGATAAGGGCAATCCCCTCCAGGGTGGCCCGGGCCAGATGGGCGCGGGTGGTCCCACGGTCAATCCCCAGGATTATTCCCCTCGCTTCCGCCCTCCAGTAGGGCGCCCCCAGTCCGACCAGGGCCGGGACGAACATCACCCCGCCGGAATCCGGAACCGAGCCCGCCAGGGCTTCCACCTCGCCCGATTTGTGGATGATGTTTAAACCATCCCGGAGCCATTGGACGGCGGCCCCGGCGATAAACGCGCTTCCTTCCAGGGCATACTGGACCGGTTTATCCCCGATCCTCCAGGCGATGGTGGTGAGCAAACGGTGGCGGGAATGAATAAGATTCGAGCCCAGATTCACCAGGAGGAATGAACCGGTTCCCAGGGTTAACTTGGCGGCGCTCGGTTCGAAACACCGCTGGCCGAAAAGAGCCGATTGCTGATCGCCGATCATCCCGGAGATTGGGATCCCGTCGGGTAAAAAATCCAGGCCCCTGGTTTCGCCCACGATACCGGCGGAGCTCCCGAGCTGGGAGAGAATCGGTTCCGGGATCTGAAAGATTTCCAGCATCCGCGGGTCCCACTTCTGGGTCTTGAGATTCAATAAAAGGGTTCGGGAGGCGTTGCTGACTTCGGTTAGGTGTACCTTCCCGCCGCTCAAGCGATACAGGAGAAAGGAATCGATGGTACCGAAGGCGAGTTCTCCGGTCTCGGCCCGCCTCCTGGCCCCGGGGAGATTTTCGAGCATCCAGAAAAGCTTGGTGCCGGAAAAATAGGGATCGAGCAGAAGACCGGTGGCTTCCCGAACCGCTTCCTCCTTCCCCTCCTTCCGGAGTTTCTCGCAGATGTCCGCGGTCCGGCGGTCCTGCCAGACGATGGCGTTCGCGATGGGGGTGCCGGTTTTTCTCTCCCAGACAATGCTGGTCTCCCGCTGGTTGGTGATCCCAATCCCGGAAATCCTTTTCGGGTCAATCCGGCCGTTCCGCATCGCCTCCTGGGCGGTGGAGCGGACCGACTCCCAGATCGATTCCGGGCTGTGTTCCACCCATCCCGGGCGCGGATAGATCTGGGAAATCTCCCGGTAGGCCTGGGCCTGGACCTTGAGCTCCGGGTCGAAGAAAATGCACCGCGATCCGGTGGTTCCCTGATCGATGGCGAGGATAAGGTCTTTCATCCTGGAAAATATTTTCGCCGAATTTCCGCCGGAAAACAATCACGAAAAGTCCTCATCCTCCCGATGCCCGCGCCCGGAGCAGAAAAAAACCCGGCCGGAAAGGCCAGGTGTCGAATTTCCCCAATCAGATCAGGGGCGGGTAAAAACCGGCCCTCAGATTTTCAGATTCCGGATTTCGCCCACGACCTTTTTAATCCATTCGTACTTCTGCTTATAGTCAGCCAGGCCCTTGCCGAAGAAAGATTCCACCGTGGCCGAATCCATGTCCAGGAGATTGAGACTGAGCACCTCTTTCCCGTCCTGCACGGCGGTCTGTTTGACCAGACCGTAACCCTCGGCGTACCAGGAATATAAGGTCTGGGACTCGTTGGGGTGGCTCTCGACCTTGACCGCGTCAAAGGTGCCGAAGGGCACGGTGACCTTCTCGGCCGCGAGCACGGTCTTGGTTTCGTTGAAGTCTTTCTCGGACTTGGCCTTGATCTTGTCCAGGTCCATCGCGTGCAGGATCTGGTCAAAGCTGAACCCGGTTTTGTAGGTCATATCGATATTGCCCAGTTGCTTGTAGGTGTCGGTCCACTTGTCGCCGACCTTCATCTTCTGCATCATCTCGGTCTTGGGGGGCGCGTATACGATCCCGACCTCGCCGCCCTCGACCCCCAGGCCTTTTCTAATGTTGATCATGGTATCGCTGCGCATTACCTTTACCGCGTCGCCGTCCAGAATCATGTAGACGGTATTATTGGTATATCCCGCGATGCTCTTGGTCTTGACCCCCATGACCACCATGTTTTTCCCGTCCGCGTCCTCAGTGTTCCCCTGCACCTTCATGGCCTGGATGAAGTCAAACATGCCCCCCGTCTTCCCGGTGTAGAGCCAGGAACGCCCGGGCTCCAGGGGCTGGAAGCCTTCCCCCTTCTTGACCGAATCCTTGGTGTTAATCGGTTTGAACTTGGGGGTGAGAATGTAGGAACATCCCGCCGCCAGGATTACCGCCATCAAGATCGCCATTGCTGTTTTTTTCATGCTTTTCCCCTCCTGGTTACAAAGTTTAACCAAGGGTTTTGCCGAATTCTTCGTGGCTTGCCACGGGGATGAAGTCTTCCTTTCGATGATACCCCGTGTCTTGCCGCGGGGAGCATCATTTTTTTTAAGAAAACCAGAAAAAATTTTTTGAAGGATATCATCGGTAATAAATGAAATCAACCAAGGTCTCCCTTTCCGGCCTGCTCGGCTTGACAGGGCTTGGAAAGCGGGTCTAATCTTAACCCGATTTTAAATAATGAGGTGAAAAATGACGGAAGAAAAAAAAGATATAAAAATTCAAATCCAGCTGGACGAGCATCTCGCCCAGGGCACATATG
>JAPLJI010000007.1 GCA_026388655.1 Pseudomonadota bacterium
TTTCCCCGCCCCGATCACCAAGTCCAACGCCCGGGAGGTCCAGGGCCGGACGGCCACCTGGGTGGTTCCCATCTGGGAACTCCAGAAAAAAGACGCCTTTGATCTGGAGGCCAGGATCAAGGTCCGGAAGGGTGTCTGGGATAGAATTAAAGACGTCCTTTAGTCCGAAACACCCCTCATAAGGTTATAGGTCTTAGGTGATAGGTTATGGGTAAATACCCAACACCTGACACCCAACACCTATCACCTGCTTTTTAGGGCGGTCGTTCTCTTCGGTTTTCAGGAGATCACGAATTCTTCCCGGTGCAGCTCGGGTTTGGACTTCAGGACCACCTTGCGCTTGAAGCGGGTCTCGATGTCCTCGATGATATGGTGTTTTTCCCCCACCATCAGCTCGGCCAGATCGGGGTGGACCAGGATCGTGATTTTCTTCCGGGGGAGATTGTCGATTTCCCGCTGGATCTCCCGGAAGATCTCGTAGCCGACCGTGACCGGGCTTTTGATAAAGCCCGAGCCCTCGCAGTAAAAACAGGGATCGCTGACGGCATGCAGGAGCGAAGGGCGGGTCCGCTCCCGGGTCATCTCGACCAGACCGAACTCCGAGATCCGGAGGATGTTGACCTTGGAGCGATCCTTTTTCAGGGCTTCCCGGAAGAGGTTGTAAACCCGGTTGCGGTGGCCTTCCCTTTCCATGTCGATAAAATCCACGATGATGATTCCGCCGATGCTGCGGAGGCGGAGCTGCTCGGCGACCTCCTTGGCCGCCTCCAGGTTGGTGCGCAGGATGGTTTCTTCCGGGTTTTTCTTGCCCACGTATTTTCCGGTGTTGACGTCCACGGTGGCCAGGGCTTCGGCCTGCTCGATCACCAGGTGGCCTCCGGATTTCAGCCAGACCCGGGGCTTCATGGCCTTATCCAGCTCGACCTCGATCCCGTAATGGTCAAAGATGGGCTCGGCCCGGGTGTAGAGCTCGATGGGGTCTTCCTTCCGCCTCCGGGCCGGATTCACCCAGCGCTGGAAGTATTCGAGGATCTGCCGGTGGATGACCGGGGAATCGATCACGATTTTTTTCACCTCGGGGGTGTAGAGATCGCGAATCACCCGGAGGGAAAGGTTGAGGTCATGGTGGATCAGCACGGGGGCCGGCTTGAGATTCTTCTGTTTCTGGATCTCCCGCCAGCTGGAGAGGATCCATTCCAGATCCTGGCGGATCTCCGCTTCCCCCGCCCCGGCGGCCGCGGTGCGGACGATGAACCCGAGCCCCGGCGGCCGGAAGCCCGCCAGGAGCTGGCGGAGGCGTCTGCGCTCATCGTAAGCCTCGATCCGGCGCGAGATCCCGATCCGGTTGAAGGTGGGCATCAGCACCAGGTAGCGGCCGGGAATCGAGATGTGGGTGGTCACCCGGGCGCCCTTGGCTTCGATCGGCTCCTTGGAGACCTGGACCAGGATTTCCTCGCCCTCCCGGACCAGGTCCTCGATCTTGTAGCGCGCGCGGGATTCCGGCTTGCGCCGGGAACGGCCGGATTGCTCCTCGCTCTCCTCCGCCATCCGTTCGAATTCCTCGCTTTCCCTCTGGATTTCCGAGACGTAGAGGAAGGCGTTCCGTTCCAGGCCGATGTTGACGAAGGTGGCCTGCATGCCGGGGAGAACCTTGACCACCCGGCTCTTGTAGATATTTCCGACCACGCTTTTTTCCCCGGGCCGCTCCAGGTAAAACTCGGAGAGGGCGCCTTTTTCCATGAGGGCGATACGGACCTCGGAGCCGGTGACGTTGACGATTATTTCGGAAGACATTTTTCCCCCTCGTTTAATTCAAATCGGGTTAGGACCGGGGCGAGATCGGCCAGCTCGGTTTCCGCGATGCCCCAGTATTCGGAAAGCACCCGGAGCGGTTTTTCCCCCCGGCCTTCATAAAAAGGAATGATTAGTTTAAATTTCCGCTCCGAAAGCGGAACAATGGAATACCCGCGGCTCCCCGCCTGGGCCGAAGGTGGAATAACCGGGACCGGGTTACTCTGGGCCAGCTCCGGGTGTCGGGAGAGATCGATTTCGTATTCGGCGGAGGAAACCTGGGAATAGATCGACGGGGTCCGGAGCGGGATTTCCCGGGCGGCGGAGAGTTTCAAGCCCTCCGGCAGTTCCGAATTCAGGGTCTCCAGGATTTCCCGGGGCGGGCGGAACTCGGTCAGTTCCAGGTCCAGGCAGAGGGCCTGGGCTTCCATCCCGACGGGCAGGGCCGGGCCGAAAGCCAGGGTGGGGAGGGGATGAAACCCCTCCGAATAGCGCACCGGCAGGCGGGCCCTCCGGATGGCCCGGATGAAAACCTGCTGGAGTTCGAGCTGGCTTAAGAATCTCGCCAGTCCTTGCTTGGCGAAGGTCAGCCGGTAGCGGCTGGTCCAGACCCGTTTTTTACCCTCGGGGAAGACCGCCCGCGGCCGGGCCGCTTCCGGGCCGGAAGAGAAAATCGGCTCCCGGACGGAGGCCAGGTGCGCGGAAATCTCAGGCCGCCGGCCCGCCCCGGTCGCGCAGAGGCCGCAGCCGGCGCACTTTCCGGGAAGGCAGGGGGCGGTGAGCTCTCCCCGGCGGGATTTTTCCCTTTCCTGGATCAGGAATTCCCGGCCGGGGCCGGGGAGCAGGTGTTCCCAGGGCAGGGGGTCGTTCACCTCCAGGGGCCCGAGCAGGGTGTCCGGGGTCAAGCCTTCTTCCCGGAAAGCCTGTTCCCAGAGCTCGGGGCGGAAATATTCTTTCCAGCTGTCCAGGCGGGCCCCGAGCCGATAGGCTCGCTCGATCACCACGGCCATCCGCCGGTCGCCCCGGGCCAGGATGCCCTCGAGCCAGGAAAAGGCGGGAGGATGGAACTTGAATTCCACTCCGGTGCGCCGGAGAAGCTTTTTCAGAATTTCCCGGGTATTTTCCAGTTCGGCCCGGGAGGCCATCCGCTCCCACTGGAAGGGGGTGTGGGCCTTGGGGATGAAACTCCCGACGCTGACCCGGATGTTTTTGCCCGCGCCCGGGCGGCCGGCCCCGGTCCTGATCCGGCCGACCAGGGCGGCGATCGCCTCGAGATCCGCGGGGGTTTCCCCGGGGAGTCCGACCATGAAATAAAGCTTGACCGCGGTCCAGCCGGCGGCAAAAATCCGCCGGACCGACTCGACGATCTCAGCGTCGGTGGAAGGCTTGTTCAGGCTGGCCCGGAGCCTTTCGGAGCCGGCCTCGGGGGCCAGGGTTATTCCTCCGCGCTTGACCCGGGAGAGCTCGACCAGGATCTGGGGATCCAGCGGACGGACCCGGAGGGAGGGCAGGGAGAAGGCCAGTTTTCTCTGCGCCAGGGACTGGTTCAGGGTGGGGAGGAGCTGGCCGAGCTGGCTGTAATCCGAAGCGCTGAGGGAGAGGAGGGTGGCTTCCTCGTAGCCGGAATGGTCCAGGCAGGCCGAGACCAGCTCCAGGACTTTCCGGGGGGAACGCTCCCGGGTTGGACGGTAGACCATTCCCGCCTGGCAGAAGCGGCAGCCGACCGCGCAGCCGCGGGCGATCTCCACCACGATCCGGTTATGAATGATGTCGGTGAAGGGGACAACCGGCGCCACCGGGAAGGAGACCTCGTCCAGGTCGGCGACGATCGCCCGCTCAATCTTCCGGCCCGGGGTCCGGGCGCCTTCCGGGAAGAAAGCGGGCACGTATACCCCCGTGACCTCGGCCAGGGAGCGGAGCAGGTCGGTTTTTTTCCCGCCGGCCTTCCGGTTCGAAAGAAAGCGGTCGCAGATTTCCAGGATGGCAGTTTCCCCTTCCCCGATGAGGATGGCGTCGAAAAAAGGGGCGATCGGCTCGGGGTTGAAAACCCCGCCCCCGCCGCCGAGCACCAGGGGAAAATTTTCCCCCCGGGCCTCGGCCCGGAGGGGGAGGCCGCTCAAATCAAGCAGGTTCAGGATTCCGGTCAGGTTGAGTTCGTGGGGAATGGCGAGGCCGAGGATATCGAAATCGCCGAGGGGCGTGTCGGACTCGAGGGAGGTAAGGCGCACCCCCCGGGAGCGCAGGAGCTCTTCCAGGTCGGGGGCGGGGACGAAGGCCCGCTCCGCCCAGATCTCTTCCCGCTGATTCAGGACGTGGTAGATGATTTTCAAACCCAGGTTGCTCATCCCCACCTCGTAAAGGTCAGGGAAAGCCAGGGCAACCCGGATTTTAACCTGGCCCGGGTCCTTCCGGATGGAATTAAATTCCTGCCCCAGATACCGGCTCGGTTTACGGACCTGGGAAATAATATCCGTGCGCATAGTCAATTGAAAAATTTAACGGATTTCGGGTAATTAAACAAATCATTTCCCCGTCTTTCCGGGTGTGGGTGATTGATCTAGAGGGCCGAAAAGTGTTAAGTAATAATTGATCCAAGGAAGAAAAAATGGAAAAGAGGGAGATCCGCCGGCAGGCCGGGTTTCCGAATTTCACAGTGAGGCAGGTTGAAGGAAGCGGAGGAGGAAAAGCTTTTCCAGGATTTGCTGGCGCTGGCGGCGGACGCGGGTTTCCGGGTGATTCATTCTCAGGAGCCGGATTTGCTCCGGGGCGGGGCGGTGGGCCGGATCAAGGACCAGAATTTGATCGTCCTGGATTCCCGGGCAGGAATCAGAAGAAAGATCACCGTGCTGGTGGAAGCCTTGAAAAAAATCGATCTGCGGGGACGGTATCTGAAACCTGAAATCAGGGAGCTCCTCGAGAAGGTTGAAGAAGAGAAGCTCAAAGGTCAAAGCCCAAATGACAAATAAAGTTCAAAGGTAAAAGCTCAAAGGAAAAAAATGTCATCCCCGTGAAGCTTGTCCTCGAGTGATTAAATCGGGGAACGGGGATCCAGATTTTTAAACTAGATTCCTGGTCAAGCCAGGAATGACAGGGAAGAACCTGAAATTCCCGTTACCGGTTTCATATTTTTTGTTTCTAATTTGAAATTTGGTTATTGTTTGATTATTGGGATTTAGTTGTTGGTCATTTATGTTAGAAACCATTTGGATTGAAGCCACCACGATCAACGATGCCTGGCATCAGCTGATCTTCAAGATCGCCGACCGGGGCCGGCGCTACCGGATCGACCGGGGAAGCTTCGCCGGGCAGGACCGCTACGAGTTTGATTTCATCCTGGTCCGGATCGCCCACCCGGCCGAGGACATGTTCCCGGTTTTTCCCCCGGGGATCACCCTGCCGCCGCCGTCGGACCGGCCCCAGGTGGAGGAATATTTCGCCAATTACCTCTTCAGCCCCAACCTGGCCGAGGACGAGCAGTATACCTACGGGCAGAGGCTCTCCGGGGCGCTGGGGGTGAACCAGATCCAGGAGGTAATCCGGATGTACCGGGAGGAAGGTTTCGGGACGAACCAGGCCTGCATGGAGGTGGGAATGCCTTCCGATATTCTCCTCCCCGATCCCCCCTGCCTGCGCGTGGTCGATACCCGGATCAAGGACGGCGCCTTGCATTTCTTCGTCTATTTCCGGAGCTGGGATCTCTGGGGGGGATTCCCGGTCAACCTCGGGGGGCTGGAGCTTTTAAAGCAGTACATGGCCGCCGAGATCGGGGTCGGGAACGGGAGTCTGATGGCCGCGAGCAAGGGACTGCACATCTACGACCACTGCCTCCGCTATGTCCGCCTCCGCCGGGGCGAAGAATGCTAACCGTTCATTTTTAAATTCCGGCACAAAAGAAGCTCCCCCGTGGATGAGGGCGCTAAGGAATGCTCGCGTCCATCGCCCACGGAGGAGCTAGAGATGAATAAGTAGCCCGGGGATTATTTCCCTCCCGGGGGAGAGTTTTTCTAGTGGTGGCCCTTTCCGGGACCCTGGAGATCGTCCGGGCCCCGACCCTGCTCGCGGCCCATCCGTTCCGGCATCAGCTGTTTGAGCTTGGTCCGCTGTTCGGGGGTCAGGAGTTTTCGGACCGAGAGCAGAAGGTTGATGCGGTTCTTGCGGAGCTTGATCTCGACCGCGCCGATCTTGTCGATTTGCGACGTGATGGCTTTCTCGTCAGGGGAGTCCAGGTCCATCAGGCGCCGCATCTCGAGCTGGTTCCGGTCCATCTCGGCCCGGAGGTCGATGAGCTCCTTGTTGGCGTTATAGGCGAGATCCTTGATCTTCGTGATCGTCTGGCTGTCGGCGCCGATTTTATCGGCCAGGTCCTCCAGGACCTCGGGGCGAAACATTTCCATCTGGCCGGGTTTACCCGGCTGGCCGCACGGGCACGACGGCTTATTCGGACCCTGGTCGGGTCCGCCCCCGCCCATTTCGGGTCCGGGTCCCGGTCCGGGATGACCCATTCCCGGATCGGCCAGGGCCGGGGTCAGCCCCACGGCCAGGAAAAACATCAGGGCCAGCAGTAATGATTTCGGGTTGATGCCTAACATGGTTTATCCTCCTTCGTCCGTCCCGATTGGACGGGTTAAAAAAACGCTGACTTTTTTTCTCGAAAACGCGCTTTCATCCTAGGTTTCGGGCGGCGAGACCAGGAAAGCCAGGGCCTGGTACTCATCGCTCAAAAGCGTGTTCAGCGCGGCGTCGGGATCATAATCATTAGGCCAGACGGTGGAAGCGGTCTCATTAACCGAAGCGGTCGGCTCCCAGCTCAGGCCGTTGCCATAGGCGATCTCCTGCGCCTGGCCCAGGACCTCCACCAGCGATACCCCCTCCCGCGCCGTTTTATCACGGCTCGGGACCAGGACCACCAAAGCGATCACGGCCGCGGTCGCGGCGAGGGCGGCGGCCAGGCCCCAGTGGCCCCGCGTCTTGCCCTCCTGCCGTTCCCGCAGGGCCCGGTCGAAGCGGGCGGCCTCCGCGGGGGACAGCTCCGGGCGTCCCCAGGCTTTTCGGATCCGGCCGATGAATTCCTGATCATCCTGATGGTTTGTATTTTTCATTTCGTTATTCATCCTTCCTCCCGGGGTCCAGGTCGGCCAGGTCCTGGCGCAGCCGGACCAGGGCGCGGTGGAGATGGCTCTTGATCGTGCCGGGCGATTTTTTTAAGACCGTGGCGGTTTCCTCCACGGTCATGCCCTCGAGGTGGACCAGGGCGAAGGCGGAACGCTGACCGGAGGAGAGCTTTTCCAGGGCGGCGCCGATGCGGGCCCGGGTGGAGGCTTCCTGGACCTGGCGGTCGGGAAGCGGCCCGGGGGCCGCCGGTTCCACATTATGTTTAGGGTTGAGCCCGGGCCAGATCATTCCGAGCCGGGACCGGAGGGC
>JAPLJI010000019.1 GCA_026388655.1 Pseudomonadota bacterium
TTGGCGTTATAGGCGAGATCCTTGATCTTCGTGACCGTCTGGCTGCCGGCGCCGATTTTATCGGCCAGGTCCTCCAGGACCTCGGGGCGAAACATCTCCATCTGGCCGGGTTTCCCCGGCTGGGCACAAGGGCACGACGCCTTATTTGGACCCATTTCGGGTCCGGGTTCAGGCCCGCCCATTCCCGGATCGGCCAGGGCCGGGGTAAGGCCCAAGGCCAGGGAAAACATCAGGGCCAGCAGTAATGATTTCGGGTTGATGCCTGACATGGTTTGTCCTCCTTCATTCGTCCCCAATGGACGGGTTTAAGAAAAAACGCTAACTATTTCTTCCCAAAAACCTGTTTTCGATTCCTAGTAGTGTTTCAAAAATGGTTTTACATAATCAGGGTTAAATTCGTCCTTAATATTTTTAACGTAGGGGCGGCCTTCCACGGCCGCCCGGGATAGAAGCCCGTTGAAGGGCTCCCCTACGAAAAAACCATCACTGTCAAGATATTTCTGAAACACGTTCATCCTAGATTTCGGGCGGTGAGACCAGGAAAGCCAGGGCCTGGTACTCATCGCTCAAAAGCGTGTTCAGCGCGGCGTCGGGATCATAATCATTAGGCCAGACGTTGGAAGCGGTCTCATTAACCGAAGCGGTCGGCTCCCAGCTCAGGCCGTTGCCATAGGCGATCTCCTGCGCCTGACCCAGGACCTCCACCAGCGATACCCCCTCCCGCGCCGTTTTATCATGGCCCGGGACCAGGACCACCAAAGCGATCACGGCCGCGGTCGCGGCGAGGGCGGCGGCCAGGCCCCAGCGATTTCGCGCCCGGCCATTCATCCGCTCCCGCAGGGCCCGGTCGAAGCGGGCCGCCTCCGCGGCGGACAGCTCCGGACGTCCCCAGGCTTTTTGGATCCGGCCCACAAATTCCAGATCTTCACGATTGCTCATATTCTTCATTTCGTTATTCATCTTTCCTTCCGGGGTCCAGGTCCGCCAGGTCCCGGCGCAGCCGGATCAGGGCGCGGTGGAGATGGCTCTTGATGGTGCCGGGCGATTTTTTTAAGACCGCGGCGGTTTCCTCCACGGTCATACCCTCGAGGTGTACCAGGGCGAAGACTGAACGCTGACCCGAGGAGAGCTTTTCCAGGGCGGCGCCGATGCGGGCCCGGGTGGCGGCTTCCTGGACCTGGCGGTCGGGCAGCGGCCCGGGGGCCGCCGGCTCAACATTATCTTTTGAGCTAAACCAAGATTGGATAATGCCCAGGCGGGAGCGGAGGGCCTGGCTCCGCCGGTATTTGGAAGCCTGGTTAATGACGATCCGGATCAGCCAGGTCCGCAGGGAGGCTTCTTCGCGGAAGCCGGGCAGGGCCTGGTAAGCCTTGAGAAAGGCTTCCTGGGCGACGTCCTTCGCCGCCTCGCGATCCCCCCCGACCAGGTGATAAGCCATCGCCACGATTCTTTCCCTTTCGTCTTCCACCAGTTTCTGAAAGCGGCTTTCCCGGTCTTCCGCCTTGGCTCGGTTCGCGGTCGCCGCTACGGGTAATGTTCTGCCCATTAGATTCCGGTCGAATGGTTTCGGTTTACCCTCCTGCGCTAACCTGTCTGACGTATCCTTGGTGGAGTCGGAAGCGCAGGAGGGTTAGCTTCCAACTTCGCTGATGCTTCGTTGGACAGGTCGGCGGGCCTGTGCTGAGCGAAGTCGAAGCATTCCGCCCGCCGTAAGCTTGGTGGAGTTGCCACGGCTTTCAGCCGTGGGGCTCCACCTGTTGGTTTCCAGGCTAATCACTCCAATATAAAGACCCCGGAACGGGTCATTTGGTTTACAGCTCGGGTTTTTCTCCCCTCCCTGCGAGGGAGGGGCAGGTCTCCGACCCCGCTTCCAGCCCGTAGGCTTACAGGCCGGAGGGTAGGATCTACGACCCGGAGGGGGGAGAGTTTCAAACGATTGGTGTTTGTCATTCCGGACTTGATCCGGAATCCAGATTTTTTCTGATAATTCAATAATTTTTACCCTGGATTCCCGCTTTCGCGGGAATGACGGCTAAAAAAACAAAGCATCCCAACCGATCGACGTAACCGGCAAGGCGCCGGTCTTAAAGATTCTTCCAGGCCTGGTAAATCGTCTTTTCCGTCCCGTCCCGCCGGAGCAGGCCGATGGAATCGTTGGCGTCGAGGTCGGAGAGCCAGGGCCAGCCCAGGAGGCGCAGGTTTACCCCCTGGTTGATGGTGAGCCGGCCGGTCACCTCCGAAAGGAAATCCGCCTGGGCCTGTTCCCCCCCATAAAAATCCAGCGCCGGCCAGGCGATTTCGCTGAAGCCGAGGGGCTTGCCGGCGACATAGGTCAGGGCCCGGGCATAATAATCATCGGGAATGTCCGAAGGCCGGTTGTGCGGCTGGGCCAGGACCGCCCCGGTTTTATCTTTCCTGACACTATGGGGATAACTGGTGAAAACCAGGAGATCCAGCCTGGCCGGGTCGAACATTTCCAACACCCCGAGGTCGGCTTCCCGGAGTTCGTCCACGATCTCGCGGGCGAAGACGCAGAAGACGAGGGTATCGGGGGAGAGGGTTTTTACCGCGTCGTAGATTTCCTCGTAGAGACTGACGAAGTGTTGAAAGCCATTGCCGTCATTGTCCGCGGCCCCGTACTGCTCATACCAGCGGTTGACCTCGTTGCCGACGGAGAGGTAACGCGGCTTGACCGCCTTGACCGCGTCGAGCACGGCTTTTTTATAGGCCGCCCTCCAGGCGGGGTCGCTGAGCGTGGCGTTGGGCAGGTTCCCCGGGCTTTTGAGGGCCAGCGAACCGGTGGCCGGGTTTTTATCGATAAAGGAGAAATGGACGATCGGGAACATCCCGTTCCCGCGGACGAGGCTTTTTACCAGGCTTCCGCTCTCCAGGGCGTCGGCGTAATCCCAGAAGCCGGAAGCGCCGACCCCGCTTTCCCAGACCGGGACGAACTCGGCGGATTGGGAGGCCTGGGCGTAGGCGTTAGCGATCTCCTGACCCGCGGCCGGGATGGGCAGGATGCCCTTGAAGTATCCCCGGGCCGGCAGGGCGGGGGAATCGGCCGGCGCAACCGGGGTCTCTCCCGTTTCCGACCCTTTCGATCCGGAACAACCGAAAAAAACGAGAGGGGTGACCAGGAAAAGGGTTATCGCAAAAACAAAAAAGATTTTCTTTTTTCCCATGTCATTAACCTATCAGATTTGTTGAGATCCGTCTTTCGGCAGGTTGACTGCCAGGGAGAGAATGAGATTTTAAGTGGGGCAGAAATTGGTTCCTGGGCCCCTTGAACCCGCAGTTCTCGATACCCTTTGTTTATTATTCTTCAGGAAACTGGAACCAGACCTCGCCCATCCGGGGCGGGATGGGGACGTAGCCCGGCTCCTTTTTCTTGGCGATGGCGGCCGGGATCCCGCGGGTGAAGCGGGCGAATTCCACCTTCCCTTTTTCGCGGTCGAGGGCGGTGAGGGCCGAGATCTTGCCGGCAAGGAGGGCCCCGGTGATCCCGTAGCCGAGGACCGGTTCGACCACCCCGGCCAGGGTTCCGGTCAGGATGACGCGGTCCTGGTAAAAGAGGTTGCAGGTCTTGGGGGTGTAGCCCATGAACCGCTTCCACTTGTCGAAATTGACCCCGTCGTGCTTTTCCACCAGCTGCTTGAACTCCTCCAGGTTTTCCGGGGAGATTTCCTTCCGGGAAAAGAGCAGGACGTAGTAGAAGCCGTTAATCCAGCTCGAGTAGCCGTACTCGTTGGAGAAACCCACGATGAAAAGGCTGGCCCCCGCGGTCTTTTTTTCGATTTCCTGCTGTCCGAAGTAACCGGCGTAGATGGAATAGGGGATCTGGAGAAAATCGTACATCTCCGGGGAAAGCCCGGTGGCCAGGATGGTGGTTTCCGGAACCTTACTGAAATCCTCCGGGGTGAATTTTCGCTCGAATGCGAACTTGACCCCCTCGGCCTGGGCGATCCGGTAAAGGACGGAATCGAGGGAGGTGGGGCGTCCGCCCCGCTCGCAGACATAGGGGGGATTTTTTTTCGAGACCCGGACCTCGATGGGAGTCCCGTTGATGACGTGCTTAAGGTCCTGCGAGATTTCCTGGAAACATTCGGAAAGGTCGATCCCGACATAACTGAAGAGTTGTTTCCCCACCTGGGTGTCGTGGGCGGAGGGGTGCCAGTGCGGATAACCGCCGATCTGTTTTTCCTTTTCCCAGACCTGGACCTTTAATCCCTCCCGGGCCAGGATGATCGCGGCCACCAATCCGGACGGTCCGGCTCCCACCACCAGGGCTTCCTTGCTACTCATGGACGGCTCCTTTCTGAACCCACGGGTTTGCCCAGGAGTCTTCTAACATATTATCTTTTCTGGGGGAAGCCTCTTCGAAACTTAAAATTACTAATGACTAATGGGTTTCCGTAAAGACATCGTGAACAGTATAACCGTAAGGACATCGTGAACACTTAGATCGATCGCCTACAATCTTTCCGAAATCCATCGGAAGGAGAAGGCGGTCATGAGAGAACGATCCGAATATGA
>JAPLJI010000047.1 GCA_026388655.1 Pseudomonadota bacterium
CCCTGCCCTTCCTATAGCAACAGCGTGATTTATCATTTCTTTTTTCTCTGCGGCAAATTGGCCCGGCCGATTTGCTTCCGCCGTTTGCTCTCAATCCCTTTGATGCTTTCGGCCACTTCCAATCTCGATCATTTTGCTGACGTCAGCAAAATGATCCTCAATTCGGTGCCCGCTATTGAAACAGGCCATTTTGGCCTTCTCGATGACCGCTTCGAAATTCCGATAATGCACCTAACATTGCCTGCTTATTTCCTATTCCTCTTTTTCCGCTTTACTGCTTTCCCTCTCTTGTTTCCGGTCAGCTTCTTCCGCTCCCCCTCCAATGTCTTGGCCGAGGTCCGCAGGTCATCGAGGTAACGCGCCTCGGCGGCCGCTTCCGCCTGTAGCCGCCGCCGTTCGGAGAAGGCGTCGTATTGGTCGTGAACCCAGGAGAGAACTTCCTCATGGCTTACGGAACCTGCATCCGCAAGGACGGGCAATTCGGTGTCCCGGAGGAACTTGTCCAGGAACGACTCCCAGTCCCGCATCTTGATGTCCTTATGGCGCCGGGCGCGGAACTCGGCCTGATCCAGGAACATCACCACGATCCGGTTAAGGGTGTCGATTTCCTTTTCATCGAGATAGTTCTTCGCCGTCGCCACGTCGCGTTTGAGCACCCGTCCTCCGCTCCACGCCGTCAGCCCCATGTTGGGTTTCTTCGCGTCGGCCCGCCCGCGGACGATCTCCGCGGCGGTCATCCCGGCGGCCGCATAGTGCATTTTGTTCTGCATCGTGGAGAAGAAGGCCTGCGTCTCTTGCTCCCCCTCCACATAATCGGAGGCAAGCGCGAAGATTTCTTTTATCCGCTGGTAGACGCGGGCCTCGCTGGCGCGTATTTCGCGGATCCGGGCCAGCAGTTCGTCGAAATGGTCCGCCAGCCGGTCTCGCCCTTTCAGGCGTTCGTCATCCAGCGTGAACCCCTTGACGAGATATTCCCGCAGGCGCTCGGTCGCCCACTGGCGGAACTGCATCCCCCGCGCTGACCGCACCCGGTATCCCACGGCCAGGATCATGTCTAGATTGTAGTGCTCGATCGGCCGTTCAACCTGCCTGCCGCCCTCGGTTTGAACTATTCGATAATGTCGAATAGTTGCCTCCGGCAAGAGTTCACCGTCATCGTAGATGCCCTTGATGTGGTGGTTTATGGTGTTTACGCCGACTTGGAAAAGATCGGCCAGAAGGCGCTGGGAAAGCCAGACGGTCTCATCCTCGAAGCGGACCTGGATATGGTTCTTGCCGTCCTCGGTCCGGTAGAGGGCGATTTCGGAGCGTTTCTCCGGCAATTCCGGGGGCAACTTGTTCATTCCGTCTTAGGGGACGCTGATGATTTGTTGAAATGTTCGATCCATGATCATGCCCTTTCAACTGTCTTCGGCCTAGCCCGGATCGCGCGCTCGGTCTTCAGGATTTCTCTTCTTAATGTCTCTGCATCCGGCAGGTTTGTCAAATAAGGAAGGGGAAATACTCCGGCAACCAACTCGGGTTTTAATTGTGCAGACGGTGTCTGCACAATCTCGGATTTTCCGGACGGCATCTGGATTTTTACCTTGGACGATTCGCCAGACAGTGTCTGGCATTTCACCCGTGCCTCCAATTTCGCCGACGCTGTCGGCGAAATCTCCCAACCAAAGTAGAAGAGTCTCATCTGCTGAAGATTGGCCCGTGAAAAGCCCCGTCCGTGCCTCGCCGTTAAGTCCTTTGATAAACGGACCAAGAGCTGCTCCCGGTACTCCGCCCGCTCCTTCCTGCCCTGCTCGAACTCAACGATGCGTTTTCCGATTTCCCAATAGGTCGACGTCAGGATACTATTGGCCACACGGACGGTCGTCCGTCTCGCCTGTTCTAGAAGAACTGAGATGTCCGACACCAACTGACCGAACAGATGGGGTCAACCCTTGAGAACAGATGGGGTCTGAGAACAGATGGGGTCAACCCTTGATATTGGACATATTCCATCGCCTTCGAGACATCATTTCCCAAGTCCCTTAATCGAACCGATTTATCTTGTCTTTCCGGTTTATCTTGTCTCTCCGGTTTCTCTGTTTTCTCTGGTCAACGTGAAATTACGGGGTCAGATCTCCAGATTGGCATTTGTTTCCAGCAAACGACCCAGGCCCGCTCTAAATTTGCCCAATTCTATATTAAATAGATGGTTATAAAATGCCGGCTAACCTCGGTTCAGGACTTAATTAATATTCTGATCAAAACCTTCAAGTTCAGTCATGGCGGGCATCCGTTATTTTTCCTATTTCGATTCCAATAATTCAAAGAGTCTGAGCGCGCTGTCAGCGGCCAACTCACCGCCGATGCCGTGCCTCCCGGAGTCCGCGCTGCAATGGTAGAGGTTTTTGACGCAGGGGTCGGTCAGGAAGGGGCGATCCGGGCCGACCTGGCCGATTTTTTGGGCGATTCCGACGACATTGCCGTCTTCGCCGAACAGATTATCAATTTCCCGGCTGGTGGTAAAAATTGTCCACATGATATGTTTTTCGATGCCGGGATAAATAATCTTGAGCGCATTATACATAGAGGCCTCCAGCTTCTTAAAGAACTTATTATCCGGCTTTTCCGGCATCGGGTGCATGCCGCCGCCGGCGATAATGAGCTGGCGTCCCGCCGGACAAGCTTTCGGATCCAGATTGGAAATAACCGGCGCCATTACGCCCGGCAGCACCTCGGGAATTATGCCCGCTTGGTTTTCTTTCTCCCAGACGCTCAAATCGTCCCGCCCGATGAACATCACCATCAGCTCATCGGTAATCGGCTGATCCAGCGCGATTTTCATCATGGAGGTGCAATAGGAGTATTGATACTTATCCAAGCGCTCCAGCACTTCGGGACGATAATGCTTCCGGCCCACCAGGAAATTAACCGTAGGCTGGTTGCCGGCGTTGGAGATCACGATATCGGCCTCGATCTTTTGACCGGTCTCTAAAATAATCCCTTTGGCCTCGCCATTTTCCACCACGACTTGCTTAATCGGCGTACTGAGAAAAACTTGTCCGCCGTCAGTCTTAATGCTCCTGACATAGGCCTCGGGAACGCTGCCGGTGCCGCCCGCGGGATAACCGGTACTCTGGTTCATCAGCATCTGCTTGGAGCAGAGGGCATACTCGCCGACCGGGGTATCCTGGTCCGAGATGACGAAAAAGATGGCGGATAAAAGGCCGAAAACCGCGCGCACGGTTTCGTTTTTCGTATACTCCTGCATCAGGGAAAAAACACTCCGCCGATCCCAGGCATCGTACTCCGCTTCCGGGATGCTCAATACCCTGGTATAAAACTCCATTAATTTACTAACGTCTTCGGGAGGAAGGCCGATTGCATCTATTTCTTCGGGGAAGCGCACCCGCTTTCCCTTAAAGTTGATACACGGCTCGGGCTTTAATGCATAATGCCACTCCACCCAATCGGGCCTGCCGACCAAGCGCAAAATCTGCCCCAAAGCGCCTTTGTCGCAATTGGCGATTAAATGGCACCCGATATCGATTTTAAAGCCTTCTTTTTCGTAAGAAGCAAAGCGTCCGCCGATCAACTTGTTGCGCTCATATAAAGAAACCTCATAAGCTCCTGAATGCGCCAAGAGCGCGCCCACGCCCGATCCGCCGATTCCGCTGCCGATGATAACCACTTTCTTTTTGCTCATAAACGCTGCCTCCCCCCGTTAAGTTCACCCTTCGAAGATGGGGTCAACCCTTGACATTGGACATATCTTAGCGTCTCTTAGGGGACGTAGTTGATTTGTCATTGCCGACTTAGAGACGACCGCCGACGGCCGACAGCAGACCGCTGTAAAGACAGGTGATGGGTCATAGGTCATGGGTTATAGGGACCTTTTAGATGGGCGACCTTTTTATTTTTTCTGCGGAAAATGGATCCTTAAAAATGAAATTTTTCTACGGCTGGCAAAAAACAATACCTGACCTCGGGCATTAACTAGATTCGCTCTTTTCACTTTTTACTTTTCACTTTTCACTTTTTTTGGGTTTGCTGCGGTCGGCGGTCGGCCGTCGGCGGTCGTTTCTGAAATTTGAACTTTCAACATATCACCAGCGTCCCCAAGACAGCGTCCCCAAGACACCCTCCTTTCGGAAGATTAATTCGCCGCCGTTTACTTTCCTTTTAAACAATATTTTCCTGGAGCGATTCCAAAAAAGCTTCGATTTTCATCTTCAAACGAGGTAGGTTTCCTGCCTCTTCCGCCTCCAGGCTAAGCATTCGGAAGCCTTCCGCCTTTATCCGGTCCACCAGGAACGGATACTCAAATAGATAAGGATCACAGAATTTTTCTGTAATCCAGATTATTCCGTCCGACCCGGAACTCTTGGCCATCTCGGTAAGCTCCTCGGCAATCTGGGCCAGGGGATATTTGCCGGGACAGGGTATTTTTTTCAGATAATGACCGGCCAGGGATCTCAGGGGATCGGATCCCACTTTTATCGGCTCCCAGCAATATCTGAGACCGTACCCAAAGTTATCCGAAACCACCCGTCCTCCGAGTTCCTCGATTACCTGAACAACGACATCCGACTCCTCCAGGGTGTTGCTGAAGAGGGTAAATTTTAGCTTATCTGTTCCGTCTGGAACCGGCGGGCTTTCCCGGAACCAAGCCAGCAACTTTCTCAAAAGGTCATTATGAACATCTTTGGGGATGACCAGGCCGGCCTTCACCACCGAGATCACATCCCTTCCCGACACCGGCGAACCGGGCAGTTTTCTCAGCTCTGAGAACTGTTTCATCAGGGAGCGATTTTCGTTATAAATTTCGATCGCCTCCCTTAATCTCTCCGGACTAGATTCCTGCCCGGACAACTCCCCCAAAAAATCCCAAAGGAGTTTCAGTTCTTCGTGATAATAGTTTTCAGCCTCTTTCCCCGAGGTGGCCGGAGCCTGGAGAAAATAAGACCTGATCCCTACATTCCGGTTCCAAACCCCGAAAAAACCCCGAAGCGCCTCGCAGGCGTGAGCGATCACCACTCCATCAACATATGCGAGTTCCCCGTTCAGAGCCTGTTCCAGACAACCCTTGAGATGGGCGCAGAGAAATTCCGGAAGGTACTGGCCGCTTTTCGTGATTTTTCCGCTGGAATGGAGGATCTGCATCGGCATCAGGCCAGAAGCCCAGATCAATTCTTCCGGGGTCAACGAGTTAAAATACCCGATGACTTTTCCGCCCTTCTCTTTCCACTCGGCAGCCATCCGGGCCCGCTGATAAAACAGCTCCCTCGCCTGGGATATCATGAGTAACCGCCTTTCGGAATATTGCCCCGGCGGCCAACCGAATCCGGAATCGGAAGCCGCCAGAATCTAGCCATTCTTCCTCCCCGCCTTCCGGCTTTTCAGCACGTCCTTGAACATATCCACCATTTCCCTCACCTTGTTCCGGTCGTGGCCCCCGGGATCGGCCATATTCCCTTCGAAGATCAGGTGGGGAATTCCCTTTCTCTCTTGTAAACTCATGGCCACATCGAGCTGGCCGGTGGAGTACGCCCGGCATCCCTTGTTCTGAAAGACAACGATCCCATCCACGGCGTGGGATTCAACCGCCTCCTCGATAATCTCGATCTTGCGCTCGAGCCTCCGGTTGGTCCAACCGCTCAGGTATTTCTTCGCCAGGCTCTCAAAGGGATGAGCCGGATCGAGCCGCTTGGACCAGTACTCCTTGAAAAACGTCTCGTATACAAAAACCATTCCCTGGCTCTCAAAATAGTCGATGAGATCCAAATCGTGGAAAATCGGAATGTTATCCCAGATCAACCGGAATTCCTCCCGGGGAGCCACGCTGATTTTCCGCTCTGCCTTTTCCCGGACCTCTTCGTACAGGGCCCGGTAGAAATTGGTGGTTTCCTCCGCACCGGGAAAAGTCACGATCGGAAACATCTCCACCGTCAACTGGCGAAAGCTGATGGGGGAAGGAATGGTCTTTCTCAATTCCAAGATCTCGGAAAAATACCAGCTGGCGGATTCCGACAGTTCAATCGCCCGGCGGAACCGGTCCGGATCGAGCCGGGATTTGGTCTGTTCTTCCAGGAAGGAGATCAGCTCCTTGATCTGGCTGATGAAGAACTCGATATGCCGGGGCTCGTAGTCGGCGCACAAAACCGGACCGTCAATGATGAAATGCGGGACCTGATAATAATACTGCATGAGCTCCCACCAAAGAACGTGAATCCCGCAGGTGTACGCACTGCTGATCAAAAAAGTCGGGCGGGGCATGCCCCCGTTGGTTTCCGGGTAGGCATGCATGGACCCCAGCGCACAGGTGGAGAAGGCGCAAAGATCCCGCGAGATCCCGGCGATCTCCGCGGACCGGCAGAGCTTGTCCACCTCCTCCGCCGGATTAAAAGCGCAGCCCACGGAAGCATGCGCTTCGGGATAGAAAGGGAAAATATCCATGGCCAGAAGTATTTCCGAAGGCAGGTAGCCGGTAACGTAAGTGGTTATCTTGTTCCCGGACTGGGCTTCCGCCAGGTCTTGAAAATATTTCTCGTAAAACGCGTTCCGGAGTTCCCTTACTTCTTCCCGTTCCTCCATGTCTCTCAGCTCCTTTTTCCGGCGCCCGTTCTATTTCATTCCTTCGGGGCAGGTCAATCCGAAAACCCGCGATTGCCCATCAGGAACTATGGCGGAAAACCCGACTTTCTTTCTTTGCCTTTCTGGCAGGCGTCATAACCGAAAAGAGCGGCCCCAACCGCGCCGGCGATCTGGACATCCCAATCGGTGGTGACCTTTTCGAGACCGACCAGTTTCATCAGCCGATCGATTACTCCCCGGTTTTTTGCCATCCCGCCGGTCACCACGAATTCAGCCTCAATCCCCACCCGCTCCAGCATGGAATAAATCCTCCCGGCCATGGCCTTGCAATAGGCGGCCAGCACTTCCTCCCTGCTCCAGCCCTTTCGCAACAGGCCGGTGGCCTCCGATTTGGCATAGACCACGCAGGTACAGGATACCGCCGGCGGTTCCGCCCCCCGGAATTCGAAGGACCGGTAACCCACCTCGGTAATGGGAATTCCCAGGAGGTCGGCAAAAACCTCCATCCCCCGGCCGGTCCCGGCCGCGCATTTATCATTCAGGAGAAAATCGACGACCTTTCCGTTCGCATCACACCGGATGACCTTAACATCCTGCCCACCCACATCCAGAACCGTTCTTGTTTTCGGCCCATAGAGAAAGTTGGCCCCGCGGGCATGGCAGGCAATCTCGGTAATTGTCCGATCAGCAAAGGGCACATTTACCCGGCCGTATCCGGTTCCCACACAGTAATCAATCCGCTCCTCGGGCATCTCGGCGGTTTCGAGAGCCTGCCGGAGAACCCGGGCCGCGCTCTCCGGGCTGTTCGATCCGGTCCGAATATTTGCATAGGCCTGGATTTTGCCGTCAGCCATAATAACCGCCTGGGAACTCACCGAACCCACATCCACCCCCACCGAGATAAACCGGGCCTTCCTCCCGTCTGCCTCGGGGTTCTTCCAGCTGGATTCAGTCCACTTCCAAAACTCTGATTTCTTTTCTGGAAACATGAGCGCTGGCCCGGGATTAGGCTTCTTCCGCCGCCAGGATCGCCGCCCCCACCGCGGCCCCGTATTCCGGTTCACCGGTGATATATATGGTGTCCAGGCCCAATTCTTTTTTCAGCGCTTCCGCCAATCCCGAATTGCGCCCCACTCCACCAAAAAGCACTACCTCCCTTTTGACTCCAATCCGCTGAATCAAAGCACCCAGGCGGCTCGCCAGGGAAAGGTGAATAGCCCGACTGATATCGCGCTTATCCACCTGCGCATGGATTAATCCCACCACTTCCGATTCGCCAAAAATCGCGCACTGGGTATTAAGGGGGATCTCCCGGCTAAACTCAAGGCTCAACGGACCAATCTCTTCCAGCTCCACTTCCAGGGCCCGGGCCATGGCCTCGATATAGGAGCCGGCCCCGGCGGCACACCGTCCCCCCACGGCAAAGTCAATCGGATTTCCTTCCTCGTTGATTTGCGCCACGCGGCTCTCTTCCGCCCCCACGTCCACTACCGTTCCCGCATCGGCAAAGAAGTACCGGGCGGCCCGGGATATGGCTCTGACATCGTTTACCCGGCTCAAGGCCAGGTCGAGGTAATTCCTGCCCGACCCGGTCCCGCAGATCCTTTCGATCTCACTTTTTGAGATCCCCGCCGCCTTGATTGCCTTCTCCAGGCATTCCTGGGCCGCCCCCACCTGGTCAAAACCAGTGGGGACAGCTCCCCGACCGATGATTTTCCCATCCTGGATGACTACGACCTTGGTGGTTTTAGCTCCGCAATCTATCCCGGCAGTAATCATAGTTGTTTCGAAAGAACTAAGGGACAGAAAGAACTAGGGGACATAATTGATAATTCAACTTGTGTTCGGTATCCCCCAGATAACTCTATTGATCCCTCGCCTGGTTCAATCCATTTGATTCCGACACCGTTGGAATCTTGCGCTCCCCTGCCGCTTCCACCACTAAAGTATATCTTAATTCCACCCCATACAACCGATAAACCGGAAAAAGAATTTTAAACTTCTGGGGTCAGGTCTTTACTTTGACGTTTGGAAGGGGTGGAATGGGATTATGGCCAGGCCCTTGAGGATTAATTACGAGTGTGCGGTGTGCCATGTGACCTCCCGAGGCAACGCCTGTAAAAAGATCTTTTGCGATCAGGAAGTGCCGAGGGGGGAGTTGGTAAGGTGGACGTATCGGTCGAGCGAGGCGCGGCGGGTGGCAATGTTTTTATCCCCGTATTCTAGGGGGCAAGTTACTTGTTGCTTTATTGGAGATTTTCAGTTTGTCCGAAGTCAGACTTTGAGCTTTGCCGACGCTAGAAATTAAGACCCTGATTTCCCTTACTTTCCCAAAATCCTTTTCACTTCATTATAAATTTTCAGGTTTTCGGCTTCGTCGGATAACTTCTGTGCCCAGGAAACAAGATACTTTTCATCAAGTTTACCCTTGAATTTTTTCGCGATGTTCTCTATATCCGCTACATCAATCGCCCGGTGGGGAACCACTTTAAGAAGGATCAGGTCCTCGGGGGTCGGGAACAACGCCTTCGTTCCGAAAATCTCAAGCCTTTGTCCCCTTGATAATGCGGTTTTCTCAAAATCGGTTGAAAGGATAATAAAATCCACCCGTAACCCGTTCCGGGAAACCTTGAAGGTTCCGGTTTCCTTTACACTTTTTAACGCCTCTTTCTCATCAAAAGTGAATCCGTATTCTCCGGCTTTACGTAGAAAACCTTTTACGTCTTTTTTCTTGATCGAAACACACACATCCACGTCCTGGGTCATTCGGGGAAAGACCTGAACAGACATAGCCACCCCCCCGATTACCAGGTAATCGATTCCTTCCTTTTCCAGAAAGGAAATTACTTTTTTGAAGATTTCCGGGAGGGAGCCCATTTTTTCAGACCCAATTTCATACTAAGTGGATGGTCTTCAGAAAAATTGTGGGCAAATTCGTTTAAGGTATCCTTAGCAACAAGCGATTCGAATATTTTTATTCCCTCTTCTCTTGATAAACCACGTAACTCTTTTTCCCACTCGTCGGCGAGTTTCGCCTGCCTTTTCTTATCCAGAAGCCCTTTATTGTTATTATTGCTCATAGTCGATTTCTTTCTCTCAAATTATACCATTTTCCACCCACAAATGCCCTTGGTCAGTCTTTCTCTTCCGACTTTAAACCCTTGATATTCTTGGCGGATCGGCGCTTGGCTTCCTGCTTCATCTCGGAGAGGACGTTCATGGCCTCGATCGGGGTCATCGTTTCCAGATCGAGGGTGTTGAGCATCCTTCGCAACCTCTCTTCCTCTAGGCTGAAAAGGGAAATCTGTTTCTCCCGAGGTTCGGGGGCGGTTGTAACCGGGCTGATGGTCAGGTCGGGGCGCTCCAGGTTTTTCAGGATCTGCCGGGCCCGGCCGAGGACGCCCTCAGGCAGGCCGGCCAGGCGGGCCACCTCCACCCCGTAGCTGACCGAGGCCCCGCCGGGGATGAGCTTCCGGAGGAAGATGATCTCGCCCTGCCATTCCTTGACCGAAAGGCAGAAGTTTCTGATCCGGGGCTTTTCTTCCGCGAGCTTCACAAGTTCATGGTAATGGGTAGCGAAAAGCGTCCGCGCCCCCACCCGGTCGTGCAGGAACTCGGCCACCGCCCAGGCGATGGATAGCCCATCATAGGTGCTGGTGCCCCGGCCGATCTCGTCCAGGACGATCAGGCTTTTCGGGGTGGCGTTTCGGAGGATGGCGCTCGTCTCGTTCATCTCCACCAGGAAGGTGGACTGGCCCCGGGTGAGGGAATCGCCCGAGCCGATCCGGGTGAAGATCCGGTCGACGAGACCGATCCGGGCCGACTCCGCCGGGACGAAGCTCCCCATCTGGGCCATTAAAACGATCAGGGCCGCCTGGCGCATCAGCGTGGATTTCCCCGCCATGTTGGGCCCGGTGATGATCAGGACCTGGGCCTCTTCCCGATCGAGGTGGATGTCGTTGGGGACGAAGCGCTCGGAAAAGCCCATCCGCTCCACCACCGGGTGGCGGCCATCCCGGATCTCGATCACCCCGCTTTCATCCACCCGCGGGCGGACGTAGCGGTTCTCCCCCGCCACCTGGGCCAGGGAGGAGAGCGCGTCCAGGTCCGAGAGCGCCGAGGCGGTCTTCAGAATCGCCTCGCCGGATTCCGCCACCTTTTTCCGAAGCTCCTGGAAGAGCTCGAACTCGATCTCCCGAATCCGCCCCTCCGCCGTGAGGATCTCCGCCTCCGTCTTCTTCAGATCGGCGGTGATAAATCTCTCCCCGGTGGAAAGGGTTTGCTTCCGCTCGTAATCGGGCGGGACGAGCTTCAGGTTGGAACGGGTGACCTCGATGTAATACCCAAAAACCTTGTTGTAACCGACCTTCAGGGAATTGATCCCGGTGCGTTTCCGTTCATCCTCCTGGAGCCGGACCACCCAGTTTTTCCCCTCCCGGCAGAGCCCCCGGAGGCGGTCGAGCTCGGGATTATACCCGTCGCGGAAAATCCCGCCTTCCCGGACCGAAAGGGGCGGATCGTCCAGGACCGCCCGGGCCAGGAGATCGAAAAGCTCGCGGTGTTCGCTGATGGCCTCCGCGCGCTTCCGGAAGATCGGGCTTTCCCGGCCCTGAACCTCTTTCTTCACCTCCGGGATCCGCCGGAGCGAATCGCGGAGGGAAACGAGATCGCGGGGATTGGCCCGGCCCAGGGTGACCCGGCTGGTCAATCTCTCCAGGTCCTTCACCTCGGAGAGGAGGGCCTGCAGGCGGGCCCGGGCCGCCCCGGCTTCGATGAGCTCCGCCACCCCGGAAAGTCTTTCCTCGATTTTTTCCACCAATAGAAGGGGATAAAGCATCCATTCCCGGAGGCGCCGCTGGCCCATGGCGGTTTTGGTCCGGTCCAGCACGTGCACCAGTGTCCCGCGTTCCTCCCCGCCCGGGAGGGGCTCGAGGATCTCGAGGTTCCTCCGGGCGCGGGCGTCCAGGATCATATATTCCGAGAGGGTGAGGGGCCGGATCTCCTTCAGGTGGCCCAGGTTCTCACCCTGGGTTTCTTTCAGGTAAAGAAAGACCGCCCCGGCGGCGCAAACTCCGGCCTGGTAACCTTCGAGGCCGAAGGGATCGAGCGAAACCGTGCCGAAGTGCTGGGAGAGGCCGGAATGCGCCCGGCGCAATCCGAAATAATCCTGGTGTCGACGGGTAACGGGAAGGGTCGCGAGCAGGGAACCCAGGGGGAATTCCTCTCCCTCGGCGAGAAGGATCTCGCGCGGGTCCAGCCGGAGGATTTCTTCCTCCAGCAGTTCCCAGCCCTCGCCCTCCGCGACCCGGAAATCCCCGGTGGAGACGTCCACGAAAGCCAGTCCCCAGCGCTCGCCCTCCCCCCGGGCCAGGCCCAGGAGGTAATGATGCTTTTCCCGCCGGAGGTTGTCGGTTTCCACGTCCACCCCCGGCGTGATCTGGCGGGTGACCTCCCTCTTCACCAGCCCCTTCCCGGGGACGGGTTCCTCCACCTGCTCGCAGACCGCCACTTTGAAGCCCTGCTTGACCAGGCGCGAGATGTAACTTGAGGCGGCGGCGATAGGGAACCCGGCCAGGGGCACCGAGCCCTCGGCCTCCCGGTTCCGGGAGGTCAGGGCGATGTCGAGGGCGCGGGAAGCGATCTCCGCGTCCTCGAAGAAGGTCTCGAAGAATTCCCCCATCTGGAAGAGGAGAATCGTGTCGGGATAGCGATTTTTAACCTCGAGGTACTGCCGGAGAAGCGGGGTGGAGGCAATCATAAGAAAGCAAGGAGCTGGGTGTTAGTTGTGGGGTGGGAAAAAAGATAAGAATTACCGGAGATAATCAAACTAACCTAAAACAATGATGGTTTTGATTGTCCTTCCCGCCCCCCAAACTCCCAACTATTAAAAGTTGACCGTGAACCGGCTCTGGACGGCGAAGGCATCGATGGCTTTGCTGACCCCGCCCCCCGAGTTCATATAATCAAAATAGTCACCGGGAAGCAGGCATCCGGCCTGGATCCCGAGGATGGCGTTTTCCATCAACTGGTACTCGGCTCCAAGATCAAACTCGTTCCCGAGCCCGTACCTGACTTTGTCGTCCCCTTCCAGCTGAATCCCCACCCGGGCCCGGGCCCAGAGGTAGGCGAAGGTCAGGGTCAGGTCGTCCAGGGGTTTTACCTTGAAGGTCGGCTTCACGTAGAAGGCGTTGGTCAGGCCGCCCCGGGTTTTATACTGCGCCGCCCAGATGGCCTTCACATTCTCCGCCTGGCTCGCGTCCAGGCCGTAGTTATCGCCCGTCTCCAGCGCGTCCTCCTGGGAGGATAAATATTTTTCGGAGTCCCTCCGCAGCACCTGCTCAAAGAGCAGCAGGCTAACTTTGTAGTCGGGGTCAAAAGTGAAGGCGGTCAGGTCTCCGGCCTCCTTGTCCTCGCCATTGCTCCCCCCGATTTCCAGGGCAAAGTCCTCCAGGGGATCGATCTTGAGCCCGAGTTCGTAGACCCAGCCGAACTGGTGCAGGAATTTTTTCGGGTAAGCGACGTTAAGCGTCTGCAGGACCGGCATCCCCTCGGTTTCGCCGTAGCGGTAGACCATTTCCAGCTCCATCCGGAGGATCACCAGGTCGATTTTGCCGTGCAGGTCCGCGGTCAGGGTATCGGTCGAGGTGGAGGACTGGTGCGCTTCGGCCAGGAGCAGGCCGCCTTTCAGAAAATCCGTCCGGTACTGGGCCGCCAGAAGGTAGCGGTCGATATCGTCATTCTTATCGTCGTACCAATACTCCAGGTCGCCCTCGGAAAGCTTGCTGACCGCGCCGACCAGATGGAGATCCGACCCTTCCCCCCTCGGCCGGAGGTCAACCATGACCTGGTCGTAGTTGTCCCCGGAGCGGGGGTCGCCCCAATCCACCTTCCGGTCCCCGGTATTGAAAAGAATTCCCCGGCCCCAGCCGAACCCCATTCTCCCGGCCGAAATCCGGCCCCCGAGGAAAGGCAGGGCCGCTTCCCCGTAGGCCCGCCTGACCTTGATGGTCAGGTCCGAGGCATCATTGGTTTCCGAGAACGCGGTTAAACCGGAATCGCCGAAAACCTGGTCATCGGGAAAATCGATCGTGGCCCGGACCCAGGCCTTGTCCCCGACCCGGAGTTCCGGGTTCAGCCGGAGGCGGTGTTCGAAGTAGGCGAGATTGATATCCTTTCCCTCTAACTTTTCCGTTCCAACCTGGTAATGGTTGAGGAAAATCCCCCGGGCCTGGTAGTACCCGGAAAGAGACAGCTTGGTTTCCAGGGCCTCCTTGGCGAAAAGCGGCCCGACCAGGCCCAGAATCAACCACCCGGTCAAAAAGAACTGAACCGACTTCTTTTCTCCCATGGCCCGCCTCCTTTGCGCAAACCTATCTATAAATCTTTTCAACAATGATTTCCCTGTCATTCTGAGCTGAAAGCGAAGAATCTCTTTTCCATCGAAAAACCGATAAAACCAGACCCTTCGCTGATACTCAGGGTGACATCCCTGGGGTGCAGCCCAGGTCTCTTTTAAAAAACCACCTGGAACTTGCCCCGGAGGGCAAAGGGATCTTTAAAATCCTGGGCCAGTCCGTCCCCGCTGAACAAATAACCGAACTCGAGACCCGCGGAACTCCGGCGGGTAAGCTTGAGCTCCACCCCGGCGTCCAGCTCGAGACCCAGCCACGAGTCGTGCCCGGCGATGATCTGGTCGACCTTGTCCGGGTAAGCCCAGAGCGCCCCGGCTAGAACGCTGACCCAGGGCGCGTACATATATTTGAAGAAAGGATGCACATACACGGAATTGGCGATCCCCCCCCGGGTCGGGCGGGAAACCCCGTCCTGCCGGGTCAGGTAATCCATCACGACCGAATAAAGCAGAATGCCCACGCGGTAATCCGGGGCGAAATTGGTCTGCCGGGCGCCCTTTCCGCTCTTGTCCCCGGAGGCGTAACCCGTCTCCAGCCCGAAATCGAATTCCCCGGCCCCGGTGAGGAGATCGGCCCCGGCGCGGAACAGACCCCCGGCCTGGTTTACATCCAGCTTCTCGTCATCCACCCCGGTTTTCCCGGTGGTGAACCGGCCTTCGCCGGCAAGATAAAAAGGGTTAATCCGGTACCGGCCGTAAAGATCGAAGAGCCAGACCCGGGTCTTAGAGGAATTCTGCAGCTGGCGGCCGGCCCAAAGCCCGGCCTCCCAGACGGCGCCCCGGCGGACGTAAGATAATGTCCATTCCTCGAGGTCATCATTGGGGTCGGAAAGCCAGAAGAGAAAGCCCAAGTCGTCGCGATTGGGCCGGTCGGCCTGGTAGGGGTTTTCGATGAGCTTGTCGTAAGCCACCATCACCTCCCCCTTCCCTAGGAAGAAAAGCGGGGGGGAAAAATAGGCCAGCCGGTCGCGGGTCTCCCCGTAATGGGAGTCGCCGAAGCTGAAGGTCTGCCCGTCCCCCGAGTCCAGAAAAGCCTGCAGGCCGAAATTAACGGGCTGCCTCCCGAGGCGGAAGAGACCGAAGGGGCTCTCGATCTCGGCCCAGACCCGCTTGACCCGCAGGGCATCCTGTTCTTCCCCGGAGATCCCGGTCACCGTGTCACCGGCCACCGGGCTTTCCTCCAGATAGCCGGCGCGGTAATTGTTCCCCCAGGCCATGTCATCCAGGAGATCGATCTGGCTTTTAACCCGGACCCTTTCTTCCACCACGACCGCGGGCTCGAGCCGGAGACGCTGGACCATGTAACCGATATTTTCCGGCGGCTTCTGCCCGGTGACCTTGGGATACAGGAGGTAAAGGTAGTCGGAGCGAAGGCGGTAGTACCCGTTCATTTCCAGGAAAATCATCTGGGCCTTCGCTGGCCGGGTGGGAAGCGAAAGAAATAAAAGCGCGATAATTAAAAATGCCTTTTTAGTTTTTTTCATAGAAGTGTCGGACGGATTATCCCCCTCCTCCCCCAAATCTTCCGGACTTCCCTGCCCGGATTTCGAGAAACCCTGGTCGCCAAAAGGCAAACGAAGGGTATCCGTTTTCCCTTCCAACCAATTCAACCCTTCGACCTTCTCCCGGTCTAAAGCCCGGGGTATGCTCAGGGTTGATCCGGAGCGAAGTCGAAGGATCAAAAAAGCCTAAGGCCCCGGTCCGGCCGGGCTTAGGGGTGCACCGGCTGACAGAGCTCGGTCAAAACCCCGGAGCAGGACTTGGGATGGATGAAGGCAACCAGGTTGCCGTGGTAGCCCTTGCGGGGTTTCTCGTCGATCATCCTGGCTCCCCCCGCCTTGGCGTCCGCAATCGCCTGCTCGATGTTCTCCACCTCATAGCAGATGTGGTGAACACCCTCGCCCCGTTCCGCCAGGAATTTTCCCACCGCGGAATCCGGCGACAGGGGCTCGAGCAGTTCGATCCCGACCTCGCCCACCCGGACAAAGCCGATCTTGAGCCCGAGCTCCTGGACGACATCCACCGCCTCCACCTTGAGTTTCAGCACATCCCGGTAGAGCTTGACCGTCTCGTCAACGTTCTTGGTGGCGACCCCGATGTGATTTATCTTTGAAATCTTCATGAGGGCAATTCTACCAATCCCGGCTTCAAATTCAAGTCTAACCTACCAGATATGTCTATATTTGGTCCCAAGCCGTCAGTCCTAAGTCCGAAGTTTAGTTAGAAGGTGTCCAACGATTGTTTTTTTCGGTCATTTTGTAGTTGCCTCATTTATGAGGCTTGTCCTGAATAAAGCCGAAGGGCTCCCAAGGGGAGATATTTTCTCAGCCCGATGAATCGGGCAACTACATGATTGTTTGGGAATATCAACAGCATTTTTCGGGTTAATAATTCTTCCCTCCCCCCGCTGGCTCCGTCAAGTGCGGGGGTGGGAGGCTGCACATCGCTCGATTTGCTCACGTCCCCAGAGTGATACGCCACCGGGTAATCTTTAAGCTCGGATGTTACAAGCTTTTTCAGGTTCTTCTCATCCAGATCCACCAGGAATAATTTGTAGCCTGCCTTGGCGAATTCAATCGCCACGGCTTTCCCAATCCCGTAAGCGGCGCCCGTTACAATTGCTACAGGGTTTGTACTTTCGTTCGGCATCGTTTCTTCCCTGTTTTAAAAATATTTTCGATTTACAAAAAAGAGACGGCTTCGCGATCGCTTAAAATGACAACAAGAATAAAGTCTTGTTTCCTCCTGTTTCGCTTTTTCAATTTCTCAAGAATCTCAAGATCTTCCCGGTCCTTGGGGCGGGCCGCGAAATCCTTCATTTCGTTCTTTTAATAATTTCAACAGGTTTTCGATGTCCATGGCGGATAAGCATCTCCTTGACCAGGTTGGACCGCTCGAACATCATCTGGAATCTCTCAGCGGTGGTGAGGGAAGCCTGGTAATCGAGCTCGAATTCGAGCTCCTTCTCCTCGTCGTGATGGTCGAGTTTAAGAATTGTTTTCATGATAAAAAAGGTTCGATTTATTACCGTTATATGCTACCTTATTCCATGGTATTTTTCATTAAAAACGCTCGATCCCTCCGTTGTCGGGATAAATAAATCGAGCAACTACAAAAATTTCTTTTTCGCGGGCTAAAGCCCGCGCCTACCAACGTGTACCCTCGACTCCTTGAACCCGACGTCACTCCTTGACAATCTCCCCGGGGGAAATAAAAATCTCAACCTATGGCTAAGCAGAAAGAAGACCGATACCGAGCCACGCTAAACCTGCCCAAGACCGACTTTCCGATGAAGGCGGACCTGCCCAAGCGGGAACCGGAAACCCTCGCCCGCTGGGACCGGGAGAAGCTCTACGCGCGGATCCTGGAAAAATCCAAGGGCCGCCCGCGCTTCATCCTCCATGACGGCCCCCCCTACGCCAACGGCCACATCCATATCGGGACTGCCTTCAACAAGATTTTAAAGGACCTGGTGGTTAAATCCCATTTCATGCTCGGACATTACTCCCCTTACATCCCCGGCTGGGACTGCCACGGCCTGCCGATCGATCTCCAGGTAGAGCAAGAGCTCGGGACCGATAAAGAGAAAATCAGCAAGCTCGAATACCGACGTCGCTGCCGGGAACACGCCCAAAAATATCTCAATATCCAGCGCGAGGAATTCCGGCGGCTGGGCTGTTTGGGGGTCTGGGAAAAACCCTACATCACGATGGATTACGATTACGAGGCCACCATCACCCGGGAGTTCAGGAAGCTCGTGGAGCGGGGCTTCGTTTACCGGGGCCTGAAACCGGTTTTCTGGTGCGCTTCCTGCCAGACCGCCCTGGCCGAAGCCGAAGTGGAATACGCCGATCTCACCTCCCCCTCGATTTTCGTCAAGTTTGCGATCGCCGACGACACCCCCGGCCTGCCCCCGGAAACCAGGGGCAAAAAGGTCAGTCTGGCCATCTGGACCACCACCCCCTGGACGCTGGTCGCCAACCTGGCGGTCTGCCTCCACCCGGATCTCGATTACGTGGCGGTCCAGATCCCGAACGGCGAGGTCCTGGTCATGGCCGAGGGATTGGTCCTCCAGGGCATGGCCGAGATGGACATTGAAGGCTACCAGGTGCTGGGGCCGGTTTCCCCCCGCGACCTGGAAAAAAAGACCTGCCGGCATCCCTTTTTAAACCGCGACTCCCTGATTATCCTGGGCGAGCATGTCACCCTCGAGGCGGGGACCGGCTGTGTCCACACCGCCCCCGGGCACGGGCAGGAGGACTACGAGATGGGTCTGAAATACGGACTGGAAACCTTCTCCCCGGTGGATGACAAGGGCCGGTTTACCAGTGAGGCGGGATACCTGGTCGGGGAGATGGTCTTTAAAGCCGACGCCCAGGTGGCGGCCGAGCTGCAAAAGTCCGGCGCCCTCCTGAAAAGCCGGTCCATTTCCCATTCCTACCCCCACTGCTGGCGTTGCGGCAAGCCGATCGTCTTCCGGGCCACCCCCCAGTGGTTTATCGGGATGGAGAAGGGGGACCTCCGGAAAAAAGCCCTCGCGGAGATCAAGAAAACCCGCTGGATCCCCGCCTGGGGTGAGGACCGAATTTCCGGAATGATTCAAAATCGTCCGGATTGGTGCATCTCGCGCCAGCGAATCTGGGGTGTCCCCATCCCCGCTTTTTACTGTCTCTCCTGCGGGGAGGTGCGCCTGGAGCCGGCGCTGATCGAGCACGTGGCCGGCATCTACGAGGCCAGAGGAGCGGACGCCTGGTTCGAGCTTTCCGCTTCGGAGCTTTTACCCCCGGGAACCAAATGCGCGAAATGCGGCGGGGATAAATTCGAGAAAGAAAAAGACATCCTGGATGTCTGGTTCGATTCGGGATCGAGCTTCGCCGCCGTCTGCGAGAGGCGCCCTGAGCTCGCCTACCCGGTGGAACTCTACCTGGAAGGGAGCGACCAGCACCGGGGCTGGTTCCACTCGAGTCTCCTCCTCTCGGTCGGCACCCGCGACCGCGCCCCCTACGCCGGCGTTCTGACCCACGGCTTCACCGTGGACGGCGAAGGCAAAAAGATGTCCAAGCACCTGGGCAATGTCATCTATCCTTCCGAGGTTATCGATAAATACGGCGCCGAGATCGTACGCCTCTGGGTGGCTTCCGAGGATTACCGCGACGACATCCGGATCTCCCCGGAGATCCTGGAGCGCCTGGCCGAGGCTTACCGGAAGATCCGGAACACCTTCCGCTTCCTTTTAAGCAATCTTTACGATTTCCACCCGGAAAAAGACTCCCGACCCTTCACGGAGCTTCCGGAGATCGATCGCTACCTCCTCCACCGCCTCTCCGAGGTGGAAAAGCGCGCGGTCCAGTCCTACCGGGAATTCAATTACTACCCGGTCTTCCACGCCCTGCACAATTTCTGCGTGGTGGATCTTTCCGCCTTTTATCTCGATATTCTCAAGGACCGCCTCTACACCTTTCCGGCCGACTCCGCCGACCGCCGCTCCGCCCAGACGGTCCTTTACCTGGTCCTGGAAAACCTGCTCCGCCTGGCCGCGCCCATCCTCTCCTTCACCGCTGAGGAGGCCTGGCTGGCCCTCCCGAGCCTCCCCGGGCGCGAGCCCTCCGTCCACCTGGCCCTCTTCCCGGAACCCCGGCCGGAATGGGAGAACCCGGGGCTGGCCGAAACCTGGGAAAAACTCATCGCCGTCCGCGGTGAGGTTTTGAAGGCCCTGGAAAAGGAACGGAAGGAGAAAAGGCTGGGGAATTCCCTCGAGGCCCGGGTGATCCTTCAGCCCCCGGCCGAGCTTAAAGACCTGCTTTCAAAATACCAGCCCGAGCTCCGCTACCTCTTCATCACCTCGGCCGCGGAGATCGGGGAAGTGGGATCGGGAGAAGGCTTTGAGAGCCCCGACTTGAAGGGGCTCCGGGTCCGGGTGCAAAAAGCCCCCGGCCAGAAGTGCGAGCGGTGCTGGAGCGTGAGCGAAAAGGTCGGGCAGGATTCCGCCCACCCCACGCTCTGCGAGCGCTGTCTGGTCGCCATAAAAAAAACCCTAGGATAAACATTGTCAGTTTATGGGTTGCGCGGCTCGTATCGGTTGGGTCTTACGGTTACGGTTAAGAACCGAATAACATTACCGATAGGCAAGACTATCACCGCCCCTGGCGGGATTCCGCCAAAGGCGGAGGCGGCCCAACCGCAACCGACAAATTCAGCCTTTTATCCTCCCGTAAACTTATCTTAGCTTATTGATTTCTCCCTCTAAAAAGATTAAAAAATCAGAAGGCGGTTTTTCTTTTTTTAGCGCCCATAGCTCAGCCTGGATAGAGCGACGGACTGCGGATCCGTAGGTCGGAGGTTCAAATCCTCTTGGGCGCGCCATTATTTGGAGAGGTACCGAAGTGGCCGTAACGGGCCCGACTCGAAATCGGGTGTCCCGCAAGATTTATCTAACCACCCAACAACCAAACGACCTTTTCTTTGTACGGAGAGATGTCCGAGCGGTCGAAGGAGCACGCCTGGAGAGCGTGTGTCCCGTCAGGGACCGTGGGTTCGAATCCCACTCTCTCCGCCATAACTTAGGTGGCTTGGTAGCTAGAAAAAGAAGGTGGTTAGGAAAAGACGGTAGCTGGGTAGTTAGAAAAAACGGCGATTAAATTTTTTCTTCTAGCTACCTAACAACCGAACAACCTAACAACCTTTTTTTAAACGAAGTTCGATAGCCGGGGCCGGGGCTTCTTTGAGACTGCGAAACCCGCCAGGTCCGGAAGGAAGCAACGGTAGCAACCCTCGGGTCGTCCCCGGGAACCCTGGCTATCGATTTAAAAAAAACGCCACCGGGATTTATTCAGTGGTTTTTATTTTTTAGGTTTGATCCGAGGGAAATCAGTTCCC
>JAPLJI010000168.1 GCA_026388655.1 Pseudomonadota bacterium
GCGTGTCGAGTAGGTCTTGAGGTCGGCCGATGGCTCGCTTGGCTTTGATGAGTTGACGCTTTCCGATGATGGCGATGGGGACGCCGCCGTAGGTGCTTTTCACCCGGTTCTGCCAGGCGTCGGTGAATTCGACCGGACCGATATCCATGATGATATCAATGCGATTGGGGGCGATCCCGATCTGATAAATGAGTTTCGGGTTGATGAAATCTCGCGTTTTCACTCCTTGAAGAGGGGCGCCAAACCGGGACAAGGCGCGCCAAACGCGGACGGCGTTTTCGGGACTGGGGTTTACCCAAATATCCAGGTCTTTGGTGAAGCGCGGCTCGGCGTAAAACATCACCGCGTGGGCGCCGACGACCAGGTATTCAACGCTTTCGGCGTTTAAGCTTTTGAACAGATCTTTGAAGTCTAGATTGGCGGGCATCTTGACCCCGAAAAAGATGGATTTCCTGCACCATTTCCCAGGCGGCGGCGAAGATGGATTCGGGGCCGGCAGCTTGCCAGAATTCGCGGTTGAAACCCTGTTCTTCTTCGCCCCGCCGGGACAGGCAGGCGGTGATCTTTCGGTGATTCACGGAATTATTTTACCCTTTTTTCCGCCGGAGGTAAATGAAATCGGTAAAGTTGGTCGGGGGGACCTGGGGTGCGATTGCTACGGGTCTTTTCGCCGGCAAGGCCCCGAACCGGGCCGGGGAGGACGGGTTTTTCTTGGGGAATCCGGAGCAGGTGCTTGCCCGGTTGACCGGGGTGGCCGCCTTGTGGATCCTGGCCGGGGGTGTCACCTTCGTCCTGCTCAAGTTCCTGGACGGGATCATGAAGATCCGGGTAACCGATGAAGAGGAGGAAATCGATCTCGATCTGACCCGGCACTTGGAGAGCGGTTACCCTAACCCGCCCGGGCGGGGATGATTACCATGGTCCGGCCCGCCAGGTGCAGCCGCTTCTGGAGGATAAAAGCGGTTTCGTTGTGGAGGATGGGCTGGTACCAGCGTTCGCGCTGAAAGACGAGTTGCCCGGCAAAGAAAGTTGCCTGGGGAAATCCCCGGGCCACCTCGAAGCAGAGCCTTTCCAGTTCCGAGACGACATCCGTTCCGACCGCCAGCTTGTAAGTGGCGGGGACCCCCTGGCCTGACATCAGGTCTACATACTTTTCCAGTTCCTTTTGGATTCGGTCTCTAAGTTTGTCGACCGCGTCTTCGCCCTTGAAGGCCCCGGAGTCAACCGCCCCTACTGAAATAAAGACTACATTTTTGAATTTGCCGGGGAATTCCCGGAACGCGGCCAGCGTCGTATGAATACCGAGTCCGGTGTATCCCCCTACCAGGATGGCGGCGGTAGGCTGGTTCGGATCCAGCGGGGCGGAGGCCTTGTCCGTGACCCTGGGGATTTCGGACAAAATGGCATAGAGCTGGGAGAGCTTGGCATTGGTGGTGCGGTAGTGGTGCCGGACCAAAAAACAGAGGGAGACGATCGTGCCCGTGATCAGGAGGGTAACCCACCCGCCTTCGCCGAACTTCTCGAATATGGTGACAACGAGAATCATGAAGCAGAAAAGGAACCCGCCCGCGAAGAGCGCGAATTCCTTCTTCCAGGATTCTCCCGACCCCCGCCGGGAGATAAGTGAGCGCGCCATCCCGAGCATCGAGAGTGAAAAGGTGAGGAAGACGTTGATGCTGTACATCACGACCAAGTGGCGGACGTCCCCCCGGGCATAAAGGAGGGCGGCCAGGGCGGAGCCGCCCATGATCAGGATGCCGTTCTGCGTGGTCAGCCTTTCCGAGAGGGAGGCCAGCCGGCGAGGTAGCCAGTTATCGATTGCCATGTTGGCGAGGACCCGGGGTCCGTCCAGAAAACCGGCCTGGGCCGCGACGACCAGGAGCGCGCCTTCGGAGAAAAGGGTGAGGATGACAAAGAGATGACCAAGCGGGAGTCTTTCCGCGATCTGTTCCGAGAGAACGGCATTCAGGGTTTTTCCCGGGACCATCTGAACCTTCCAGAGCAGGTAGCAGATAATCAATCCTCCGGCGGTAAGGGCGAGTGAAACCGCCATGTAAATCATCGTCCGTTGGGCGGTTTTAACCCGGGGCTCGCGCATGATGGGCAGGCCGTTGGAGACAGCCTCAATTCCAGTGTAGGTCCCACCCCCCAGCGAGTAGGCATGCATGAAGAGCAGGAGCATCCCACCGACGCCCAGGGTGGCCAGACCGTTTCGAAATCCGACCTGGATTTCTTCCGAGGTGCGGGCAAGTTCCGAGGCGTGCGAGCAGAGCCCGAAGCCGATCAGGATCACGTGGGTGGCCAGGAAGAGCAGGAACACCGGGAGGAGCATGAGAATGGATTCCTTCACCCCCCGGATGTTAATCGTGGTGAGAGCGAGGATCAGGAAAACCTCGACCGGGAGCTTGAGCTCATGCCAACCTGACGGCAGGATGCTGAACAGGGCATCGCCGGCGGCCGCGATCGAGACGGTGATCGTGAGGATATAATCAACCAACAGGGCTGAGCCGGAGACCATCCCGGTGCGCTCTCCCAGGAGAGCGGTGGCGACGACGTACCCGCCGCCCCCGTAGGGGAACTTGGCAATGATCCGGCTGTAGCAGGCGGAGATGAGGAAGACCGTGGCGGTCATCAAGGCGGCGATCGGCAGGGCAAGATAGACGTGTGCTCCGAGTGTGCGGAAGGCCTCCTCCGGTCCATACGAGGAGGAGGAAAGGCCGTCGGCCCCGAGCCCGACCCAGGCGAGAAAGGCAATAACCGAAAGCCGCTGAAAGATCCCCCGATCGGAGAGATCGCGGGGCGGACCGATGACCGCTTTTCTTAATCGTTTAAATAGCGAAGGTTTTTCCGGGAAAGGTAAATCGGGGTCATTACCACCGACATCCTGTGGATTGCTCATTTAGAACCTCCGGGTTCGTTGCCTGTTCGGAGAGTCGGCCCCCGGCTGGTTCCGGAAGGTTCTCTCCTTCGACGCCTGCGAGGTTAGCTGACGGGCTCGGGCCGAAAGAGTTGCCCTACGCCGCTTGGCGATGCGCCCCATGTCTCTGGGTCCCCCGCTCCCACCGTTGGGATTAGGCGTGTATCTGGGTGCATCTTAGGTTTGCCGGGAGGACAAGTCAATCAAATCCCGGGGTTAACACCGAGGCCGATCTTGACGGGAAAAGAAGAAAGTGCTTTCGGGCATGGATTAAAACTGTTGGTGCCGCGCAAGCCGGGTTGCTGGCCGATTTGAACTTGTAATTCCCCGTGGTCTGGCCACGGGATTACCTTATTCCGTCATTCCGCACTTGATGCGGCCTGCCCTGGAACAGACCAGGACGAATAACGGACCGCTTCCGCGGGAATGACAAGCGAGGGGAACGGATTCCTGCAGGAGTTTATCCCGCACTATGATGCGGGACAGGAATGACAACAAACAACATAAGAGTCTTTTTGACTTGGATAGTCTGCTATCTTGCCGCGGAGAGCTTAATTGTGCAAATTTGGAATTGAATTCCAAATTTGCACAAAAAGTCGGTCAGTTCACTCAACCTTTCGACTTCCCCGGTCTAAAGCCCGGGGTATGCTCAGGGTTGATACTGAATGGCGCCTCTTTACCCGCCCTCAAGGGCAGGGTTTGGACGCCGTCGAAGTATCAATTATATACTTGCTAATCGTTTCCGATACAGTAGTTTTGTAATACTTTATAGTAGATAAATAGCAATTCGTTCATTTAACTAATTGCTATTTATCTCCGTAATAGATATTATGTACTCACATTGTGGAGATAAACGGCAATAACCATGAAACCAACTGATTATTTCGCTACCCACCCCGTTTTCCGGTTCGAGGAGTTTGCGTCCGCCCACCGGGAAGGAGAT
>JAPLJI010000143.1 GCA_026388655.1 Pseudomonadota bacterium
TCTACAATAAAAACGGCCACGCCGAGGCATATAAAGATGTCCTCCGCGAAGACGCGATCAAGGTGGGTTCGGCCACCAAGGCCCCGGATTACTGTTTCCGGATCGGGGGCGCCCGCAAGTTTTTCCTGGAGGCGAAGAAACCCGCCGTCAATATAGAGTCGGATCCCGCGCCTGCCTACCAGCTCCGCCGCTACGCCTGGAGCGCCGACCTGCCGATCTCAATCCTGACCGATTTCGAGGAATTCACGGTTTATGACTGCCGGGTGAGACCGAGGCCGAGCGACAAGGCCAGCATGGCCCGCATCCTTTACCTGACTTACAAGGAATACGCGGAACGCTGGGGCGAGATAGCCTCAATCTTCGCCAAGGATGAGGTTCTCAAGGGATCCTTCGACCGTTTCGTCGAAGCCAAAAAGGGCAAGCGGGGTACCTCGGAGGTTGATAAGGAGTTCCTGGCCGAGATCGAGAAATGGCGGGAACTGCTGGCCAAGAACATAGCGATCAGGAACCCAAAATTATCCACCCGAGACCTGAACTATTCCGTCCAAAAAAATATTGACCGGATCATTTTCCTCCGAATGTGCGAGGACCGGGGGGTCGAACCATACGGCCAGCTCCAAGCCCTTCTCAACGGCCAAAACACTTATGGGCGGCTTAAGGATATTTATTATGTGGCCGATCAAAAATATAATTCCGGCCTCTTCCAGTTCCGTCTTGAGAGCGGCCGGGCCGAGGGTCCTGATGAGCTTACCCCCAAGCTTAAGATTGACGACAAGGTTCTGCAGGAAATAATCCAGGGCCTTTATTACCCCGAAAGCCCCTATGAATTCTCGGTTTTAGGCTCTGAAATTCTTGGAAACATCTATGAACAATTTCTTGGCAAGGTAATCCGCCTGACCGCCGGGCACCAGGCCAAGGTTGAAGAAAAACCCGAGGTTCGGAAAGCCGGCGGGGTCTATTACACGCCGACTTACATCGTGGATTACATCGTCAAAAACACTGTTGGCAAACTTTGCGAAGGTAAAACCCCTCGGCAGATTTCCTCGCTTCGGATTTTAGACCCGGCCTGCGGGTCAGGATCTTTTCTGATCGGTGCATATACCTACCTGCTTAATCACCACCGGGATTGGTATCTCGAAGACGGGCCGGAAAAGCACAGGAAGGAAATTTATCAAGGCCACGGCGGCCAATGGTATCTGACCACCGCTGAGAAGAAACGAATCCTGGTGAATAATATCTATGGCGTGGACATTGACAGCCAGGCGGTGGAGGTAACCAAGCTCAGCCTGCTTCTTAAAGTTTTGGAAGGCGAAAACCAGGATTCACTCGAACGCCAGCGAAAGTTATTCCATGAACGCGCCCTGCCCGACCTTGCGAGCAATATCAAATGCGGCAACTCCCTTGTAGACTTGGATTTTTATAAGGGCCAGCAGATGGGTTTATTTGGTGATGAAGAACGCTACAAGATAAATGCTTTCGATTGGAATTCCGGATTCCCTGAAGTTTTCAAATCCGGAGGTTTTAATATCGTTATAGGGAATCCCCCATATGTAAAAGCTAGAGACTATGATGAGGACAAAGAATATTATCGTGATTATTTAAACAATTGCGGTAAATTTCAGGCCTTGTTCAAGATGTGGGACTTGTATATCCCATTTGTTGAAAAAGGGATAAATATTTTAAATGAAAAAGGATTGTTTGGTATGATCATTCCCGACACAATAGAAAATTCTGATTATGCTTCGTTATTAAGAGAATGGCTTATAGCAAATTATCAGATATATCAAATCGATTTTTTCCCTGATTCAAAAATCTTTAAAAGCCAGAAGAAAATTGTTGGAATCAAAAATACTATTATATTTGTTTGTAAAGAGAAAAGCTCCAAAAAAAGTAAAAGGGTATTTCACGACAAAAATTATGAGAAAATTATTAAAGAAGAATATGTGGATAATAACGCCGAATTGTTTGTTCAAAATGCATTGAATATAAATATAAACAGAAACAAAACCATTCTTCTTGGCGACATTTGCTTCACGTCTTATGGTCTCCGCCTAAATAGTGATAAGGCTGACAAGAAATTTACTTTTAAGAAAGCGGATTTGCTTTCAGAGGCAAAATCCACGAAAAACAACCGTAGGTTTACTGAAGGTAAAAATCTTGAGAGATATATTATTAAAGAACATTCTTGGGTTGAATGGGGTACCGCGAGATGCCCAGAACGTTTGGTAAGGCCAACTTTCTCTGAAATGTACGATCCCGAGAAAATTCTTCTTGGCAGACAAACAAAAGTTGCAGCTTTAGATCTGGATCACTGCATCGTTGATAACACGATAATTGTATGCCTGCTATATTATCAGTTAAAGGGTGTTGACAATAAAAACATCCAAAAATATTTCTCTAACTTACCAAAACAAAGGAGTGAACTTGAAATAATATCTGAGCCTTTTGGATTATATTATCTTCTCGGATTATTAAATTCAAAGTTGATTGGATATTATATAAAATGGCTAATTCAAAATGGAATAGATATGTTTCCCGATGATTGGAAGAAAATCCCCATTCCATCTATTGATTTTTCTAACCTAAATGCAAAGAAAAGGCATGATTTGATTGTAGATAATGTCAATAAAATGATTGATATGCGAAAGAAAATTATAAAAATGAAAATACCTAACGAAAAGACAGTTCTTCAAAGGCAAATTGACGCCACAGAAAAACAGATTGATCAACTCGTTTATGAACTTTATGGTTTGACGGAAGAAGAAATTAAGATTGTCGAAAATTCAAAAGGAGATGGATAAATGGATTTAAAAAGAGCTCTTAATAAAATTGAACAACCGATTTCAGAAATTACAAAATGGATTGGATATATTTCAATAATATTGGTTGGCATTGGATATGTTTTATCTTTTGTTAAATGGGGGATTAAGGGGCAATTTGAATTTCTTAAAGAAAACATAAAAACGATTTGGCTTTTTTCACTTACTGCTATTTCGTTTACGCTTTTAATTTTAATATCGGCTTTGAGAAGGAAGTTTTTGTTAGGATTAAAAGACAATTTTGAAGGCAATATTAATCATAACTGGGATTTTGTTGGACCATGGAGAATTCCTGAAAAGGGCATTTTATTAGTTACGGGATCTGATGAAGGTGGGATTACAAAATTAGGATCACAATGGGAAAATTATAGCTTTAGTTTCAAAGCAAAGATAATAAATAAATGTTTAGGTGTGGTTGTTAGGGCTCAAGATCTTAATAATTACTATATGTTTCAAATTAATAAAGATAGTATTAAACCACATCGTCGTGTATCTATGCCTTCAATTCAAAAAGAAGAAAGTCAAGCAGGTAAGGAAGATCCTGAAATTATTCCAATTAAAATTTCTATTGGTTGGGAAATATTCAATCCACCAACACCTATAAATCCGCCTCTAAGTGATTGGTTTGATTTTAAGATAGATGTAAGAGGGCATTCAGTTTCGATATATATAAATAATGAATTAGTATTTCAAAAAGATAGTATTTTGCAAATATCAACTGGAAAAGTTGGCTTTAGAAACTCTGGTAGTGAAGAAGCATATATCAAAAAGGTAAGAGTAAAGCTCAACATATAAATAATTATTCAAATGAAACGTACAAAAAGTCAAAAAATTGGAAGTAGAGGTGAAAGTTATTTTAATTATTGGGCAAATAGATCAAATCTAATACCTCAAAAACTGTCTGACGATTATGGGATCGATTTTTTATGCCAGGTGCAAGGGAAAGAAAATTCAGAAGGAACGTCGAAAATTGTTGGACAAGTGATAGGAGCATTTGTACGTAGTACAACGAAAAGAAATGGAGAAATAAGAATTGATAAAAAGGAAGCTGAGAGATTGCTTGAATGTCATTTTCCCGTGTGCATTTTTCTAATACATTCAATTCAAAGGGATAGAGAAATATTATATTTTTCTTTTATATGCGATCGTATTTCAGAAAAATTAGCACTTTTTTTAAAATCTAGTAAAAATAGTTTGAAATTAAGACCAATAGTTTTTCTTGATGAAAAATCATTTAGAAGTGAATTATTAAAAGCAATAGAACCAGGTTATGTTGAAATAATGCGTCTTAATTTGGCAAATAAAATGCTGTCTAAAAATATTTCAGAGAATAGAATCGAAGTAAGAAGATCACCTAGAGGTGAATATACCCTTATTCATTTAAAAAGTTATTTTAATCAATTCGATTTGAATAAAGGGAAAAACAAAGAATTCTTTCAATCAGCAATTTTTGGATTAGATGATTTTATGCCTGAACGGTTAGCAAAATTGTCAATACATAATGAAATGTTAAGAGCGCTTAGATATGTTCCTGGGCCAGTGTTTATAATCGGTAATCTTGATTATAGAAAAACCAAACTTGAAGTAAGCGGAAACAATGGAAATGCTCAATGCACTTTTGAAGTTAGGAAAACTAATGATCATTTTGGATTTGTTCACGAATCTGGATTAAGTATTATTATCTCAAAAGCTGTTTTACATGAAGGAAAATATGTACATTGGATTGAGGGTAGCGTAGATCAAAAAAGTGCAGCTGCATTAGATGATTTAAAAGAAACGAAGGAATTTTTATTAAAATGCATACCAAGCGCGAAAATAAATGAAATTGGCAAAGAAAGTATTTTTAGTGTTGATTATTCCGAAGTATTATATAAATGCGGTTTTTTCGCTAGATACTATGACGAAACGGTAAGTTGGATTAAATGGCCCAAGGGAACGTGGTTATTACGAGATGCAATGGAAATGGAGAATTTAAATACACTTGGTTTTTTGTCAAAATTATCAAAGAATAAAAGTTTTTTAGATGGATTTGGATTTATGATTAAAAAAATAGATGAAAGATATACACAAAAAGAAGAAAAATTATTTAAAATACCTATATGCCTTAATCTGCCAAGAAGTCATATGGTAGTTTGGCTTAACATTAAAGGATTTTTATTTATTTATGAAGATAAAATAATTGGAATAAAAATAAATAATTTATTATCACTCGATTATGAAATAAAAAATAATAGGCTAAGCAAAAGTATTTGGCCGGAAATTGTTGTAACAAAATATTGGCCATCTATTCAATTTGGTCAAAAGAATTTAGAAAAAGGGACGGACAAACCGGATTGGGGATATTCAATGATAATTAATGAGAATATATGAATAAATATGGGAAATAATAATATGGAACAAAGAGAACGTAGGTTTGTTAATTCCGCCGATCTGGTCTTTCTAGTCTATTTTGTTAAGCAATTTAAAAATAAACGTCCCGGAAGCACGCGCTGTTTATCTTTGGCCTTACCAAAACTATTCAGGTTTCGGAATTGATTATTTTGACTGGAAATCATAGTGATCTTTTAAATGCGAATTAAATAGGAGAAATCAAATGAGTTATCAGGCCACTGTTTTTAAGGTAATGATTGCATCACCTTCTGATATAACTTCTGAACGCGTTATAGCACGAGAAATAATACACGAATGGAATGTTGTTAATGCGGATTCAAGGAAGATTGTTCTTCTTCCAATTAGTTGGGAAAGTCATACATCCCCGGCTATGGGAGAAAGACCTCAATCGATTATAAATAAACAGATCCTAAAGGATTGCGATCTTCTTATAGGTATATTTTGGACAAGATTAGGATCACCAACAGATGAATATGACAGTGGTACCGTTGAGGAAATTGAAGAACATATCAAAGCCGGGAAACCGGTAATGCTATATTTTTCAAAAATTCCAATCTACCCCGATAGTGTTGATAAAGAACAATACGATAATTTAAAATATTTTATGGAATCATGTAAGAAACGGGGTCTTTTTGAAACATATGTTAATATAAATGATTTTAAATCAAAATTATATAGGCAGATACAATTAAAATTAAATAATGATGAATATTTCACAAAAGGCTCAATGCTCGAAGAAAGTGATCATATAATAACCAGTACCACTCCTGATTTACCTACTTTAAGTAGAGAAGCACAAATACTTTTAAAAGAAGCCAGCAGAGATCCTCAAGGGAGTATTTATCGTTTTCCACAAACTGGAGGATTGCTTATACTTTCAAATAAGAAACAGTTTATAACTGATAAAATTCCTAGGACAATAGCATTATGGGAAGGTGTGATCGAAGAACTCGAACGTAATGAATTAATTGAAACCAAGGGATCTACAAGGACTTCATTCAGTTTAACGAGAAAAGGTTTTCAGATATCTGATCAAATAGATTTATGAGTGAAGTTGGTGAAGTTGGGAAAATTTGGGGGACATAATTGAAAAATTAACTTCCCAGACTCTTCCCCGCCCGACATCTGGTCTGTTTGGTCCTCCTACGCCAAGGCTTCGGAGGATAAATCTATCTGGTCATTCTGGTTCGTTTAGTTGAAGAAATTCCAGGTCGAATCTAGAATGATATTTAGATAACAAATTTAAATGATTATCGTAAAATCTATAAATGGATTTGGAATACGCCTTTCTCAGGAAAGATGGAATCATATAATCCGCCGGCATCCGGAGATCGAAAATCAAAAACAAAAAATTATTGAGGCAATAACCGAACCAGGGATGATTCAAAAAGGGGATTTTGGTGAATTGATCGCAATTCGCTTTTATCCAAAGACGCCGTTGACGAAAAAATATCTGGTGGTGGCTTATAAGGAGACAGATAAAAGCGAGGGATTTGTAATTACGGCATATTTCGCGCAAAGGCCATCGAAAAGGAGGGCCGTGTTATGGAAGCGATAAAGATACTGGAAGGCAAGCCCAATTTGAACTGGGAATATGATGAAGAAGCGGATGTGCTGTATGTTTCGGTGGGCGAGCCGCATCCGGCCTTAGGGGTTGATATCGGAGAGGGAGTAATTCTGCGTTACGACGAAAAAAAAGGCGAGGTGGTGGGTTTAACCGTGATCGGGGTTAAGGCCCGTTTACTGAAAGAATTGGAAGCGGAATCTTTTCCGTCTCATTCGGTGGCGGAGGAACGCGGAAAATACCGGAGCAAAAAGAGAAAATGAGTTTAAAGATTAAAGATAAATCGAACCCCTACCTTCGCAGGCTGAAGCCTACGCCTACCGAAAATTAGAAAATTAAGGGAAATAAATACCGCCCGATAAATCGGGCAACTACATAAAAACTCTTTGCGCTTTGCGCTTTGCTCTCTGCTATTAGTAGAGATAACAGGCGACCAGGCGATTGTTTTCCACCGGCTTCAGCGGCGGAGGGGTGCTCTTGCAGGGAGCAAAGGCATAAGGGCAGCGGGGGTGGAAGCGGCAGCCGGAGGGGGGGCGAATCGGGCTCGGGGGTTCCCCGGGCACGAGGATTTTTTCCCGCCGGGTGGACGGATCGGGAATGGGGACGGCGGCGAAAAGGGCCTGGGTATAGGGGTGGAGGGGTTTCTTAACCAGTTCCGGGGTGGAGGCGATTTCCACTATTTCCCCGAGATACATCACCGCGATCCGGTCGGAGATCCAGGAGAGGACCCGGAGATCATGGGAAATGAAAAGGTAGGTCAGGTTTTTACGGGTCTTGAGGTCGGAGAAAAGGTTCAGGATCTGGGCCTGGATGGAAACGTCGAGAGAAGAAACCGGCTCGTCCGCCACGATCAATTCGGGATTAAGGGCGAGGGCCCGGGCGATGCCGATCCGCTGGCGCTGGCCCCCGGAGAATTCATGGGGGTAGCGGGAATAGGAATCGGGGGGCAGCCCCACCTGCCGGAAGAGATCCAGGACCATTTCTTTCCGGGCCGCCCGGGAGGGGGCCAGGGAATGGATTTTGATGGGTTCCCCGATGATCTCCCCGGCTTTCATTCTCGGGTTCAGGGAGGACTGGGGGTCCTGGAACACGATCTGGATTTTTCGCCGGAGCCGGCGGAGTTCCTCTCCGCGCTTTCCGAGGAAATCTTCCCTGGCAAAACGGATTTCGCCGGAATCAGGCTCGATCAGCCGGAGGATAAGCCGGGCCAGGGTGGACTTACCGCAACCCGATTCCCCGACCAGGCCGAGGGTTTCCCCCGGTTGGATCCCGAAACTGACGCCGTCGACCGCGTGCACCAGATCCCGGCTGCCGGAAAAAAAGGTGGTCTGAACCGGAAAATATTTTTTCAGGTTCAGAACATCAAGGAGATTATTGCTGGAATGTTCCATGGAATTTACTTATTTAGGGTTCCAGGGGCCCAGGGTCCCAGGGTTCCAGGGGTTTTCCTCCGTTTCAATCTTGAACTTTGAACCTTGAACCTTTGAACTCTCATATTTTTATTGATTCAGCGGATTGATGCACGCGGCCAGATGCCCGGGCCGAATGGTTTTCTGTTCGCTGTCATATTTCCGGCAGAGGGGCAGAGCGCGGGGGCAGCGGGGCTCGAAGCGGCAGCCGGGCGGGAGATTCTTCAGGTCAGGCACGGTTCCGGGCAGGGCGGAAAGCTTCAGGTCTTTGCCCCCGGAAAACATTTTCGGGATTGAATTTATCAGACCCTGGCTGTAAGGGTGAGCCGGCCGGGCGAACAGCTCCCGGACCGGGGCTAGTTCCACGATCTTGCCGGCGTAACAGATGGCGACCCGGTCGGCATGCTCGGCGATTATCCCCAGGTCGTGGGTGATGAAAAGAACCGACATGCCCAGATTTTTCTTGAGTTTATCGAGGAGATCGAGGACCTGGGCCTGGATAGTCACATCGAGGGCGGTGGTGGGCTCGTCGGCGAGAAGGAGATCGGGTTTGCCGGCCAGGGCCATGGCCAGCATCACCCGCTGGCGCATCCCCCCGGAGAGCTGGTGAGGATAGGCTTTAAACCGGATTTCCGGGGAGGGAATCCCGACAAGTTTGAAGAGCTCTACGGTTTTGTCCCGTCCTTCCCAGCGGGAGACTTTCTGGTGGAGTCGAACCGATTCCAGGACCTGGCTGCCCACGGTCAGAACGGGGTTCAGGGCGCTCATCGGCTCCTGGAAGACCATGGCGATCCGGTTCCCCCGGATTTTGCGGAGTTCGGAAGGGGTAAGCTTTAAAAGGTCCTGTCCGGCGAATTCGATCTTTCCCTCGACAATCCGGCCCGGCGGGGGGACCAGCCGCAGAATGGAAAGGGCGGTCACGGTTTTACCCGACCCGGATTCCCCCACGAGCCCCAGGGTTTCCCCGGCCGAGAGGTCAAAGGAAATTCCGTCCACCGCCCTGATTACCCCCTCCGGGGTGAAGAAGTGAGTCTGGAGATTATCAACTTCGAGAAGTACGGGCATTTTTCTTTATTGGTCATCCCCGTGGAAACGGGGATCCAGAATAGAACTGGATTCCTGCTTCCGCAGGAATGACGTTAATGATTGTAAATAGAACAGGCTTACTATCTTCATTATTTCTTTAATCTCGGATTGGATAATTCCCGGATTCCTTCGGCCAGGAGATAAAAACCCAGGACGGTAATGAGAATCGCTAGGCCAGGAAAAACGGAAAGCCACCAGGCGATGTCAATATTGTCTTTCCCTTCGGTCAGGATATTCCCCCAGCTCGGCGTGGGCGGCTGGACCCCGATGCCGAGAAAGCTCAGGGCTGATTCAATAAAGATAGCGCCTCCGAGCCCCAGGGTGAAGGCGACCATGATGGGGTTCAAGGCGTGGGGCAGGATGTGACGGATGATCAGCCGGTGGTTCTTGGCCCCGGCGGCCCGGGCCGCCAGGACGAATTCCCGCTCCCGCAGGGAAAGGAATTCCGCCCGGACCAGCCGGGTTACCCCCATCCAGCTGGTTACCCCGATTACCACCATGATGTTAAAAATGCTCGGCCCGATCAGGGCGATGACCGCCAGGATCAGAAAAAAAGTGGGGATGCAGAGCATAATGTCCACGAAGCGCATGATGATGGAATCGGTATATTTCCCGTAGAAGCCGGAGATCGAGCCCAGGATTATCCCGATGACGGAGGCGATCCCGACCGCGATCAACCCAACCAGAAGGGAAATCCGGCTGCCATATACCATCCGGCTGAAAACATCGCGGCCGAGGTCGTCGGTTCCGAGCAGGTGCCCGGAGGAAGGGGGTAGGAGGATGGCCCAGAGATTCGGCTCGCCGGGGTCATGGGTCGAAAGGTAGGGAGCCAGAAGCGCCACCAGGGCGAGGAAAAGAATAATTATTCCCCCGGCCAGGGCCTGCGGATTTTGAAGCAGTTTTCTCATTTATTGAGGGGGTTCAAGGACTCCGTCCCGTAGAACTACGTCCCCGCTTCCAGCCCCGCTTCCAGCCCGTAGGGCTTACAGGCCGGAGGGTAGGGCTTACAGGCCGGAGGGGAAGGGGCCGAGGGAATTGCGGATTTCGGAATTCGGATTGCGGGATGAACAAAGAAATTGACTAATGACCACTTGTCTCGAGTCAGACTTTGTCGAGGGATTGACGATACGAGCGGCGCAACCGCAACCGTTATGCGAAACCTTGTTTGAAAGAAGAGATCCATGTCGGCCGAGCGGGTTGGTAGATCAGGGTTTGGGCTTGATTTTCTTTTTTAGTTCTTCGGTGGTGATCAGTTTTTTCTCGATTAAAAGTTCGGAAAGGGCGAGCGCCAGCTGTCCCAGTTGGGCCGGGTCGGCTTTGAGCTCCGCCAGGGGATCTCCGCCGCCCTCGGAATCGATGGCGAGGTGGTGTTCTTCCCCCCCGGTGAAAATGATCATTTCTTCCTCGGCTTCCGGAGCGACCGGTTTGGTCCCGAGGGAGCTCTGCTCGATAAAGTCGATTTTCCCCGCCTTGGTGATGTCTTCTTCGAGCTGGAGGGCTTCGGTCTTGGAGATCTGGGGCGGCGGCGCGGGGGCGGGACCGGAGACCTGGTAATATTGCCCGATGGCGTGGGTGATCGCGGAGTCGGTGGCCAGAACCGATTTGACCTTCATCCCGGTTTTGAACTGGATGGCGTCAAAGGCATCCAGGTTGGTGGGGTCGGAGGTGGCCACGAAAATAAACTGTTTGCCGCCCTCGTTACGGATGGCCAGGGGGATAATGTTGTATTGCTTGACCATTTCCAGGGACACGGAATTTATCACCATCGGGGAGATCGAGATCTTTTCGAAATTGACGAAGGGAATCTTGAAGTAGGAACTCAGGAACCTGAGGAGCTTGTCCTCGGTGATGAAACGCAGGGTGACGAGGTTGGCGCCCAGACGGCCTCCCCATTTGCGCTGGTAAGCTAGGGCGGCCTTGAGCTGATGCTCGTCGATCAGGCCTGCTTCCAGCAGGAGTTCTCCGATTGGTTTTTTCCTTTTGTCTTCCATTAGTTACCTCGCTCGGATCCGGGGATCAGCCAGGGCATATCCCAAATCAGCCAGCAGGTTGCCCAGAAGCGTAAGAATGGCACCGATAACCAGGATGCCCATGATGACGGGGTAATCACGGGCCATGACGCTGGTATAAAATAGCTGTCCCATTCCCGGGATGGCAAAAATTGATTCTAAAATCACACTGCCTCCGATCAGCGAGGGTACCGAGAGTCCCAGGTTCGTGATCAGGGGCAGGAGAGCGTTTCTCAGGGTATGGTGAATAACCACGTTTCGTTCCGGAACCCCCTTAGCCCGGGCGGTGGTGATGAAGTCCTGGTGATATACCTCGAGGAAGGAACCGCGCAGGAACAGGGCGAAGTAGGCTACCGAGCCGAAAGTAATCACAAATATGGGAAGAATCAGGTGGCGGGCCAGGTCGAAAATTTTTTCGGAAGACGAAAGCTGCGTGTAAAAAATTGAATGCACCCCGGAAATAGGCAGCCAGCCGAGCTTTAAGCCGAAAAAGATAATGGCCAGAAGCGCGATCCAGAAACTCGGGGCGGCAAAACCGATGAAAGAGAATGAGGTCAGGGCCCGGTCGAAAATAGATCCGGGCTTCAAGGCCGAAAGCAGCCCGGCGGGTATGGCCAGGGCGAGGGTTAAAAGCAGGGCCAGGCCGCTGATCCCGATGGTAATGGGAAGACGTTCCCCAATCTTTTCGATGACCGGACGATGGTCGGTAGAGAAAGATTCCCCGAAATCCAGCCGGCTGAATCTTTTCAGCCAATCCAGGTATTGCACGTGGAGGGGGCGATCCAGTCCATAAAAGGCCCTCAGTCTTTCCCTGACTTCGGAGGTGGCCCGGGGGTTCAACTGGGTCTGGAGATCGGTAGGCTCGCCGGGGGTCAGATGCAGGATTAGAAAGGAAATTACGGTAATACCCAGAAGTATGGGAACAAGGGCAAGGAACCTTTTGGCCAGGTAATTCAGCATAATTGATTGAAATCTATAACTTTCCTTTACTAAAGGTAGCAACATTATATACCTGATTAGGTGATTTTGGCTACATCTAACTATCATAAAGCCGGTTTGACATATCGAACCCGGAAATTTAAGATCGTCTATATTTTCCCACCTGAAAAAGGAGGCCGGACTGATGAGGGAAGACAACCTGGCGGGAATGATTTTCAACCGGGTGAGAAGGTTTGAAAACCGGACCTGCTTGATCAACAAGGAAGAGGGAAGATGGAGGGAAATCCCCTGGTCCGAGGTGGGAGAGGAGTCCGGAACCTTCGCCCAGGGCCTTCTCGACCTGGGAATCAAAAAGGGGGATTGCGTATCCCTGCTTTCCGAGAACCGGAAGGCCTGGCTTTACGCCGATTTCGGGATTCTGGCCACCGGGGCGGTTACCGTTACGGTTTATCCGAGCCTCCTGGCGGATGAGGTAGCTTACATCATCTCCAATTCCGGCTCCCGCTTCGTGGTGGTTTCCAACCAGGGCCAGCTGGACAAGGTGCTGGCCCAGTGGAAAAGCATCCCGACGGTGGAGAAAATCATCGTATTCGATGAATATCAGCAGAAGGATGATCCCCAGGTCCTGGGCTTCTCCGCGGTCCAGGAACTGGGCCGGGCCTACCGCCTGAGAAATCCCAATGAGCTCGATGACCGGATTGAGTCCATCGAGCCCGGGGATCTTTCCTCCCTGGTCTATACGTCCGGGACAACCGGGCCCCCGAAGGGGGCGATGATCACCCACGGTAACATTCTTTTCGTTGTTCATTCCCTGGACAAGGTCATCTCCCTGAACGAACGCGACCGGACGCTTTCCTTCCTTCCCTACTGCCATGTCTACGAGCGGATGGGCGGAACCTTCACCTCTCTTTACCAGGGGGTGGTAATCGCCCTGGCGGAGTCGTTTGACCGCCTGGCGGTGAATATGCAGGAGATCAGGCCGACCATGCTGCTCGGGGTGCCCCGGGTCTATGAGAAGGTTTACGGCGCGGTGATGAAATCCATCGAGGAATCCAATCCCATCCGCCGGCGGATCTTTGCCTGGGCCCGGGAAGTAGGGGCCCAGGCCAGCCCCTACCTTTTGCGGGATCAGAAGATGCCGCTCCCGCTCCGCTGGCAGCTTGCCCTGGCGGACCGCCTGGTTTTTGAAAAGCTCCGGCAGCGGTTCGGGGGCAGGATCAGGTTCTTTGTCACCGCGGCCGCCCCGATTTCCAAGGAAATCATCGAGTTCTTTCATTCCCTGGGGATTCTAATCCTGGAAGGTTACGGTTTAACCGAAACCTCGGCTCCCACCAACGTGAACCGGCCCGACTGGGCGAAGTTCGGCACGGTGGGCCCCCCGCTTCCCGGGGTGCAGATCAAGCTGGATAAAGACGGGGAAATCCTGGTCAAGGGCGGCAACGTGTTCAAGGGTTATTACCGGGATCCGGAGCTCTCCCGTCAGGTTTTCACCGAGGACGGCTGGTTCCGGACCGGGGACGTGGGCGAGATCGATGCCGATGGTTTCCTCCGGATCACCGACCGTAAGAAGGACATTCTCATTACCGCGGGCGGAAAGAACATCGCTCCCCAGAATATCGAGAACATGCTGAAAGTCTCCCGCTGGATCAGCGAGGCCATGGTTTTCGGAGACCGGCGCAAATACCTGGTGGTCCTTCTCACCCTGAACGAGCCCGAGGTCAAGGCCTACGCCCAGGCGGAGGGTCTCCAGTCCGATTCGATGGAGGACCTGGTGAAGGAGCCCAAGATCCAGGAACTGATCCGGGAGGAGATTGAGGAGAAGAACAAGGATCTGCCTTCCTTCTCCACGATCAAGAAATTCCAGGTCCTGCCCCGCCAGTTTACCCTGGAGGACGGGGAAGTCACCCCGACTTTAAAGCTCAAGCGCCGGGTGATCGCGCAGAAATTCAAGGATATGATCGACGCGATGTACGAAGAGGCTTTCGATTAACGATTCAAAATCCGCCGAATCTTATAACCGTTGGACTTCTGAACCTCCAGGGTTCCACGTTTCGGGTTCACCGTTCACGGTTAAAACCTATGAACCTACGAACCTTGAACCCTGGAACCGTTGGGCTATATTTCGAGGACGTCCTAACGTTGTAGTTGCCTCATTTATGAGGCTCTTTAATCAAAATGTATTTTCGCCCGATAAATCGGGCAACTACAGTTCCTGGCGCGGGCGCTTTTTAAATCTCGAGGACGTCCGAGGAGGAGGAATCCGGGGCTTTTTCTATCTTCCGCGGCCGAATTTCGGCGCACCAGTCGTCTTCCCGGGTAGTGGGGAAAAGGGAGCGGGTAAAGGCGTCGTTGGTTTTAGGGTTGACAAAGGGTGTCGGCGGTTTCTTGCGGCATTCCCCGAATCCGTTGGCCAACTCGACCCAAAACTGGCAGTTCCGGCAGGAGATGTTTCCGTTCATAATGTTCTCGAAATTGGAAATCAGTACCCTTATAATTTAGAAACGGGTTTTAGTCAATAACGATCTTTGCAAAGCGGAGGGCATATGTTTGAACATCTGCTTACGGAAAATCAAAAAAAACTCCGGACCGAGGTCAGGGATTTTGTCCGGTGGGTTCCCAAGCAGCTCCTCATGGACATGGACGCGGAAAAGGTGACCTATCCCCGGGAGTATGTACAGGAGGCCGCCCGGAGGAAGCTCCTGGGCTTGAGGTTCGATCCCGAGTTTGGGGGGCGGGGTTTGCAATGGCAGGACGAAATCATCGCCCTGGAGGAAATCGGAGTGCTCGGAACCTCCCTGGCCTGTCTTTATTCGCTGGTGAGTATCGTGGGCGAGGCCCTGCATTTCTTTGGGAATGACGATCAGAAGCGCAAATATCTCAAGCCCTTGCTCGAAGGGAAAATCTTCTGCGCCGAGGCCCTGACCGAGCCACGGGGCGGGTCGGATTTCTTCGGGGCCACCACGGTGGCCAGGAAAGAGGGCGGCCACTACATCCTCAACGGCCAGAAGCGCTTCGTCGTAGGCGCCGAGGGGGCCGACATCTTTTTGGTCTACGCCAAGACCGACCTGGAAGCCAAGCCGCACAAGTCCCTGAGCGTTTTCATCGTGGAACGGGACATGGGGGTGGAGGTCAAGCATGTTTATGGTCTGCTCGGGACCAGGGGAGGAGGGGCCGGGAGAATCCTTTTTAAAGACGCCCAGGTGCCGGCTGAGAACCTCATCGGGATGGAAAACGCCGGGGGACTGGTCTTCTACCAGATGATGATCCCGGAGCGGATGACCAGCGCCGCCGGGTGTCTCGGGGGCGCCCGGGCCGGGCTGGAGCTGGCCGTCCGCTACAGTAACAAGAGAAAAGCTTTCGGGCAGAAGATCCGTGATTTCGAGGCGGTGAGTTTCAAGGTGGCGGATGGCATCGTGGACCTGGACGCGGCCCAGGCCCTGGTTCACGCCACCGCCCGGGCGGTGGACGAGCAGGGAAGCACGGGTTATACCCGCCGGCTGGTTTCCGAGTCCAAGCGCTATGCCACCGAGATGGGCTGGCGGGTGGTAAATAACGTGATGCAGGTCCTGGGCGGGATCGGGTATACCAATGTTTATCCGGTGGAGCGCGCCCTCCGCGACAGCCGGCTGGCGCTGATCTGGACGGGGACGAGCGAGATCATGAACCTGATCATCCAGCACGAGTATTACCGGGAGGTGCTGGCCGAATCCGCCAAGATTCGGGACACGGAGATGGACGCCGTCAACGCCGAGGCGGCGGACGAAAAGATTTACGAGTAGATCGTCTTTTTTTTCACCCTCCCCTTTTTCCCCTCCTCTCCGAGCCGGAGGCCGTCAAGGGAGGGGAGAGTTATTCAGCTTGCATTGTTACCCTCTCCCCGGTTAGCCCTTAAGTCTTGCTCGGGTGGAGAGGGATGGGTCTCCGGCTCGTAGGAGCCTACGGCTCGGAGAGGTGAGGGGGAAACTGGATTTTTTCTTTCCTTTCCGCTAAATCATTAATGACTTTTCTTGTATGGAGTGCATTAGCTTGCTAGTGCATGAAGGGGTTGTTTGCCAAATCGGTGGCCAATGGAAAGGTTGTCGTAAACATGGATTCGCCTTTAAGCGGGGTTCCCGTTCTGGAATTCGGCCCGGGTTTTTCCGGGGCCTACTGCGCCAAGCTCCTCTCTGATTTCGGGGCGGAGGTGATCAAGATCGAATCTCCCGAGGGAGACCCGGCCCGCGGGCGCGGGCCTTTCGCGGGGAATAAACCGCACCCGGAAAAGAGCGGACTATTCGTTTACCTCAATACCAACAAATACGGGGTCACCCTCGACTGCAAGAAATCCGAAGGCAAGAAGATCTTCAAAAACCTGGTTCAAAAAGCTTACATCCTGGTGGAGACCTTCCCGCCGAGCGAGCTTTCCGCCCTGGGGCTTTCCCATAACGTACTGAGGGAAATAAATCCCCGACTGATCATGGTTTCGATCACGCCCTTCGGGCAGACCGGCCCCTACCGGGATTACCGGGCCCGGGCCCTGAACATTTGCCAGGCCAGCGGGGAGAGCTCCCTCATGCAGACCGGGACCCTGGAGCGGGAGCCGATCAAGGACGCGAGACTCGCGGATGATTTTGATTGCGGACAGACCGCGGCGGTGGCCGCCCTGGGGGTGCTCCTGTCCCGGGAAAAGACCGGAGGAGGGGCGCACCTGGATATCTCCATGCAGGAGGTCCTGATGTCCCTCGGGCGGGTGGACATCTTGCGCTACGCCAATGAACAGGGGCTGATGCGGCGAGATCTCCGGGGGGTAGTAGTTGGGGGGCTGATGGAATGCTCAGACGGATACATCAACCTCGTGGCCATCCAGGAAAACCAATGGAGCGGGCTCTTGAAGCTCATGGATAACCCGGAGTGGGGGCGGGACGAGATCTGCCAGGACGAGATGTCCCGCGCCTGGAACGCCGATGAAATCAACGAAAAGGTCCAGGCCTGGATGATCAAGCATAAGAAGGAAGAGGTTTACCACCGCGGGCAGGCCCTGGACGTGCCGATCACTCCAGTTTACGACCCGGAGGATGTAGTGAATTCCCGGCAGACGGCGGCCCGGGACTTCCTGGTCGAGGTTCGGCACCCGGAGATCGGGAAGGTGAAAATGCCTCAGCCGTCTTACCGTTTTTCGGAAACCCCCTGGCGATTCGCTCGACCTGCGCCCCGACTGGGAGAACATAATCAGTTTATTTACCGGGAGCGGCTGGGCCTGAGCCGGGAGGAGATTGACGGCCTAAAAGAGAGAAAGGTTATTTGAAAAAATGGCGATTGACGATTGACGAATGACGATTTGGGATTTCTAAAAGGCTAATCAAAGAAATCAGGTAGACGAGATAGACTAAATAGACCAAATGGACCAAATGGACCAGAAAGTTTTTGATTTGTCCGACATCCGCGTCCTCGACTTCACCTGGGCCTGGGCGGGGCCTTACGGGACCATGCTTCTCGCATTCATGGGGGCGGAGGTGCTCAAGGTGGAGAGCATGGCCCGGCTCGATCATTCCCGGGTTCGCTCCCTGATCGCCGGCCCGACCTACGGCGGGGTCAACCAGACCGGTCCTTTCAATGAATTAAACCTCTGCAAGAAAAGCATCACGGTCAAGCTCTCCGACCCGCGCGGGATCGAGGTGATCAAACGCCTGGTGAAGATCTCCGACCTGGTTACCAACAACTTCCGCCCCGGGGTGATGGAGAAGCTCGGGCTCGGTTACGAGGAGCTTCGGAAGATCAAACCGGACATTATCCTGGTTTCCTCCTCCACCTGCGGGAGCACCGGTCCGGAAAAGGATTACTCCGGCTACGCCCCTTCCTTCAGCTCCATCAGCGGCCTGGCCCATCTGATGGGTTTCTCCGACGGTCCTCCTACCCTGGTGGGAGGGAGGGTGGACACCTCCGTTGGGACCACCATGGCCCTGGCCTCGCTGGCGGCCCTCATTCACAAGAAACGAACCGGGAAGGGTCAGTATGTGGATATTTCCTCCCGCGAGGCGATGAGCTGCCTGATTGGCGACGCGCTGGTCGCGTATACGCTGAACCGGGATGTGTATCGCCGGGAGGGAAACCGGGACGAGATTTTTGTCCCCCACAACGCCTACCGGTGCCAGGGTTACGACAACTGGATCAGCATCGCGGTCGGAACGGAGGAGGAGTGGCAGTATTTCTGCCGGGCCCTGGGCCACCCGGAATGGATCCGGGACGAGCGCTTTCTCTCCCGGGAGTCGCGGAAGAAAAACGAGGACGAACTCGACCGCCTGATCGCGGGCTGGACCTCCGGGCGGACCGATTACGAGGCGATGGAAATCCTGCAGAAGGCCGGGGTGCCGGCAACCCCGATGCTCGATAATGAACATTTGCCCGAGGATCCGCATGTCCAGGCCCGGCAGATGTTTTTAAAGATTTCTCACCCGGAATTGAAAGAGAGGATCGCCCTCGCCCCGCCCTGGAAAACCGATTCCCCGGGAGACGCCCAGATAAAACGCCACGCCCCCCTGCTCGGGGAGCACAATGACTATGTTTACGGGAAGCTTCTCGGGATGTCCCGTGAAGAAATCGAAAAGCTCACCCGGGAACAGGTCTTTTACTAGCCTTTCTTTTTCTGCCCTCCCCGTAAAAATTAACAATTTTTCGTGGCGGGCCGGGGATCACGCTATTTTGTCATTCCGAACCCCGTTTTTGTTAAAATAATAATCAATGCAAATACCCGGTGGGGAAAAAATCTGTTCATTAATAGCGAGATATGGCAGAGGATCAAAATAAGAAAGCCGAGCTCAAGATCTCCGGAATGACCTGCGCGATGTGCGTGCAGACCATTGCGGAAGCCCTCCGGAGTCTTAACGGCGTGATCAACGCCCGGGTCAACCTGGCCACCGAAACCGCCACCGTGGAGTATGACCCGGGTCAGCTCTCGCTGGCAGATCTTGAAAACGCGGTCAGGGAAGCCGGTTATGAAGTGGTAAAGGGAAATCTTGACCGGGAAGAAGAAAGAAAAAAGGATCTCAGAAGCAAAAAAAACCGGATTGTCATCGGCTTTGCCGCCGGGATTCCCCTGATGATCCTCGGATTCACCGCCCCAAAATTAAATTTCCCCTTCGCCCTGGGATTGCTGATGCTCCTGGTTTCCACCCCGGTCTTTGCCTATTTAAGTTTCCCGATTTTCCGGGCGGCGTTCCGGGCCTTGGGCAACCGGAAACTTAACATGGATGTGATGTATTCCCTGGGGATCGGAACGGCCTTCGGCGCCAGCGTGCTCGGGACCTTTGAGATTGTGCTCTCGGCCGACTTCATGTTCTTCGATACCGCCGTTCTGCTTGCCACTTTTCTCACCCTGGGCCGCTATCTCGAGGACCGGGCCAAGGGTAAGACCACCGAAGCGATTAAGAAATTGATGGGGTTGAAGCCCAAGACCGCGCGCCTGGTCGGGAAAAAGCTAGAGATCGAGGTCCCGATCGAGGAGGTCCAGGTCGGGGATATCGTGGTGGTCCGGCCCGGGGAAAGGATCCCGACAGATGGAGAAGTGACGGCAGGAGAAAGCCTAGTGGATGAATCCATGATCTCCGGGGAGCCAATCCCGGTTCCGAAGAAAAATGGCGACCAGGTGATTGGGGGCACGCTCAACCAGAACGGCGTGATCCAATTCCGGGCCACGAAGATCGGCAGGGAAACCGCGCTCGCGCAGATCATCAAGCTGGTGGAGGAAGCTCAAGGCTCGCGTCCGCCGCTGGAAAGGATTGCCGACCGGGTCGTGACCTATTTCATCCCGACCATATTGGGAATAGCGATTTTGTCCTTTCTGGGGTGGTATTTCCTGGCCGGGAGCACGCTGCTTTTCGCCCTGACCTGCCTGATTTCGGTTTTGGTGATCGCCTGCCCCTGCGCCCTGGGCCTGGCCACGCCCACGGCCGTGACGGTGGGAGTGGGACGGGGAGCGGAACTCGGGGTTTTGATTAAGACCGGGGAGGCTCTGGAGGTTTCAGGAAAATTAACCACCGTGGTTTTGGACAAGACCGGGACGCTGACCAAAGGGAACCCGGAGGTGACTGACATTAAAGCTTGGGGAGAGAATGAAGAACTCTTTTCTCAGAATGGGTTTTTATCTGGGGAGGGAAATGTTCCTCTCGGAGAGCGGGGCATTCTGCGCAACCTTAATGAGAGTGAAAAAGAAATCCTCCGGCTGGCCGCCAGCGTTGAGAAAAATTCCCTGCACCCGTTAGCGGAAGGGATTGTCAACAAAGCCCGGGCGGAAGGCCTGGAGCTTTTCGAGGTGGAGGATCTCGATACCCTGGGTGGAAAGGGGGTCAGGGCCAGGGTGCGGGGGAAAGAAGTGCTGGTTGGCAACCGGAGTATGTTTCGGGACAGTAAGGTTGAAATATCGAAAGAACTTGAGGAACAGGCGGGCGAATTCGAAGCAGAAGGGAAAACAGTGGTTTTAATCGGTGTTGCCGGCAGCCCGAGGGGAATCATCGCCATTACCGATCTGCTGAAGGAATCCAGCCGAAAAGCGATTCGGGGATTTAAAGAGATGGGGTTGAACGCAATGCTGGTCACCGGGGATAACCGGATCACCGCCGGGGCAGTGGCCCGGGAAGTGGGAATCGAGAGAGTGACGGCTGAGGTTCTGCCCGCGGCCAAGGCCGGCGAGGTCAAGAAGCTCCAGGCCGGCGGCGAAATCGTGGCATTCATCGGTGACGGAATCAATGACGCCCCGGCCCTGGCCCAGGCGGATGTCGGCATTGCCATTGGCAGCGGCACGGACGTCGCCATTGAAAGCGGGGACATCGTTCTGATCCGAGACGATCTGGTTGACGCGGTGGCGGCGATCCAGCTAAGCAAAAAGGTCATGTCTAGAATAAAGCAGAATTTATTTTGGGCTTTTGCTTACAATACGGCGCTGGTCCCGGTGGCTGCGGGAATCTTGTATCCTATATGGGGGATCACGCTGAAACCCGAATGGGCCGGATTGGCAATGGCTTTGAGCTCCGTAACGGTGGTCAGTCTTTCGTTGATGTTGAAAGGATATATGCCACCGATAAGAAAATAGGTTTTGATTTGAATTTTTAAATTTCTAATGTCTAATGACTAATTCCTAAATAATGCCCAGTTTGGGAATTTCTAATGACTATTTATTTTATGATCGATTACCAGATTTCCCATTTCCTGGTTGGACATTAATAATTTTGGGATTTGACTAGACATTAGAAATTAGAAATTAGTCATTTTAGTTACGAAAAGGAGGGATAAAATGGCCATCGATCCGATCTGCAAAATGACCGTAGATGAAAAAACCGCCAAATGGAAGAGCGAGTTCCAGGGGAAGACCTACTGCTTCTGCGCCCCCGGGTGCAAAAAGGCTTTCGATCAGGAACCGCAGAAATACGTGGGCCCCGGTCCGGAGAAGAAAGGCTGCGGTTGCTGCCACTGAACATGAAGTGTGGAGGGCCGTTCCGCGCGGGCCGTAGAATCCACTCCCGGTTTTCCTGAGCAAAAAACCGTCAGGATGAGGACTCCGGTTTTGCTTCCGGGGGCAAGCTTGACCCCTGGAATTGAAAGAAATCCAAAAAAAAGATAATCTGAAGCAAACAGATAAATCGGGAGGAGAAATGAAAAGGATCAGAATTTATTTTATTCTGGCGGTGATCGTGGTATTAACCCCGGCATTCATTCAGGCCGAGGAGAACGCGCCGGGGTGGGAAAAGACCATGGAGCAGGGGGTGCAGGCAATCGGCGTATCCGATAATTTTAAGCTTTTGGCGGTTGCCCAGGGCGATGTGGTTTTTTTCCTTGATGATACCGGCGAGCAATTCTACTCGGCCAAGTTCAACAAGGCCGCCATCCCGACCGTTTCCCCGGACGGCAATTACATCATGATCCAGACGGCGGGATCCAACGAGGCTGCCCGGGACGTTTACGTTTACTCCCGCGAAAAGAAAATCCTCTGGTCCCTGCGGGACTTGCCGGCGGTCGGACGATTTTCCGGAAACAGCGAGTATATCCTCTTCTCCTCCTGGCAGAAGGGCGGGGCGATCTTGACGGATATCCGGGGCAAGATCATCTGGAACAAGGGGTCCTGGGAAATCAAGCCGGACTGGAAGCGGATGCTTATCTCCCAGGCCGGCGAAACGGTGGTCTTCAACAATCAAGGCATATTCAACCTCCAGGGCCTGCGGACCAAGCAGATGGATCTTGGATCTTTTTGCGATCTGGCCAAAGACGGGACCCTGATCGTGAACCAGCAAGTGGTTCAGGGAAAGATCATCCTGAGCGTGTTTGACTCAACCGGCAACAGGAAATGGGGCTTGGCCATCCCGGCTGACCCCGCGGCCGGGGACGAGGCGGCTCTGGGGGTTTCGATCAACCAGGAAATAGACCGGGTCGCGATGACCGGAAACGGTCAGGGCCGAGGGTATCTTTATCTTTTTGATCTTTCGGGCAAGCAGGTTTGGGCGAAGGCCGACCTGCCGAAGGTTCTGCCGGGTGATCTCAATTCGGTCAAAGTGGCCCGTAATTACGTCCGGGTTAATACCCTGGAAGGTCCCCGGGTTTACGATTTGCAGGGCCAGCTGACCTGGAAGGCCCCCGGGACCGAGGCCGATTATCTCATATCGGACGACGGCCAGCGAGTGATCATGACCTCCGGCAACACTATCTCATACCAAGGTCCGGGTAATTATCTATCTCTTGGATCGGGAGCGGAAAAGATCAGCGAGGAAGCCCCGGCCCCGGCCCCCGCTGAGGCGGGATCCCCGCAAGGCGTGACTACTCCGCTCGCAGGATTGCCCGGAGAGGTTACCCAGCCGGTTTTGCCGGCAGAAAAGGCCGCC
>JAPLJI010000091.1 GCA_026388655.1 Pseudomonadota bacterium
TTCTTCCTCCCGGAAGGTGCAGTAATGGGGATCGTAATTACCGGTCGGGTGGCACTCGACCAGTTTGGAGTCGGCCACCGCCTCCACCAATGCCCGGGTGGAGGAATTTGGCACCTGCCAGTCTCCGATCCCCATCAGGTACGTGACCGGGATGTGAATCTCGCCGGTAAAGTTGATGGGGTCGCCCGTGTCCACCAGGGTCTGGAACAGGCCGACGATCGGGTGGAAGCGATTCACCCCGGCCAGGCTCCCGGCGGGGATCCCCGCCGCCGCCCCGAAAAGAATCGGGAAGGTAATCGTGCCCTGGTAATTCCCGAGCCCCAGGACCGGCAGGATCGCCGCGATTTGCGGATCGTTCATCAACTCGCTCAGAATTTTTGAATCGGAAAAGAATAACCCCATCAGCCCGCCCGCTCCGGAAAGCAGGGCCTTCTGATAATCGTTGGTCCCCGTGGAGAGCGCCAGGCCGAAATGCGAGGTGAACCCGCCCAGGGAATGCCCGAACTTATACAGGGCCTCGGTTTTAAAGGTATGATCGGACTGGGTCAGGCCCTGCTGCTTCAAGAATCCATTAAGGCGGGTTTGCAGAAGTCTCAGGAGAACGTAGGCATCGATCCCGGACTGGCGGAGATTATCCCGTAAAGCGCCGATATTTAAAAAGTTATAGTAAGTGATCCAGGGGTTCAGGCCCTGGTCGACCACCTCGTAACGCTGGCCGAAAAGGGGCTGGTCCCGGGAGATGATCGCCACCCCGTGTGAGGCGATGATTTTCGCCACCCGCGGTCCGTCGTCTTCGGCGTTCAGCCTCTGCACGCAGTTGTAGGCCGATCCGCCCGTACCGTGGTCCCAGAGCAGGACCGGACAGTCGGCCAGCAAATTCCCCTGGTTGTCATAAGGGATGAGCGCCGTGATCCGCATCGGCTCGGGCTCCGGCTGGGAAACCAATTGCAATTCTCCTCCGACCTTCTGGTAGTTAATCCTGCCGGTGGTGAGATCAAGATTGGAAAGGGGCAGGGTCCCCGTCGCGGAAAAGGGCTTGTCCGCCGGGCCCTGCAGGCTCGCGGTGTTTATCCATCCCTCGAAAACCCGGTAAGGGTAAGCGGAGTTGATCTCCACCGTCTTGCCGGGATGATCAGGGGTGTATTCCAGGTAAGTTTCCGAGGTCCCGCCGCCGGCATATTCGACCCGGAGAATGGTTGAATCCTGCCCGCTCGGGGTGGCGCCATTGTAATAAACCACCTTCTTCACCTCGCGCCAGTTGGTGATGCCGAGGTAGCTTCCGTCCAGGACCTGATCCACCGCGGCCCGGGCAAGCTCATACTGATGCACTGCGTCCTGGACGGTAAAGACGGTCAGCCCCGCCACCTTATCATCCGGCAAGCCCAACTCGGCTAAGCGGCTCTTTAGTTCGATCAGGTGAAAAATTCCGGACAGATTACTGTTCTGACCCGCCCAGAAATTATCAAAATTCACCGAGCGGGTCAGGGGTTTCCCGTTTTTCCCCCTGATCCGGTTGGTGAGAACCGTCAAATATGTCTGCCCGCTTTTTAAAGGATATCCGGCTTTCGGCAAAAGCATTAAAAGATTATCCGAGAGAAACGGATCCCCGGTATTCGTCTCCACCCAGCGGGTTTCCAGCGGGGCAAATTCCGGATCTCCGCTCAAGTTGACTAGGAAGGCCGGGTCCTCTACGGAAGGGGCAGGGATCTCTGCCGGAACCGAGCAGGAAAGGATCGGCTGGCTCAAGTGAAAATATACCGGGGCGTTCAGCCCGAAACCGAAGCTGATTTCCTTCGCCCCCTTCACGTAGCTTTCCAGGATCATCCTGCCGATGCTTCCCGTCTGGCCGGTCGGGAAGCCGGCCAGGTCGATACCGGCTCGGCGTCGGGAAGCGTTTTGTCCGTTTTCACCCCGGAACATGGATCCTTTGCCCCTCCGCAGGAAGGAAATTGAATCAAAACCAGGGTGATCCCAACTGCCAGGATCGTACGAAAAACATCTGTCCGCATAAAAATCCCCTTCCCTTAGTGACCGTCATTCCCGTGGAAACTGGAATCCAAAAAATAAACTGGATTCCGGGTCAAGCCCGGAATGACAAGGAATTTAAACATAAACAAATAATTATTTTATAAGAAAAGAATTATTGCGGATTAAAGACGTTTTTTCAGATACTGCGACGTCATGTCCGCGAAGGCGAAGATGGTCAGCTGGGGATTCACCCCGGGGGCGGTGGGGAAGATGGAAGCGTCGCAGACGAAGAGGTTCTTGACCTCGTGGGATTCGCAGTTGGAATTCACCACCGAGCTTCCGGGGTCCTCGCCCATCCGGCAGGTCCCCATCGGGTGATTGCCGATCAGGTTGAGTGAGGTCGACTTGAGCTTCACCTCTTCGAAAAGCTTGACTTGCCTGGCGTCGGTAATAACCTCGGGCAGTCCGTAAACCATGGGATAAATCGCCTCCGCCCCCGCGGCAAAGTTAACCTCCGCCGTGTATTTCAGGGCTCGCTGGAGGAGTCCGACATCATGCTGATTGAGCGGGTAATAAATGATCGGGTTGTAACTCCCGGGAGTGGAAATAACCCGGCCGGTGGTGGTGGCCCGGATCATCGCGCCGAAGGAGCCAATGTGCTTGATCTTCTTCATGATCGCGAGGCTCTTGTCCCCGAACCCGGGCAGCCGGATCGAGGCGATCGAAGGCGGACCCCAGGCTGTCTCCAGCACAATCCCGTCCCGGACCCACTGGGATGACTCGTAACCCTGGTTCGCCCCTTCCCAGGCGTTCACCACCTCTTTAAACAGGCCCAGCATCCCTGTGCCCGGGTGATTTAGAAGGTTTCTTCCGATCATCTTGCTCCGGTTCGGGACCCCGCTTTTCAAGAGGATGATGGGGGAAGCCATCACGCCGGCGGAGATCATCGTGAGCTTGGCTTTGACTTCGATGGCATGCCCGGGCTGGTCGGTATCCGGCTCGAGGAAATGGCCCCGGATGCCCCGGGCCTCATCCTTTTCCAGAATTATTTTTTCCGCCTGGCAGTTGGTATACAGATCCATCCCGGCCTTCAGGCCCCAGGGCACGTAGGTCAGGTCCATCGAGAGCTTGGCCCCTTCCGGGCAGCCGGTCAGGCAGACCCCGCAGCCTTTGCAGTTCCGCTCGTTCCGGTGAATTGGGCTCGAGTGGATCCCCAGTTTGTCGCAGCCCTGCTTGAAGAGGAGGTTGTTCCGGCCCTGGATGCCCGGTTCCGTCGGCCTCACGTTCAGGTTTTTTTCCACCCGGGCGAAAGCTTCGTCCAGGACGGCATTCGAGAATTTCACCCCGAATTCCGAGGCCCAGCGGGTCCGGATCCATTCCGGGAGGCGGAAGGAGATGGCCGAGTTGACCACCGTGGTCCCGCCCACGGCCCGGCCCTGCATGGTCACGATCGAGGATTTCCCCAGCATCGACCGGAAGCCCCGCTGGAAATAAAGTTTTTCCAGGCCCTCCTGGACATTATGGCCCCAGTAAGGCGGCTTGAAATAACTCCCCACCTCGAGGAGCACCACCCGGCGGCCGGTTTCGGCGATCTCCTTGGCGATGATCGCCCCGGCCGCGCCGGAGCCGACCACGCATACTGCCTACTGCTTACTGAAAACGCAGGCTAAAGCCTGCGGCTACATCTCTACTGCTAACTTTTTGCTTCATGGGGCGGACAGGAATCGTAAAACTCGATCCGCTTCAAAACCTCGGGATGATTAAAGTAAGCCATGCAGAAAATCAATTTAAATCCCAAGAAAGAAAGCCGCTGGAGGTAAAACCGGCCGTGGTACCAGAGCAGGAGAAACTTTTCCCGCTTTTCTTTCTCCATCTTCCGGAAGGTCCGGCCGGACTGGAGCAGGAGGATCGGCAGCCAGTTCATGACCCGGAGAAAAATCCGGAACCCGACCTGGACGATCCAGGGAAAACGGGAAAAATAATCATCCAGGTATTGAGGGACCTCGGTTTCAACCCCATCCAGGCCAATGGAATTTTTCGGGGGAAAGAAAGTGAGGGACAGGGCCTCGAGCATTTTAACTTCCGCCGGGGCAAAAACCGTATAACTTTTCTTGGCCATGATTTCTTCCTGGCGCTTTCCCCATCCCGCCTATTTTCGTTCTCCCCCTGGAGCCGTTTCCGTCCGCGCGGCTCCGGGTTCTTCCGGTTTCACCTGGGATCGAACCCTCACCACGCGGGGTCCCACCGCCGACATTTCCCTGCTGGCTTTCTTCGCCGTACACTCGGCCCGGGCCCGTTTTTCTCTTTCCTTCTTCTTCCGCCTATTATTTTTCCGCCGCATTTTCATGGTCCGACGGTTGTCATGAGATCCCATTTAGACGTTCACCTCCTCCTGGTGTTCACATAAAAACATTTATTATATCTTTAGTAAAGGTAATATCCCTCGGGGTCTTCGGCTGTTCTGAATAGCCCGGGGTTGCTAAAATATCCAATAAATCAGTTTAAATAAACCAAATATTGATATTTATGTCAAAACCTAGTTCCGAAGTTTGTTCCTCCCGGTCAAATCTCTTCCTTCTTTTCTTCACCACCGGATTTTCCGCTCTTCTTTTCCAGACCATCCTCTTCCGGGAATGCCTGGTCATCATGTATGGAAACGAACTGGTCCTGGGCACGATCTTCGGGATCTGGCTCTTCGGGACCGGCCTGGGAGCCCTGGTCGGAGCCAGGATTCGGGTTGCCGGCCGCCATTTTCCTTTTCTTCTCCTCGCGCTCGCCCTTTTTCCTTTCCTGAGCATTCCCGCCCTGCGCCTGTCTCGCGTATTTCTTTCGCTCCCTCCGGGGGAATACCTGGCCTTCCCCACCTTCTCCCTCCTCCTGCTTTTTACCACCCTGCCTTTTACCGCGACCGTGGGTTTTATTTTTCCCCAGGGCGCGCGGGCCCTGCCCGCCGCTTCCCCCTCCGCCCGGGGTATCGGCTGGATTTACGCCAGTGAATCCCTCGGTTCGCTCGTCGCCGGAATCGGCTTTACCTTCCTTCTGCTCCATTTTTTTGATCCCCTTACCATTCTGGGGATCAATCTGCTCCTCTGCTTCTCCATCTTTTCCTATTTGTTTCCCCTCCGCCCCCGGCGTTTTATTCCCGTAGCCCTCCTGCTGCTCCTGCTCATCTCCCTTCTGCCCCGGCTTAATCTCCGGCTCGAGAAAACCGGCTTTCGTGGCCTAATTCCGTTTTCAAACTACCTGGGCTCCCGGGATACACCCTACGCCCATCTTTCCCTCGCCTCCTATCGGGGGCAAACCGTTCTTTTTCAGAACGGGGAACCCCAGATTTACTTTCCCGACCCGGAGGAAAACGTTAAAAAAGCCGGATATATCCTCACCCAGCATCCCCGCCCCCGAAAGGCGCTTCTGATTGAAAATGGAACGGGGGGCCTGATTCGCGCTCTTCTGGAAAGTCCGCTGGACAAACTGGATTATCTCGAGCAGGACAAGGACGCATATGATTTTCTTCGTCCCAACCTGGCCCCGGATGATCAGCTGGCCCTGCAGGATCCCCGCTTCCAGCTTTTCTTCGGGGACGGGAGGAATTATTTGAAGCGCTCTTCCGAACGGTATGACCTTATCTACCTGAATATTTCCAATCCCGCCAACGCCAGTCTGAACCGGTTTTTCACCCGGGAGTTCTTCACCCTGGCCCGGGAACGTCTCTCACCCGGGGGATTCCTGGGGTTCTCCCTCTCCACCAGTGAAAACTATTGGCGCGGGGAAGCCTTCCGCTTTATCGATTCCACCTACCTGAGCCTGGAAAAAATCTTCCCCGAGATCGTGGTGAGTCCCGGGGGAACCGCTTTCGTTTTTGCCAGCAACACTACTCTTACCGTAAGTTCCGATCCGAATATTCTGGCTGCTCGTCTCTCCCGCATGGGGAAAGCCCCCGACGGACTCATCTCCGCGGAATTCTATTCCTTGTTTCCCCCGGACCGGACCCGGGAATTCGAAAAGACCTTGGGGAAAACTTCGAGCCAGGAAAATCGGGATTCCCAGCCGGTAATCTACCTGCAAAATCTGATTCTCTGGAATCGATTCTCCGATTCCCATCTCACTCCCCTGATCCATATCTTTCAAAGCCCGGGCGTTTATTATTTCTTCCTGATTCTGTTGCTTCTGCCCGGCCTGTTTCTCCTGCCCCGCCTCCGGCGGAAAAGTCACCCCGCCCCCGCCGTCATCTTCCTGCTCGGTTTCGCGCTGATGAGCATCTCGATTCTCTGGCTTTACCTTTTTCAAAACCTGGCCGGAACCCTTTACCGGATGATCGGGCTTATCAATGCTTTTTTCATGCTCGGGCTTTCCCTGGGATCCGGGATCGTTTCCGCCCGCCTGGCCCCCGGAACCAAAACCACTCCTCTCCTCCTGATTCTTCTGTTGGTTACGGCGGGAATCGCTCTGGTTATCCCCGTCATTCCTTCCCTGATCTCCGGTCCGCTCGCAGCTTTTCCCCCTGGTTTAGTCAAGGTTCTCATTTTTCTCGGGGTGCTCCTGACCGGGTGTTTCGGAGGAGCGATTTTCCCCCTGGCCGCGGATTTCTACCTGAAAGACCAGAAGATCCCGGAGCCGGGAAGGGCGGGCGGCCTCCTCGGCTCGGCGGACCTTTTCGGCGCGGCCCTGGGCGGCTTCCTCTGCGGACCCTTTCTTCTGCCGGTGCTGGGAATGTCTAAATCCGTCCTGGTTCTGGCCGGCCTGCTCGTCCTGGCCGCTTCTCTTGTTCTCGGCCGCCGCTTAAACGGGAAATTCAATAAATGATATTTGAGTCTCCATTCTCAAGGTAGCCGCAGAATTTAGTCTGCGTTCCGAGCCAATGAATTTTCAAACAAGATGCCCATTCGCAACCTGAAGGTTGCGGCTACAATTTTTAATAGGTACCTTGATTAAATAGATATGATGGATCGTGAAATTTTAATGCATTGGTCCTTGGGATTTCATTAGCAATTTTAAATAATGAAGATTCCTGCTCACTTCGAGGTTATCGTCGTCGGGGCCGGCCACGCCGGCTGCGAGGCCGCGCTCGCCTCCGCCCGCCTGGGACTTTCCACCTTGCTCCTCACCCTCTCCCCGGAAACCATCGCCCAGATGTCCTGCAACCCGGCCGTCGGAGGGGTCGGAAAAGGGCACCTGGTCTGCGAAATCGACGCCCTGGGCGGAGAGATGGGGAAAAACACCGACGCGACCGGTTTGCAATTCCGCCGCCTGAACACCAGTAAGGGCCCCGCGGTCCGTTCCCTCCGGGTCCAGGCCGACCGCCACCTCTACCAGGAAAGGATGCGGCGGATTCTCGAGAGCCAACCCAACCTGATCCTGGCCTGCCAGCCCGTGGAAGCCATCCTGGTTAAAGCTGGCCGGATCCAGGGCGTGGCCACCCCGGGTTCGACCTTCTCCGGAAAATCCGTAGTCCTGACTCCCGGCACCTTCCTGCACGGATTGATCCACATCGGGCTTTCCTCGCAGCCGGGAGGGAGAATGGGGGATCCGCCTTCCGACCGGCTGGGTGATTCCCTCCGGGACCTAGGTTTTAAACTCGGTCGTTTCAAAACCGGGACCCCGCCCCGCCTGCTCCGGGACACCATTGATTTTTCCCATCTCGCCCCCCAGCAGGGCGATAATCCCCCCCTGCCTTTCTCCCTCGCCACCGATCGGATTGAACAGTCCCAGCTCCCCTGCCACCTCACGTATACCACTCCCCTGACCCACGAGATCATTAGAAAAAACCTCGACCGCTCCCCCCTTTTCTCCGGGATCATCAAGGGCCGGGGGGTTCGCTATTGCCCCTCCATCGAGGACAAGGTGGTCCGCTTTCCCGAGCGTGAACGCCACCAGGTTTTCCTTGAGCCGGAGGGACGGGAGAGCCCGGAAATTTATCCCAATGGGATTTCCACCAGTCTCCCGGAGGATGTGCAGGCCGAAATCGTTCACTCCATCCCGGGACTGGAAGTCGCCCGCCTCGCCCGGCCCGGCTACGGGATTGAACACGATTAC
>JAPLJI010000163.1 GCA_026388655.1 Pseudomonadota bacterium
GATCCGGTAATGTTAGGGGGCGGAATTACAATGGTAAAAGGCGGGCGGCCCGAGTTCGCCTCGGCCTGGAAAAATCCATTTTCTTCCCAGTAGCGGTACCAGCGGGTTTCCACGCCCCGGGGATCGTAAGCCTGGGCCAGGGTTTCCGTTTCTTTCATTCCTTCTCCATCCTCAGATAAAATATTTATCCATCTTAGAAATTAAATCTCCGGCTAATCGCCGGAGGACTTGATTATTATTATTTTTTTCGATTTGCGGCCGGCGATTTGAGGTTTTCTATTTTTTACCTGTGACCGGCTACTGGTGACCGGCTACTGATTTCTGTTTGCTGGTTTTGTATTCTCAGCATTTGTTATTCACCAATCTCTGCTTCCCCGCAAGGCTAAAGCCTTGCCCTACTCGAACCCTTGAACCCTCGGCCCCCTCCGGGACGTAGTCCTACCCTCCGGCCTGTAAGCCTTCCGGGCTGGAAGCGGGGACGGAGTCCTGGAACCCTTGACCCCTGGAGGAGCTATTCTTTCCCCGCCTGGGCTTCCAGCTTCCTGATCTCCTCCAGGATCAATCGCTCCGCCAGGTCGGGAACTACTTCCCAGGCTACCTTCTCAATCCTCTCTTTAACCATCTCGCGGACCAGCCGGTCCACCAGGTCGGGAACCACCTCCCAGGCCACCTTCTCGAATGTCTCGGCCGCCAGCCGGTTCTCTTCTTCCGGCCTGGCTTCCCGTCCGCCCGGTCCGCCCGGCCCGGACAGCTTCGGAGCGGGGGGAGCCCGCCTGGGTTCCGGCTTCTCGATGGCGATAAATTCCTGTTCCGGCATCTCCTCTTCCAGTTCCGTCGGGATTGCCCCCTCCAGCCCGGCTCCATCCGGAGCCGCCGGTTCTGATTCCATCTCCACCGGTTCGAGCGCGCTTTCCGGTCCCTGCTCCGCAGTCGGAATAAGCTCCGAGTTCCCCGGCGGAAGCGGTTCGGTCTTGAGTTCCAAGTCCTCGGTTTCCAGGGCCGGGGTTTCCTCGGTCAGCTCCTGCAACTGGGCTTCTTCCAGCTCCGGCTCGGCTTCCAGCTCTTCTCCCGGGTCCAGCTGGGCTTCCTCCGGGCTCACCGGCGGTTCGGCCTCCAGTCCCAGTTCCTCTTCCACCGCTTCGGCATAAGGGATTTCGGGAGGGACCTCTTCGAGCGCCTCGGGGGCCGGTTCCAAATCCAGCTCCTCAACCGGGGCGACCTCCTCCAGCTCGGGAAGCTCTTCGACTTCCTCGGCTTCCGCCAGGGGAAGATCATCCAGAGCGGAGAGATCCGGGGCCGCCGGTTTTTTCAGCTTGGCTTCAAAATGGGGAGCCGAGCCATCCTCCACGACATCAAAAACGATATCGTCCATTCCTCCCCCTCGGGTTTCCAGATCCAGGGATTCCACCTCCAGGGTCTCCGGTTCCATTTCGTGGGCCAGTTCCTCGTCCAGGACGATTTCTTCCAGCTCCAGCTCTTCTTCGTTCGCTTCCGTCGGTTTTTCCCCTTCCAGCTCGGTCGGTTCCAGACCAACCTGATCCAGGGAAACAAACTCGGGTTCGGATTCGGGCCCCAGGGAAGCGGCCGGCTCCAGCTCCGGTTCCGGCTCCAGGGACTCCACCTCGGCAAATTCTACGGGTTCCGGCTCGAGGTCCTGGTCAACGGCCTGGACTTCATCAGAAGCCGCGGCAACCGGGACCGGGTGTTTGGGTTTATCCTCGAGCGTGGAGCGGGTAAAACGAATCAGCGAAGGTTCATCCGCCATCGTCAGAGGGGGCAGATTCTGGGGGCCGGTAACGGGCTCGGAGATTCTCGGCGGGCGGGACAAAAGTTCCTTGACCTTGTTGGTCAAAGTCTGGGTATCAAAAGGCTTGACCAGGAAATCGAGCACTCCCACCTTCCTGCCTTTTTCCTGGTCAAAGGTCTCGTTGGCGCTGACCAGAATCAGCCCGACGGCCTTCTGCAGCTGGGAATTCTTGCGGATTTCCTGGAAAACCTCGTAGCCTTTCTTCGGGGAAAGGGAAAGATCCAGGACGATCAAATCCGGGACCATCTCTTTGGCTTTGGCCAGCGCCGTTGCCGCGTCTCCCACCGCGGCAACTGAATAATCCGGTCCCTTAAAGGTGAAGGAAAAAACTTTCTGGATCGTAATGCTGCTGTCCGCGACTAAAATCTTTTTCGGCATCTTCCCCCCTTTATTTATCCGGATTCCCCTTCACCCTGTTTTCATTCTAGCCCGCAACCTGATGGTTTCAGCCTCTCTAGGAATTCGAAGCCTTTTTCAAAGAATCGGAAGCTGAATCCTTGGGAGCTTCCTTGGTCACCATTGTATCTTTAGTTTCTTTGGCTTCTTTGGTTTCTTTGGCTTCTTTGGTCTCCTTGGCTTCTTTGGTCTCTTTTTTTTCCGTTCGGGCGGTCCCGGCCGGGGCGCTCTTTTCCTCTCTGTTATTGGAAGCTCCCTCTCCCCCGTCTTTCCGGGCGTAGTCGGTTACATACCACCCCGTGCCCTTGAGAATGAAAGCGGAAGGGTTGAGCTGCCGCTCCACCTTGCCCTTCTTGCATTTCGGACAGGTCTGCAGGGAAAAAGCGGTGATCTTCTCGATCGCCTCAAACTCGTGGCCACAGGACTTGCACTTGTACTCATAAGTAGGCAATATAAACACCTCCTTTTAATCTTCCCTATTATAATAAATTTATCCGTCTAAATCCTCAACTCTTTTGGTTTCCAGCTTTAATCGGGCCAGATCCTCGTAGCTGAATCCGTCCCACCGGCAGGGTAGTAGCGTATTATTATGAAAAAGCGGCTCATGGGAAATATCAAAAGGAGAAACCTTTACCGACTCCAGCCAGAGTTCCGTCCCCGGAATGGGTGAGTATTCGGCGATCACCGGCCTTGCCCCCGCTCCCTTGACGTACTTGATGGTTTCAAAAACCTCCCGGGCTTCCTGGCGGGGAAGCCCGGCCAGGATATAAACTCCGATCTCGTCCTGGGTAAAACCGGCATCGCGAAGATCTTTAACCGCCTGTTCAAACTCCCGGTTATTCACCTTCCTCCCGGTTTTCTCCTGGAAAACCGGGTCACCCGATTCCAGGCTTAACCTCAGGGTCTTGAAACCCGCCTTTTTCATCCCTTGGGCCAAAGTTGCGTTGATCCCCCGGATGTTGATCCCGTTGGGGGAATGAAACCTCAGGCTGAGATTTAGTTCCGATACGCCCTGGAGAAGCCCGATCAGATAATCCCCTCCACCCGCAAGCAGGGCATCGTCAAAAAAAACCACGTCCTGGACCCTGAACCGCCGGCTCGCGTCCTGGATCTCGGCCAACACTTCGGAAACCTCTCTCCGGAAGTGACCCGGGAAAAGAATCCGGGAAGCGCAATAGCCGCAGCGAAAGGGACAACCCCGACTGGTTAAGACCGGGATGGATTCCAGTCGGCGTTTCAACTCCAGCGCCGGGTATGACCACCAGATTTCCTCCGCCCCGGTCTGGGCTTCCCACTCTCCCCCCACGATCTCTCCTAAAAGCTTGAATAATTTTTCTTCCGCTTTTCCGGCCAAAACCTGGTCAGCCCCCGAAAATTGTTTGGCGTGTTCGGGAAGGAGCGTGGCGTAGATTCCCCCCAGGATCACCGGGACCCGCGGATAAACTTCCTTGACCGCACCGATGGCCGCCGTCACCCCCGGATACCAGTAGGTCATCCCCGAGGTGACCAGAACCAGGTCGGGTTCCCCGGCCCGGACCAGATCGTCCCGGAATAATTCGGGCGGGACCCCATAACGGCGGTAATAACGGGGAATCCCAGAAACGGCTTTGGGATTTTCGATGATTTCACTGAAGAACTTCCCCTGCCCAAAAGAACGGCGCCGGGCTTCCTCGAACCTCCGGCCTGCTTGGTTCATAAAACCTTTCAGACCGGGGTGAGCGGGATCGAGGCAGTCAAGGAAAGAAACCTCCGCCCCGGCCGCTTTCAGCCGGGCGGCGATTAACAGCAGTCCCAGGGGCTGGGACCAGAGATCGTAAGCGGCAAAATCATAGATCCAGGGATTGACGAGAAGAAGCCTGGGCCGGTGAAAAGACAAGTTCAAATTTCAAAATCCAAATGTCAAATGAAGCTCAAAATCCAAATGTCAAATCAAGCCCAAAACCCAAATGCCAAGAGAATAGCCATGGCGAATTGCTTATCGCAAAGGCATTGAGAATACGGGTTTTTAGTGTCCTGGTTTTGAATTTTGGGCTTTGAAATTTGAACTTGATTTGAACTTTGAGCTTTGAACTTTGAACTTTTTACTACGCGTTCACCTTCACGTAATAATTGCACTCCGCCTCGGCTACGACCACGCCGTTCTCATCCACGGCCTGGAGTTTCAACGGCCAGATTCCCTTGCCGCGCTCCTCGATCGGTTTCATCATCTTATCCGCCTCTTCCTGGGTCATTTTCAGGTGGCAGGAGATCTTGGAGGTGGCCGGCTTCAGGTACTTGATGGACATCCCGCTGTTGATGAGGATGTACTTGAAGATATCATAAGTGGTGGCGAAGAGCGCCGCCCCCGACATCTCCAGCAGGATGAAGGTCGAACCGGCGTACATGATCCCGACATGGTTCAGGTTCTTCTCCGTGGGCATGCTCAGGATGATGTCCCTTTCCTCCAGCTTCTCGACCTTGACTCCCCCGTACTTGACGATGGGAATAGTGTCCTCGATAAAGGGGACCAGCGTCGAAAAATCCTTCTTCTCGCTCATTTTTTCCTCCCTCGGTAATTGAAAGTTTTTTTGGTTTCTCTGGTTACTCTGGTTTTTCTAACCACCTAGCAACCTAACCACCAAACCACCTTCTTTTTCCGTTTACCGGTTTCTCTGGTTTTTAATCGTCAATCGTCACTTGTCCCGAGTTTGGCGAGGGATTCGTCAATCGTCAATTCTGTTGGTCTGTTGGTCTATCGACTCATTTCTCGTTGCTTTATTTGTGCGTATTCACAAAGCATGTCCATGGCCCGGACGGCCCTTTCCGGGGTGGGATAAATCGGGACCCCATTTTCCACCAGGGCCTTGATGGCCATGTCCTTCAGACCGTTAAAAGAAGCCCCCATCACCGGCTTCCCGAATCCCCGCAAAAGCCCGGCGAACTGGCGGGCGTTATCGAGTCCCAGGTGCCAGAGCACGTCGTCAGCCGGCATCTCCATCAAGTTCCCGATTTTTTTCTTCTGCTCGAGGAGATATTCCGGGCCGAAGACCCCGTAAATAAGCAGGCCTTCGTATTCTGGGTTTTCGAGCAGAATAGTCGGGAGGTGAACGTAATAAGCATCCATGTTCACGCTGAAGGTGACATCCACGGGATTCCGGCAGGTTCCGGTATGGGGCAGATGCTTCCGTAAACGGGCCTGGGTCTCGGGTGAAAACTCGGGAACCTGGAGGCCGATCAGGGAACAGGCGTTGGCCATGGCCGCCCCCGGGCCGCCCGAGTTGGTCATGATCGCCATTCTTTTGCCCCGACATGGGGGCTGGGTGGAAAGGGCCAGGGCCCCGTCAAAAAGCTCTTCGGTATTCAAGGCCTGGATCACCCCGGCCTGCCGCAGAATCCCCCGGAAAAGTGAGGCCGGTCCCGAGATCGCGGCGGTATGGGTGGAAGCCGCCCGGGCCCCCGCCTCGGTTCCTCCCACATAAAGCGCGATGATCGGCTTTTCCCTGGCCACCCTGCGGGCGGTCCGGATGAACTCGGGAACCCGGCGGAGGCCTTCCAGGTAAAGAGCGATAACTTTCACCTTAGGTTGACCGAGGAAATATTCCAGGGCGTCCACCACGTCAATGCTGGCTTCGTTCCCCAGGCTGATAGCCTCGGCAAAACCCGTCCCCAGACTCGCCAGGTAGGGGTAGGTGTGGCAGCAATAGGTCCCGGAATGCGAGGCGAGCCCGATCGGCCCAGCTCCGATCTCGTAAGCGAAAGGCGTGGTGTTGAGGTTGTTCTCGGTATTCAAAAGGCCGATGCAGTTGGGCCCGACAAAACGAATCCCATAGCGCTCGGCGGTCTCCTTCAACCGGGCCTGTAAATTTTTGCCCTCTTCCCCCACCTCGGAAAACCCGCCGGAGATAATCACCGCCCGGCGCGTGCCTTTTTTGCCCGCGGCTTCGATGAAATCGGGGACGATCTTGGTCGGCAGGACGATGGCCAGGAGCTCGGGGACCTCCGGGATGCTTTCCACGCTCGGGTAGGCTTTCAGGCCGAGAACGGTTTTCTGCTCGGGATGAATGGGGTAGATGGGACCCTTGAAGCCGGCATTAATCAGGTTGAGAAGCTGCATCGTTCCCATCTTTAACAAATTATTGGAGGCGCCCAGGAAGGCGATCGAGCGCGGATTCATGATTTCTTTAAGCGGATTCATAAGTTAAAAGATGTTCAACTCTCTTTTTCTTGGGTTATTTTGTAGTTGCCTCATTTATGAGGCTCTGTCGGTTAAATATTTTCTCAGCCCGATCCCTCATTTTTCGGGATAAATCCCTCTGAAGTCGGGACAAGTAAATCGGGCAACTACAGTAACCATTTAACACCTAATTGTCTGCACCCAAATTCGTGGCTTATTTAAACACCAACCCGGCGGAAAACTCAATAGTCCTTGACTGACTTATACTGTCAAGCCGGCTGAAATATGCGCATTTATTCCTTGACATTAAGTGCTATCCAAAAGAAAATACCCTCACATTAAATAAGGAGGTCAGAATGAGAGAAATCCAGGTTCTGCTTTTGGGAGCATTTTTTCTTTTTATCCCTCTCCTAGCCCGAAGCGGAGACACGCCTCCGGTCCCGACAACCAAAGTAAATGTTCATTCCCTGGGGCCGGAAAGAATCGGCGATCTCCCCCCGGTCCCGGTGCCGGTCAACAACCCGCAGACCAGTAAAAATATCCTGCTGGGAAAGCAGTTATACTTCGATACCCGTTTATCCAAGGACAACACGATCAGCTGCGCCTCCTGCCACAGCCCGGACAAGGGTTTCTCCGATGCCGGCCCGACCAGCAAGGGGATCAAGGACCAGCTTGGGGGAAGGCGTTCCATGCCGGTAATTAACGCGGCCTACAATCCCCTGCAGTTCTGGGACGGGCGGGCCGAGAGCCTGGAAGAACAGGCCAAGGGACCGATCCAGAACCCGGTCGAGATGGGCAACACGCACGAAAACGCCCTGAAGACGCTCAACTCCATCCCCGGCTACGTGGATTCATTCAAGCAGGTTTTCGGCTCCACCCCGATCACCATCGACCAGGTGGCCCAGGCCATCGCGGCCTTCGAGCGGACGGTGGTTACCACCGATTCCCTTTTTGACCGTTACGTCCGGGGCGACGAAAAATCCCTCACCGCCCAGGAAAAAATGGGACTGGAAATCTTCAACGGCAAGGGACATTGCACCGCCTGCCACTGGGGCGGGAATTTCAGCGACGGGAGGTTCCACAACCTGGCCGTGACCCAGGTGGGGCCGCTCCAGGTCGACAAGGGAAGGTTCGACGTAACCCAGGACCCAGAAGACCTGGGCAAGTTTCGAACCATGACTGTCCGCGACGCGGCCCTTCGGGCCCCCTACCTGCACGACGGGGCCGAGAAAACCCTGGAGGATCTTCTGGAGTTCTATAACCGCGGGGGAGGAAAAGATCCCAACCTTGACCCCCTGATGGTTCCCCTCGGATTGTTCCGGGAAGAGATCCAGGCCCTGGCGGCCTTTATCAAGAACGCGCTCACGAGCTTGAATCCCGAAGCCGCCAAGGTTCAGCCGATTCCGGCCTCCAACCTGCCTAAGTAAATAAGGAGGAAGAAATGAAAAAAATATACATTTCAACCCTGGTGATTACGGCTCTTCTGTTCCTTCTGCCCATCCCGAGCCAGGCCATTCCCGCCTTTGCCCGGAATCACGGTTTCAACTGCAACATGTGCCACACCGCTTTTCCCAAGCTGAACGATTTTGGCCAGCGGGTCCGGGACAACGGCTACCAGATTCCCGGCCAGCAGGGTCACGAAAAGAACGTCCTGGAGACGCCGATTCCCCTATCTCTCCGAACCACTCCGGGGGTTTCCCTTTACCACGGCGAGTCAGGAAACACCCTGGGATTCGGGGTTTACGGCCTCGATCTCCTGGGGGCCGGGGTTCTGCACAAGGACATCTCCTTCCTTTTAATATATACCCCCCGGATTGACGAACCGGCGGGCGATTTCACCGGGTCCAATAATGGCTCCAACCCTGGCCAGCTTGGCTCCCTCGAATCCGCCAATATCGTCTTCAGCAACCTGGTCAAGGATGCCGTGAACCTCCGGATCGGGCGGTTTGAGCCCGCTTACCAGGTCTTCAGCTCCAAGCGGAATTTCTACATCTTCCAGCCTTACGAGATCATCGGCTACGCCTCCCCAGCCTCGGGCGCGGCCTTCGGCGACAACCAGGTAGGCCTGGAGCTATCCGGTCATTTCCGGAACGGCTTCAAATACGCCCTCGGCGTGGTCAATGGCACGGGGGGAATCGCGGACAATAACCTGTTCAAGGACTTTTACCTGAACCTGGTCCAGGTCTTCGGGAAGGGCGACGGGCAGAGCGCCGGGCAGAGAGTGGGGTTGTTCGGTTATCTTGGTGAACAACCTACCCGGACCGGGGGCGCGACCTCCCCCTACACGGGAAGCAACAACGGCCAGGATAACAACCTGCTCTTCCGGTTCGGGGGTGATCTCAGCCTGAACTGGAAGACCTTCAATCTGATCTTTCTCTACCTCGTGGGGATAGACGATCAGGCTTTTAACCTGGTTTCTCCAGATGAGAGTTATATCTATTCCGGCGGATTCGTTGAATTGGACTACGCCGGGCTCCTGAACAACCGCCTGATCGGTTCCCTGCTCTACAACTTCGTCCTTCCCCCTTCATCTGCGAGCGAAACCAAAGTGCATTCGGTTTCAGCGCTGGGCCGTTATTATCTCGGCGACTGGACCGCAGTCAACGTCGCCCTTCACGGGGAATATACATTCAAGTTGACTGGAGACGATAACACCATAAAAGAACACCTGTTTTCCTTCCTGGTGGATTTCGATCTGTAAGATACTTGCACCTGATTTTTAAAAATAAAATGATCAAGCAGAGGCCCTTAACGCTTTTAAGGGCCCCTTCAGGAAAACAAAACTCGGCCACTATGTGGTATTTGGAAGCACCTTGGAAGGACGCTTTTTAACCTTGATCTTTGAACTCAAAAATAAAAACATTGCCCGGGTTATAACCGGTTGGGACATGAAAAGGTCAGAGAAATAATACTATTTTCGTAGCACCAGGAGGTAATCATCATTAAAAGTAAAAATAATAAAAGTAAGTTTGAAAAACTCAACCCTGACGCGGCTTGGTATGACCGCCGTAATATCTTAAAGGAAATTGAAGATGAACCGGTTGAATTAAGCCTTGAGGATACGCTAAATCAAGAAAGAGCTGCATATTTAATGATGAAAGATTTTAAAGCCGGAGGGTTAACATTTGTCGCGGGCCATTGGCCGCTTGATCAAGCCAAGACCACAATCGTTTTTATCCACGGCGCCGGAGGGTCGGCCAATTTCTGGTCCAACCAGGTTGCTACACTCAAGGATCGTGTTAACACAATTGCGATTGATTTGCCCGGACATGGCAGAAGCAAGCAACCGGGGATGGAAAAAATCAAAGATTACGCGAATGCGGTTTCAGATTTTATCTCTTCGGTCGCACCCGACGCCATCCCCGTCGGCCTTTCCCTGGGTGGGGCGATTACCCAGCAATTGCTACTTGACCACCCGGGGCGCTTTCGGGCGGCTGTCCTTTCTTCCACTGGGGCCCGCCTGCGTGTCATTCCCATAATATTCGAATCCATTCAAAATGATTTTCCTAAATTTATTGAGTTAATGGGCCAGTTCTCGGCTTCCCCCAAAACCCCGGTGGAAGTGATTAAACCCTGCCTGGAAGACACAGCTCGGCAAAAACCTGAGGTTGTGGCCGGTGATTTCCGCGCTTGCAACATTTTTAATGTGACTGAGCGTCTAGGTGAGATAAAAACCCCGGTTTTGATAATCTCGGCCCAGGATGATCTGCTGACCCCGTCGAAATACGCGGAATTACTGGAGCAAAAAATCCCCGGCTCCCGCCGGGTTCACATCCTCGACTCCGGTCACATGATCCCCGTCGAAAAACCGGACGAATTCAATCGGGCGATGGTTACTTTTCTCGATGAGCATAAATTGCAAGTGAAAAGTTAGAAGTAGTAAGTAAGAAGAAAATGAAGCTCCCCGCGGCAAGACCGCGGGGTATCTAAATCAAAAAGACTCTTATGTTGTCTGTTGTCATTCCTGCGGAAGCAGGAATCCAGAAAAGCAAAATAACTGGATTCCGCATCAAGTGCGGAATGACGGAAAAAAGGAATCCCGTGGCAAGACCACGGGGAATTGCAAGTTGAAAAAACGCAGCCTAAAGGCTGCGGCTACCATTTTAAAATCCGAATTTTCACCCTCCCCTTCATCCCCTCCTCTCCGAGCCGGAGGCCCTCAAGGGAGGGGAAACTAAAAGAATTTAGATACTGAACTGGACGCCGGCGCGGAACTCGACCGGGACGGCATCGAAGCCAAGCTCCTTAGTCATGTGGACATCCGCTTCGACAAATATCCCGATCACCTTCGCGATGCTGAAGTTATGGCCGACTCCGAGGAGGATTCCGTAATCAAACACATCATTTAACTGGAGCGGGGCCGCCGCGCGGAGATATACCAGGGGGATATCCACCCGGGCGCCGGGCCGAAGCGTGTAATGGCGCGAGGTGTTGTGCAGTTCTTCCAGGTCGAAAAGTATCCCGAGATCGATGGACACTATCGCTATCTTAATGAAGGGCATCACTTCTACATTCGTGGGAATGCGATTGGTCGAGCCATTACTACGAA
>JAPLJI010000105.1 GCA_026388655.1 Pseudomonadota bacterium
ATCGTAAATCGTCAATCTAATTTAAGAATTTCCCTGACCTGTTTGACCTTGGCTTCCAGGTTGAGCATAAAAGCCCGGTAAGGCTGGCTGATTTTCTTGTTCTCGAAGTATCTCTCCTTCAGGGTTTGGACCACCTCGCGGGTTTCCTGTCCTTTCCGGAAAAGATCCGTAATCTCGTCCTGAAAGGCCCGGGTGGATTCGAGGGAACGGAGGAAGTAGGATCGGGCCTCGTCCCCGGCGATTATTCCCCCGTGGGCCAGGCCCACGTATTTTACCTGGAGGCGGGAGAGGCGTTCCAGGGAGGCCACGTAATCAGGGAAGGAGGCGAGGAATTCCGGCATGATATTGCCGTCGACATCGGGCACGCCGCCGGCTTCCGCGCAAAAAACGGCCTGGTCCCCGGGAAGGTAAAAAGAGAGCGAACAACGGGTGTGCCCCGGGGTAGCGAAAACCTGGATTTCCGTTCCCAGACCGAGATCGAGGATTTCCCCGTCCCGCAGAATCCGGTCAACCGTGATTCCGGTGAAAGCGACGTCTTCTTCGAGGTGCGCGGCCCGTTCCAAATCCTGATTGAGGGAGCGGATCAGCTCCACCGCCCGGGGATTTTGAAAGATTTGACTGGCCACCTCGGAGGCCCCGATTTTCAAACCGGGAATCTTCCTTTGCAGATAGGGGGTGGAACCGGCATGATCGAAATGGGAATGGGTCAAAAGATTCCAGCGCAGCCGTTTTTCGTCCCCCAGGGACTGTTTCAGGTCGGAAAGGATAATGGGCCCACCGATGGACATGCCCGCGTCGATCAGGGCGTTTTCCCGGCCCCGGATGAGGAAAACCTGCTGGACTAGGTTGCCCAGGAAGAAAAAGCGGGGGGTAATCTCTCCCGTTGAGCTGATTAACATTTTTTCCCCTCTGCTTGTCCCCGGCGGAAGAAAATCGTCAGGAATAAGGCGAAAAAACAAAAGGCGGCGGTGATTAAATAGGCCGAGTGGTAAGAGCCCAGCCGGTCAAAGGCGAACCCATAAGCCCAGGCTCCCAGGCCGCCCGCGAGTCCCCCGGACATGATCAGGCCTCCATAGAGCGAGCCGGTGAGCCTGCGCCCGAAGAGGTCTCCCACGAACACCGGGAAAACCGCCAGGGGTAATCCGTAAGCGATCCCGAAAATCACCGCAAAGCCGTAAAGTTCGGCGCGGCTCTGGGTATAAACCCCGAGGATCATGGCCAGGGCCAGACCGAAGAGCGCCAGGGCGATGAAAGGAAGCCGGCCCCAGCGGTCCGAAAGCCAGCCTCCCAGAAGCCGGGATCCGGAAGCGCACAGGGTTTGCAGGGAAAGGGCCAGGGCGACCAGTCCACCGTCCAATTTTAAATCCTTGGTTCCCCAGAGAAAGAAATGGGTCAGGACCCCGCAGACGGCCAGGGACCAGGCGAAGTAGAAGATGAAGAGCAGGATAAAGTTAAGGGAGAAGAAAGAAGAGAGCAGTTCCGAAAAGGGTGGATGCGGTTCGGGCGCGAACGGAGCAGCCCCTTCCCGGTTGATCCCGTCGGGGTGAAGACCGATGGATTCCGGGCTATTGCGGATCAGAAGGGCGGCCAGGGGGACAACCAGGACCCAGACGAAAATCCCGATGACCTTGGCCCCGGTCTGCCAGTTGAAAGCTTGAATGAGATGGTTGGCGGCCGGGGCGACGACCGCCAGGCCCAGTCCGGAGCCGAAGGCGACAATCCCGGTCGCCAGGCCGGCTTGACTCTGAAACCATTTCCGGGCCAGGGCCAGGTTGGGACCCAGGTAGGCAAAAGCCAGGCCGACCGAGGTAATGGTGCCGAAGGTCAGATAAAGCCCGAACAGGCTTTGGGTGGAGGCGAACAGCCAGAGCCCCAGCCCCATCAGCAATCCCCCGATGCTGAGAACAATCCTGGCCCCCACCCGGTCCAGGAGAATCCCCACCAGGGGGGAGATAAAGGCGTAAAGGATATTATTCAGGCTCATAACCCCTCCCAGCTGGGAGCGGCTGAACCCGAATTCCTCGGAGAGGGGTTTCATGAAGATGGGGAAGGAGTAGCGGGAGGCGGTGGCCATGAAAATAGCCACGAAGGAGCAGGCCACTACCACCCAGCCATAATAGATGCCGCGTTTCATTATAAACAAAATTGACGATTGACGATTGACGATTGTAGATTGGAGAAAATATAAAATCCGTATTCTCTGTTATTAATTCGTTTTATTATAATTTATATTTCTTTTTATTTTTGGTTTTCACTCGTCAATCTATTTATCCCGAGTTATCACGAGGGACAATCGTCAATCGTAAATTCTTTTTCACTCGTCAATCGTCATTCGTCAATCGTCAATTACTTGTTTGATGACTTCCGCCATTTCCTCAAACCGATAAGGCTTGGCGATCACCCCGCGAAAACCATATTTCCGGTGATCGGACATGACCGGATCGTTGGAATAGCCGCTGGAAACAATCACTTTCACCTGGGGATCAATCTCGATTAATTTCTGGACGGCGATTTTGCCCCCCATTCCTCCCGGAATGGTGAGATCCATTATTACCGCCGCGAACGGTCGGGATGTTTCCCTGGCCTTTTGATAAAGTTCGATGGCTTCCTGCCCGTCCTTGGCGAATTCCACCTCATAACCAATTTGTTTCAACATTCTCCCGGTGACTTTCTGCACCATCAGCTCGTCATCCATCACCAATACCCTCTTGGCGCCGTTGGTCTTTTCCAACCCGGGTTTCGACTCTTCCCGGCCGTTTTCCCGGCGGGCGGGGAGATAAACGGAAAAAGTCGTTCCTCGTCCCGGGGTTAAATCCACCGTGATATGCCCATCATGCCGTTTGATAATTGAGTAAACCGCCGAAAGACCGAGGCCGCTCGATTCGGGCCGGGTGGTGAAAAACGGGTCGAAGATCTTCGACAGGCTTTCCGGGGGTATTCCCTTACCCGAGTCGCGGAAACTGATTTTCACGTATTCCCCTTCCGAAAGATTGTCTCCGAATTCCTTCCCGACCCTCATGTTTTTCGCCCGGACCCCTATTTTTCCGCCTTCCGGCGTGGCCTGAACGGCGTTGATCACCAGGTTGCTGACCACCTGTCCAAACTGACCCGCGTCCACCTCCACCGGCCATAGGTCTTCCGGCAGAGAATACTCGCATTCCACCCGCGAGCCGGAGAGGGCCATCTGGACGTCGTCCTTAAGGAGTTGCCCGATCGCCATCTTCTTTTTGACCGGGATTCCGCCTCGGGCGAAGGTGATTAACTTCTGAACCAGACCGCTGGCCCGGTGGGAAGCGGTCTCCACGTCTTTTAACAGTTCATGCATTTCACTCTTGGAATCGGTAGTGTTTAAGGCCACGGAGACATTCCCCATGATCGCCGCCAGCAGATTGTTAAAATCGTGAGCGATCCCCCCGGCCAATACCGAGAGCGACTGGAGCTTTTCGTTCTTTCGCAGTTCCTCTTCCATCTTCTTCGTTTCGGTGACATCCCGGCCGATTAAAAGAATGTTGAATTCCTGGTTTTCAGCATCCTCGACCAGGTCTTTTTTTATCTCCAGATGCCTGATCTGCCCCCAGCCGTCAATGTATCTGCAATTTATCTGCTCGTTCACTCTCTCCTTTGCTATTCGCGACAGTTCTTCCTTGCTGGCTGACATGTATTTCATTCCGATTCCAACGACTTTATGCGCGTCATCCGGGTGAATACCTGTTAATGCCGATTTTCCGATCAGGTCTCCCGGCTCCAATCCGAATCGCCGGTGGGATGGACTGGCGTAAACATATTCCCCCTGCATATTTATCAGCGCAATCAAATCCGAACTGTTTTCAGAGATTAAGCGGAAACTCTCCTCGCTTTTGCGCAGGGCTTCTTCCGCCTGTTTGCGCTTGGTAATATCACGAGCAATAAACAAAACATTAAAATCCCCGGTTTCATTGTTTTCTATAATATTTGTCTTTGATTCCAGGTAATGAATATTCCCGGATTTATCATCAAACCGGTAAACATAACGATCAGATTTTCGTTCCTTAACAATTTGAATCAAATCCTCCCTTTTCGCTTGAGCCAATAACTGCAACAACGAGTTGGTTTTTTCCTTATCCTTCGCGTTTACAAAATCCAACAATGATTTCCCGACAACTTCCTTCGGATCGTAACCTAACAAGCGGTGGGAAGGGCTGGCATAAAGCATTACCCCTTCCCGATTGATCATGGTGATGAAGTCCGAGGCATTTTCCGAAATCAGGCGGAAGCTCTCCTCGCTCCGGCGCAGGGCTTCTTCCGCCTGTTTGCGCTCGGTGTTGTCATGAAAGAAACCCATTAGATATGTCTTTTCGGCACTTGTAACGGTTGTCGCATTAACGTCAGCATATAAAACAGTGCCGTCTTTTCTCTTTACGGGTAAATCCCGGGCCAATGAAAATTCCCCTTTCGCCTGCCTTTCAAATTGTTCTAGAACATAAGGAATATCTTTTTCAGGATGAATATCCATAACCCCTAATTTGTTAATTTCCTCCGGGTTGTAGCCGAGCATCCGGCAAATTGCGTTATTACCCACGAGGAATGTCTTCTTCTCCATGTCAGCTATTAGTATTCCGTCTCCCGCATTATCAAAAATATTTTTGAACCTTTCCCCTGATTCCCTTACCTTCTCCTCCGCCCGCTTGCGCTCGGTGATGCGTCCCAGCCGCTCGGCAATGGCGTCTAGGAGCTGTCTTTCTTCCTTCAGGAATGGCCCCTCGCTCTGTTTCGACCGTTCCTCAAGGTAACCAACTTCGATCTTCCCCACTACTGATCCATTCACCTTGATTGGCGCGGATTGCATCCATTTGGACTCTGCGAAGTTTTTCGTGCGGAACTCGCTGTCACCTATCACAATCCGGGCGCAAGCGATCTCCGGGTATTGCCAGCCTTGCGGCAGGATGTTCGTAATTTCCTGGTACAGTTCGTCCAGGGTGATGCCTTCCCTCTCGGTCAGTTCGGCCAAACTGTAAAATGCCTGTAACTCTTTCGTCCGTTCCTCGGCCTGACGCTCCGCCCGCTTGCGCTCGGTGATATCCCGCATCGTATGAACCGACCTTACGACCCGGCCGGAATCGTCTAATATCGGGCTGGTGGAAAAGAGAAAATCCTTTTCCAGACCGGGATGATGCACCTCCACCGAATGCGCTTTGCCGTCAACCAGGGTCTGCTGATGAACACAGGACTCCAGCGGAC
>JAPLJI010000063.1 GCA_026388655.1 Pseudomonadota bacterium
CACTAGGACTTAGGATTTATCCTGAGCGAAATCGAAGGACTGAGGACTTCAGACGCTTTTATGTAATTTTATAGACCGTGTCCCCGGGCCGGACCTTCTCCTTGGTTTTGAGACCGATGTCGTCCCCCGCCTTGGCCTCCGGGATCGCCTGGTTGTCGATCTGGATTGATTCAACCGTCTGGGTGACATCGGTGGTATGACCCTTGAACTTGATGGTTTCCCCTACCTTGAGGGGGGCCGAGAGTTTGATCGCGGCTACCGAGATCTTGCCGAAGAATTTTTCCACCTCCCCGATCTTTTCCTCCGCCATTTTCTCCTCCTTCCTTTATAAATGAAGGTTTCTCTGGTTAAAACTTCTCACTTTTTACTTTGTTTTGATATCTATACTTTATGCTTCGGAAATGAAGATTTCAACCAGTTTTGTTTACGCTTGGCTCTATGCCCCCTGCGCTTAGCGTTTAAAGGATGGCTTGTGATTTATTTTAAGATCAGGGAAAATCAGTCTCATCACTCTAAGAAGGAGGTTATTAAAGTTGCGCAAGATCGCTTTCGTGAATGAGAAGGGCGGCACGGGCAAGACCACCCTGGTCGTCAATGTTGGCTCTTACCTGGCCCTGAAGAAGAAAAAACAGGTATTGCTGGTGGACCTGGACCCGCAGGGCCAGGTGGGGAAGTGCCTGGGGATAAACGTGCGGGAACAGCCGGTGACGATTCTCGAGCTTCTAACCCAGCCCGATCTGACCCTGAAAGAGGCGATCCTTCCGACCAAGATCGAGAATTTGAAGGTAATCGCCTCTAATAAAAACCTGGTGGATTTCTTCATCAACGCGGCGACGCTCCCGGATCGGAACCTGCTTTTAAGGAACCGTCTCCAGGAACTGAGCGGGTATGATTACGTGATCTTCGATTCCCCCCCCTCCCTGGGGCTTTTCACCCTGAACGCCCTGGTGGCCTGCGACGAGGTGATCGTGCCGGTGGCCCTGACCTACCTTTCCCTGGATGGCTGCGCCGAGATCGTGGAAACCGTGGACCTGGTGCGGTCGCGCCTTTCCCCGGTCACGGCCAATCTCCGGATCTCGATGTTCGTGGCCACCTTCTGGCGCAACACCCTGCTTGCCGAAGCCATCCACAACAAGCTCAAGGAGCATTTCAAGGAAAGGGTGGCGAAAACCATCATCGGCTACAGCGTCAAGATCGACGAGGCCCAGAGCCACGGCCAGACGATCTGGGAATACGATCCCGAGTCGAAAGGCGCGCTGATGATCGGCAGCCTGGCGGAAGAGATATACAGAAAAAAGTAGCCGGTTGCCGGTAACCCGTAACCAGACAAAGAAGGTGGTTCGGTTGCTGGGTGGCCAGGTGGTTAGAAAATAAATGAGTTACAGGGGAGACTGTCATGGAGGGCCACCCCTCTTAATTTTATGGAGTGCAAGAGCTTGCTCTTGCATTGCATCCCGCCTCAAGAGGGAGGCACGACACTCAGAAAAATAGACAAAAATATTCTTATCACTTTTTAATAATCACGGGCTGGTTCCAAACGGGGCCGGCCCGTTTTGCTTAGGAAGATAGTAAGGGATATCGGGAATGTTTGTCTTTGGTTGTCATTCCGGGCTTGATCTAGCCTGCCCGAGCCGTCGGCTAGTGTCGGCCAGGGAATCCGGTATGTTTTTCTGGATTCCCACTCCCCGATTACAAACTTCGAGGACAAGCTTCGTGGGAATGACACATGAGGGTGCGGATTCCCACCTCCCGATTAAATCGCTCGAGGGCAGGTTCCGCGGGAATGACTGTTGGGGTATTGATCCCCGTTTGCACGGGGATGACAGGCAGAAGGAATGGCTTTTATCTGGATACTTGCTACTGGTTACTTGCTACCTGCTACCGTCTTTTAAACTTTTCCATCCAATACCCCCAGACCGTTGGCGCTAAAAAACTCCAGCGGGCGATTTCGCGCTTGGAAATCGCCCCGGAGGCCATCCCGATCATTTTCTGGGCGAAATCAGGATCTTTTTCAGCCCGGAGCACCATGGCGGCGGCGGCTTTATGGATCTGGGGCCAGTTCTGGAAAAGCGGGGCGAACCGGAAATCGGGGTCCAGGCGCCGGCGGATTTCTTTTTGATATTGCCTGAGGAAAGACTCGGAGAAATCCCCCGCCGAAACGGCCCGGGACGCGATTTCCCCGGCGGCGACCCCGCTTAAGAGGGCTGAACCTACCCCCTCACCCACCAGGGGATCAACCAGGGAGGCGGCATCACCCGCGAGCAGGACGCCGTTCGCGAATATTTTCCCCGACTGACCGTAGCCGGGGATCAGGGTTCCCCGGGGAGGGGCGAGCATTTTCGCTTTCTTCAGTCTCTTTTTCAGCGGCGGGTAATCGGAGATAAATCCCTGGTAGATGGTTTTCAGGGACCGGTTTTTCAGCCGGTCCATCCGGATTCCGATCCCGATGTTGCAGATGTTGCCCGCCTGGGGAAAGAGCCAGGCGAACCCCGGGATAATCCGGCGCTCGTAGTAAAGCTCAAGCCAGTTGACCGGTTCATCCAGATCGGTGAAATAAGCCCGGATCGCCACCTCGCAAAAGCGGGGTTTCAGGCGATAAAGCCCTGCCTGCCGGGCGACAATGGAATGAGCCCCATCCGCGCCGATAACGAGGTTGGACCGGATGATTTTCTCGCGGCCGTCCTGAATCCCAGCCACCCCGACAGTTTTTCCATTTTCTTTTAGGATTTCCGTGACCGTGAAATTCTCCGCGAATTCCGCCCCGGCTTCGACCGCGGCCCGGGCCAGGATCAGGTCCAGCTCCCGCCGGGGGATGGAAATAAAACCGACCGTTCCATCCGGGAGGGAAGGGATCGGCCCGGCAAAAACCGTTTTCTCCGCCGTGACGACCCGGGCTTCCTTAACCGGGAGGGCGGAGGGGTGGGAGGAAACCCGTTCGTAAAGATTCAGCTCCTTCAGGATGGAAAGCGAGCGGAAGGTGAGCCCGTCGCCGCAGACCTTCTCGCGGGGGAAAGTGAAACGCTCCGCCAGGAGGGGGCGGAGGCCCTTCCGGGCCAGGGTGAGGGCGGCGGCCGAGCCCGCCGGGCCGGCACCGACGATCACCATGGGGTAATCGGATTTACCGGGCATGAAAGTGGCTTAGTCCAACAGACCAGCAGACCAACAGCACAGCCGTCAGCGAGGGGAATTGAGCGCGTCAAAGAGATTCCCCTCCATGTCCCGGTCGATCCCGTCGGTATCCACCCAGATCGGGTTGGTGAAGGCGTAAGGGTGGCCGGGGTAAACGGGAGCGAGCGAACCCTGCCCCCGGACCAGGGCGACATACCAGGTGTCCCTTTCGGTCGTGAGGTTGACATAGAAACGCCGGGAGAAGCGGTGGCCCCCCAGGGCCTGCGTGGTGGAAAAATCCACCGGGATGGTTTGCAGGCGCTTACCGTTGCCAAAAATGATGAGCTCGGTAACCGGGGTCCAGACCGGGCTTTCGAGCTCGATCTCGAGGTCGATGTCACCGCTGGTATCGGAAATCAAGGGATGGGAATCGAAGTCGTAGTAGTTGGCCCGCATCCGGAGGCGCGGTCCGGCGGAGACCAGGGCCCTCTGGGTTTTGACCGCGTTCACCAGGTCGGCTTCCGGGTGGGAATGGCCCTGGCCCCGGGGAACCAGGGTGCGGGGAAAACCGATTCCGTCCGCGAGGCTCCCCGCGCCGGACCCGCCGATGGCGGTTACCCGGTAGCCGGAGTTAAGCAGGGAGAACCAGCGGTTGAGATCGGCCTCGGCATCGGAGATCTCCACGAAGTCGAGGGGGAGGTCCAGCCGGACCGGACGGGTCACGGAATCGGCGGAGGGAACCAGGTCCGCCAGGGACTCGGAAACGGCTCCCAGGAGATGGGCGGGCGAATAGTCAAAAGAAATACGGGCGATGGCTTCCAGACTTTCCGCGAGGGGTATCCCGCCCCAGCCAGAGAGGCCGTCGAATACGGCCGGGAGAAGAATGAGCGGCGGTCCGGTCCGGGGAAGAAGCTCCACCCCGGAAACGAAGGAAACGGTGGAGAAATCCCCCGGGAGGAAGGCGGGAAGGGAAAACCTGGTAACCGCGTTAATATCGGTCGGGGTCAGGAGGGAGAGACCTTCGGAGATGTTGCTGGTAAACCAGTCCTCCGCGCCCTGGACCCCCCGGGGCGAGCGGCTGGTATACTCGCGGGGGTCGAAGGAATAGTAACTTTCATTATCCACGACCTTTCGGAGGATTCCCTGGAATTTAAACTCTTCCCCCGTCCTGAGCTCGAAGCGGAACCGGTCCAGGGTAAACTCGCTCCCCCGGCTGATGGAAACCTCGTAAATCCCCGGGGGCAGGGGGAGATCGTCCGAGCCGGTCAGGGCGGCGGTCCGCACGACCTTTTCCGGTTCCCGGAGGTTTTGAAAACATAATTTGGCGGGGGAGGGGCCGATTACCCAGCCGCCGTTGTTTTCCTCCCAGACCTGGAATTTCACCCGGGACGGCCCCGGCAGGGAAACCTGGATCTCAGTTTCCGTACCGGGGGAGACGGTCACTGGTTCCGGGAACAGGTAATCCTCCAGGCCGGGGCTTTCAATCTTTATCTGGTAAGTGCCTTCGGGAATTTCGACGACCAGGTTTCCCGCCCGGTCGGGGGAGAGGATGCTGACCAGGGAATCCGGCGGTTGCAATATTTTTACCGTGAGATTTTCCTGGGCCTGCATGTTCGGGACCAGGATTCGGAGGGTCCCGGGGGAAAAACCCAGGATCCCGGGAAGCGACGGGCCGGTTTCCAGAAGCCCGTGGCGGCTCGCCAGGAGCCAGCGGGCGAAGGACAGGGATTCCCCGGGGGCCAGGGTTTGCTCCGGAAAATGGATATTGGCCTCGCCTTTTTCTACTTCCAGGGAATTTATCACGGAGCCGAGGGGAACATAGAGATAGGATATTCCCCGGCCGATCCCGGCCAGGAGTTTATGGCCGCCGGGAAAATCCAGAACCTGCCAATCGAGTTTGCTCCCGAAGGAAATCCAGTCTCCCGGATTAACGGTCTGCGGGGAAGAGCCGGGGTTGGAGATGGTGGTGTTGATTAAAAGGCCCTGTCCCCGCGGATCGTCCCCCGGGTAAAGGGTGTAAATAACCTGGTAGTCGAGTCCGGGCGGCTCTAATCTTCCGGCGGCAATCACTAGTCCCCGTCCCCTTTCTTCCCGGAAGACGACGGTTTCTACCCGCGCCGGGGTGTCTTCCGGCCAGGGCGAGAAACCGAAAAGCAGGTCACCGGAGGGAAGTTCCCCCGGTTCCGCCCAGCCCGCGTCCACGAGAACCCCCGGGAGAAGACGACGGTCGGGAGGATGGAGGTTGCCCTGGATGATGAATCCGGCCCGGGAGTTGTAAAGCTTGAAATCACCGGGCCACCCGGTGGCCCCGGGGCCGGGGACCAGTTCCGATTCGGAAAGAATCTTCCCGAAGCGGACTTCATCCGCGGGGATTGGTTCATCCAGGGGAAGGGAAGCGGTCACGGTGAAAACCCCGTCCCGGGAACAGGCCAGGAAAGCAAACAGGGCGAAGACGATCCAGGGGATTTTTTTAGGCATCAAAATCATTATGAATTCCGACGAGTTTTTGGTCAATTATGGAAAATAGCGAGAAAAGTTGAAAGCGAGAAAGGGCTAAGGCCCGGAAACCCGGATGGGCGCGGACTGGATCAGGTGTTTTTAAACGGGGAGGTCTCCAGGTTTGCCCGATTTATTATCTGGGACAGCCAGTTTCCGGGCCCGGGTTCTCGATTCCCTGATAATATAGTGTTCCGTGCCCAGCGATTCAGCGAACCTGGCCGCCACCTTTATGTAAGTCGCCCGGGCTTGGCTCAAGTCGCCGGCCAGGCGGTAAGTGTTGGCCATTTCAAATAAAGGCTCGGCGCGGTCGGGGGCCAATTCAATGATTTTTTTGTATAAAGTTATCGCTTCCGGAAGGTGACCATCCCGCCGAACGGAATTGGCTTTTTCCATGTCGGCTTCAAACAGCAGGCCTTTCGAGTAGATTTGTTTGCCTCTTCCCATCCCGAAAAGGATATTAACCGCACCCTCTCCGGTGGCGCCCAGGGCCAGATAAAGCAGGAAACTGAAGGGGAAGGAAGCTGCCGGGATCAGTAAATACCAGAAGGAATGCTGAGATAATAAAAGGGCGACCCCCAGCGGGACAGTAATAAAAAGCATTAAGATTTGCAGTCTTAAATAACGCGAAAAATCCGCGTCAGAGGTGAAAAAACTCATGGTATTTACCTGTCCTCCTGATTAAATAATAAGGCAAGATACTGAGATGTCCAATTTTATCCGGTTTTAAATCCTTGACAGTAACAGCGGCGGCGGTAAATATAATTCCAGTTATATTAAAATGATAAAATATGATCGTTAACTTTTACCCGGGAGGGAAGATATGGAATTTACCTTGACCGAAGAACAAAAAATGATTTACGAGCAGATCCGGGCTTTTGCCGAAAAGGAGATGGCCCCGACCGCCCTGGAGCGGGACGAGAAGCAGATTTTTGACCTGAAGCTCTGGAAGAAGATGGGCGATATGGGGATCCTGGGGATGCCCTTCCCCACTGAGTACGGTGGGCAGGGGCTGGGTGCCCTCACCACCTGCGTTGCCGGGGTGGCCCTGGGCCGCGGCGGGGCGGATGGGGGGATGACCATGTCCTGGGGAGCCCACTCCATCCTCTGCGGGGTGCCGATCTGGCGCTGCGGGACCGAGGAACAGCGGAAAAAATTCCTCCCTAAGATCTGCTCCGGCGAATGGATCGGCGGGATGGGGATGACCGAACCCAACGCCGGAAGCGACGCCACCCACGTCCAGACCCGGGCGGTCAAGAAGGGGAACAAGTACATCTTGAACGGTTCCAAGACTTTCATCACCAACGGACCTCCCGGCCACCAATTCATTGTCATCGCGGTCACTTCTCCGGAGAAGAAGACCTTTGGGCTCTCGACCTTCATTGTCGAGAAAGAGTTCAAGGGCTTTGCCGCCGGAAAACATATGGATAAGCTCGGCCAGCGGACCTCTCCCACCTCCGAGCTTTTCTTCGAGGACTGCGAGGTGCCGGAGGAGAATCTGCTCGGCGACCTGGACGTGGGCTTCGTGAACGTGGCCCGGACCATCCTGGCCTGGGAACGTTCCTGCCTCCTGGCCCCGGCGGTGGGCGGGATGGAATCGGCCCTGGACCGGTGTACCAAATACGCCAAGACTCGGGTCCAGTTCAAGCGCCCGATCTCCGATTTCCAGGCCATCCAGCACATGCTGGTGGACATCAAGATATTTTACGAGGTGGGTAAGAACCTGGTTTACCGGACGGCTTGGATGATCGACCAGGGCCGGGAGCTCGAGGCGATGCGGGAAGCCGCTATCGGCAAGCTTTTCGTCTCGGAAGCGGCGATCAAGACCTCCTACCTCGCGATCCAGATCCACGGCGGCTACGGCTACATCAAGGAATACCCGGTGGAGCGGGGTTTCCGGGATTCCCGGATCGCGACCATCGGCGGCGGAACCTCCGAGATTCAGAAATCCATTATCGCCCGCACCCTGATGAGCTTCAGCTCGTAGGCCGGCAAGAAAGAAAAGGGAGGAAACATGTTCGATTATACAATCACTCCGGAACAGGTAGAGATTCAAAGAAGTTTTCGGGATTTCTGCGAAAAGGAAATCGCGCCCAAGGCCGAGAAACTCGACCGGGAGGCGATCTTCTGCACCGATAACATCCGGGCCCTGGGGAAGTACGGCTACATGGGGACGGGGATGCCCAAGGAGTTCGGCGGTTCGGCCCTGGGGTGCTTGACCTTCTCCATCGCCGGAGAGGAACTCTCCAAGGCCTGCGCCGCCACCTATCTCTCCTCGGGGGCGAGCGTCGGCCTCGCCGGGATCCCGATCATGATTTTCGGCACCGACGCGCAGAAGAAGAAATATCTCCCCGACCTGATCAAGGGAACCAAGTTCGGGTGCATGGCGATGACTGAGCCCCACTGCGGTTCCGATGTCCAGTCGCTCAAGACCCGGGCGGTCCGGAAGGGAGACAAGTACGTCCTGAACGGGACCAAGATGTTCATCACCAACGGGCCGATCGCGGACATCGCGCTGATCTACGCCAAGACCGATCCCACCAAGGGATACTCGGGGATCTCCTGCTTCGTGGTGGAGAAGGGGACCAAGGGTTTCAGCGTGGGCAAGCCCCTGGACAAGCTGGGGGTCCGCGGGAGCCCCACCTCCGAGCTGATTTTCGAGGACTGCGAGATCCCGGCCGCCAACCTGGTCGGCAGCGAGGGCGGCGGGTTTATCCAGTGCATGCAGAGCCTGGTCCCGGCCCGGATCGGGATGGCGGTGTACTCGCTGGGGATCGCGGAGGCCTGCCTGGAGGAATCGATCAAATACGCGACCGAGCGGGAGGCCTTCGGCAAGACCATCGCCAGTTTCCAGGAGATCCACTTCAAGATCGCCGAGATGAAGATGGCCACGGAAGGCGCGCGGCTGGTCACCTACGAGGCGGCCTGGAAGCTCGACCAGGGCATTCCCGACAG
>JAPLJI010000084.1 GCA_026388655.1 Pseudomonadota bacterium
CCCGGCAAAGTTCTCGCGATCGAGGAAGACCAGGTCGCCGAGATTGATTTCGGCGGGGTGAGCAAGAAGGTCAGCATCGCCCTCTGCCCGGACGCCCGGGTGGGGGATTATGTCCTCGTCCACGTGGGTTTCGCCATCCAAAAAATGGATGAGAAAGACGCCCTGGAAACCCGGGATATATTGGAGCAGGTTTTCGGAGCCGATGGAAAAGGTGGATGAGGCCGGGGCGGCCCGGCGCCGGCTGGAGGAGATCGCCCTCCTGGCGGACCGGCCTCTGCGGTTCATGGAGGTTTGCGGAACCCACACCATCGCCATCTTCCGCACCGGGATAAAATCCCTCCTTACTTCTAAAATCGAGCTGATTTCCGGGCCGGGCTGCCCGGTCTGCATCACCCCGCAAAAAGAGATCGACCGCGCCATCGCCTACAGCCGGATGGAGAATACCATCCTGGCGACCTTCGGGGACCTGCTCCGGGTTCCCGGCTCGGATTCTTCGCTTTACGAGGAAAAAGCCGAAGGCGGCGACATCCGGGTGGTGGTTTCCCCCCTGGACGCGGTTAAGTTCGCCCAGGATAATTTGGAGAAAAGGGTGATTTTTTTCGCGGTCGGTTTCGAGACCACTTCTCCGGCCATCGCTTTCGCGGTCCGGGAAGCCGGACGCCTGGAACTGAATAACTTTTTCATCTATTCTTCCCAGCGCCTGGTCCCGCCAGCCATCCGGGCGCTGCTTTCCGGGAAGAAGACCAAAATAGACGGGTTCATCCTGCCCGGGCATGTGAGCGTGATTATCGGCAGTCATCCCTATGAATTCATCGCCCGGGAATTTGGCATTCCCGGGGTCATCACCGGTTTCGATCCCCTCGACATCCTGGAAGGCATTGAAATGCTGGCCCGGCAGGTAAAGGAAAGGCGGGCGGGGATCGAGATTCAATATCGGCGGGTGGTCCGGCCGGAAGGGAATGCCCTGGCCCTCAAAGTGATGGAGGAGATGTTCCTGCCTGCCCGGGCTTCCTGGAGGGGTTTGGGAGAGATCCCGGAAAGCGGACTTTTTCTCCGGGCAGAGCTCTCCGGCCGGGACGCGGCCCGGGTGTTTCCGCTCGAACTGCCTGACCCGGGAGAACCACCCGGATGCCGGTGCGGCGAGGTCCTTCAGGGAGTGATCCGTCCTCCCGAATGCGCGCTTTTTTCCCGGGTTTGCACGCCCGACCAGCCGGTAGGGCCCTGCATGGTTTCTTCAGAGGGAACCTGCGCCGCGTATTATAAATATGGAAGGGGAAAGTAAATTTCTAATGACGAATTTCTAATGTCTAATTGGTTAATTTCGAATATCTAAACAATTCCAAATGTCAAAATCCAAATACACGGAGACATTTTGAAGGGTTAACGTGATGAAAGAAAACAGGATCCTGCTGGCGCACGGGGCGGGAGGCAGGCTCTCGCACGAACTGGTCAACCGGCTTTTTCTTCCTTACTTTGATAATGATCTTCTCCGCCAGCTCGATGACAGCGCGGTTTTTTCCAGCGGGAAGGCCGGCCGCCTGGCTTTCACCACCGATTCCTACGTGGTCAAGCCCCTGTTTTTCCCGGGCGGGGATATCGGCCGCCTGGCGGTCTGCGGCACGGTTAATGACCTGGCCATGGCGGGGGCGAAGCCGCTTTACCTTTCCGCCGCTTTTATTATCGAAGCCGGTTTTCCGGAGGAGACCCTGGAAATGGTTCTCCAATCAATGCAGGAAGCCGCCCGGGAGGCCCGGGTGAAAATAGTAGCCGGGGATACCAAGGTGGTGGAAAAAGGGGCGGCGGAGGGGTTGTTTATCACCACCGCCGGGGTCGGGGTGGTCCCGGAGGGGGTGGAGATCCAGGGCCGGAAAGCCCAACCGGGGGACAATATAATATTGAGCGGTCCAATCGGCGACCATGAGATCGCGGTTTTAATCGCTCGGGGCGAGTTTTCCCTGAAAGGGGAGGTCAAGAGCGACTGCGCCCCCCTGAACGGGCTGGTGGAGGCAATGCTCGAAACGGCCCCGGAGATTCATTCCCTGCGTGACCCCACCCGCGGGGGACTGGCCACGGTTCTCTGGGAAATCGCAGGCGCTTCCGAAACCGGGATAATAATAAAGGAAGACGATATCCCGGTTAAAAGCGAGATTCGGGCTGTCTGCGAACTTCTGGGGTTTGACCCCTATTACCTTGCCAATGAGGGAAAGCTGGTCGCGGTTTGCCCGGAAGGTGCGGCGGAAAAACTTGTTTCCCGGATGAGATCCCATCCCCTGGGGAAGGAATCCCGGATAATTGGCCAGGTGGTCAAAGAAAACCCGGGCCGGGTTCTCCTCCAGACCCGGATCGGGGGGCACCGGATTCTTGACCCCTTAAGCGGAGAACAATTCCCCCGGATCTGTTAGACGACCCCGCCATTTGTATACATCTTGACATACCATTTTAAATCTAATAAAGATAAGACCGGTTTGGATTGTAAAAGCGGAGAATTTAAATGTCTGCGGAAAATAAAGGAGGGCGAAATGAAAAGCATTTTTAGTTTGGGCTCGATTTTGGGGTTGGCCATGCTCGTGGCTTTACCGGTAACGGTCAGGGCCGAGAAAGCCCAGAAGGCGCCGGAAGCTCCGAAAGCGACCCAGGAGGTTCAAAAGGCACCGGAGCCGTTGCCGACTCCGGAACCCGCGAAAGCCCCGGAGCCCGCGAAACCGAGTGAAGGCGGGGTTTCAGTGGGTATTGGAGATCTCAAGATCTCCGGGATTTTCCAGGGTGTTTATAAGTTGTCGATCGTTTCTAACAATAATACAAACAGCTTCAATATGAAGAGAGCCCGAATTTTCCTGATCGGAAGTATCGTTCCGGACAAGGTCAAATATGTATTCCAGGGTGACGCAGTAAACGACGGAAGCCTGTCTGGCAATCTGACCGACGGCTATAAATATACCTCCAACCCCTGGCTCCTGGACGCCCGGCTTATCTTCGTTACCCCTATTCCCAATACCGAGATCCAGGTCGGGAGATTCCTGCCGAACTTTACTTATTATATGCCCCAGCTGGTTTCCAAACTGGATCTGATCGAGTATCCCCTCCTGACCAGCACCTTCGCGATGTGGCGCCAGGTCGGGCTTCAGACCACCACCAAGTTTTCCAAGGGGAGTTTCAACTTCGGGATTTTGAACAGTTCGGGATTAGTCAACAGCACCGAAGCACCTCATTATCAGAATACCTGGGGAGATGCCGACAACTGGAAGAGTTTTCTCGTCCGCGGCAACTTGAAACCCAGCGATAATGTTGAAACCGCGGTTTATTTGGTCACCGGGCGTGAACTTTCGGCCGCCGTTGATAACGCTAGCGGAGCGGCGGAGTACTGGACCACTCTCAAGGCTGGAGGATTCCTCCGAGTTTCTGGCAGTGGTTTGACCGCCTTGCTGGAAGGCATCTTCGCCAAGGAAGGTAAATATAAAGGTTACGCACTATTGGCCCAGGCCGGTTATAAGCCGAGCGATAAGGTTGAAGCCCTGGTCCGCCTGGATGCGGTCGATAAGTGTATGATTAATGATTCCCGGCAGATCAGGCCCACGGTAGGGATAAACTACTACATCAGCGGGACGAACGCGGCCATTTACGTAGATTACTTCTTAGATATATACGAGGCTTCCGGCTCGAAGAAGCCGAGCACTGTCGAGGTCCAGGCCCAGGTAGCGTTCTAAATTTGACTGATCATATCCGGTTTTGTCATTCTGAGTTCCCCCGCCTGTGACGGGGGAACGAAGAATCTCTAGACTCTTCGTTGCCACTCAGAGTGATAGGGTAGGGATGAAGCCAATTAAGAAAGGAGAAAGTAAATGTCCAGAAAAAAAATCGCGGTGATCGGGGGCGGAAACGTCGGGCAGACCTGCGCCCATGTCTGCGCCATCAAGAATCTCGGTGACGTCGTCCTCACCGATATCGTGGAGGGAATGCCGCAGGGCAAGGCCCTCGACCTGATGGAGTCGCGCTCGATCTCGGGCATTGACGTCGACATCCAGGGGACGACCAAGTTCGAGGACATCGCCGGATCCGACCTGGTGATCATCACCGCCGGGATGGCCCGGAAGCCGGGGATGAGCCGGGAAGATCTTCTGGATGCCAATATCAAAATCGTCAAGCCCTGCGCGGAGGCGGTCAAGAAGTTCGCTCCCAACTCGATCGTGATCGTGGTTTCCAACCCGCTGGATTCGATGGTCTACCTGACCGCCCAGGTCACGGGTTTCCCCAAGAACCGGGTGCTGGGCTCGGCCGGGGTGCTCGACTCGGCCCGCTTCGCCTGCTTCGTCGCGATGGAGCTCAAGGTCTCCCCTCGGGACGTGCAGGCCCTGGTCCTCGGCGGCCATGGCGACGACATGGTGCCCCTGGTCCGGAGAACCCAGGTCAACGGCGTGCCGGTGGAGAACCTGATTCCCAAGGATCGGCTCGCGGCCCTGGTGGACCGGACCCGGAAGGCCGGCGGCGAGATCGTTGCCCTCCTGAAGACCGGGAGCGCCTACTTCTCGCCCGGGACGGCCACGGTGGCGATGGCGGAATCCATCCTCAACGACCAGAAGCGGATCATGGCCGCCTCGGTCTGGTGCGAAAAGGAATACGGCATCGGCGGATATTTCATGGGCGTGCCCGCCATCCTCGGCGCCCAGGGCGTGGAGAAGGTGGTGGAAATCGAACTGGTGGCAGAGGAGAAAGCGGCCTTCCAGAAGTCCCTGGATTCCGTGAAGAAGACGGTCCAGGAGATGAAAGGCAAGGGTTTCTAACGAGGGCTGGGAAGCTAGGATGCCAGGAAGCTGGGAAGCCAAGAGTTTTTAGTCTTTTCAGCTGACAGCGTCCAAGCCTCCAAGCGTCCAAGCGGGAATTTATCATGCGCGAAGTTCAGGTAAAAGAAATCACGAGTAAAATCAGGGAGCTTTTCCAGTCGGCCTGCTACCACCTGGGCGAGGATGTGATCGAAGCCCTGGACCGGGCCCGGAAGGCGGAGGAGTCCCCCATCGGGGTGGCGATCCTGGACGAGATCATCGAGAACGCCAAGATTTCCCGGGAAGGGGTTTATCCGCTTTGCCAGGATACCGGGCTCGCGGTGGTTTTCCTCGATCTGGGCCAGGAGGTGCACCTGGTGGGGGGGAGCCTGGAAGAAGCGGTCAACGAAGGGGTGCGGCAGGCCTACAAGGATGGGTTCCTCCGCAAGTCCGTCTGCGATTGCTTCACCCGGAAGAATACCGGGGACAACACCCCCTGCATCATGCATGTCCGGATTATTCCGGGAGACAAGATTCACCTCGTCTGCGCCCCCAAGGGGGGGGGAAGCGAGAACATGAGCCGGGTTCAACTCCTGCCGCCTGCCGCCGGGGTGGAAGGGGTGAAGAAACTGGTGGTGGACCGGGTCCGGGAAGCCGGTTCCAATCCCTGTCCCCCGATTGTCGTGGGAATAGGGATCGGCGGCGACCTGGAACAATCGGCCATCCTGGCCAAGCGATCGCTCCTGCGGCCCCTCGGAAACCCCAACCCGAGCCTGGAACTGGCCAACCTGGAGCAGGAGATCCTGGAGAAGGTGAACCGCCTGGGGATCGGACCGGCCGGGCTGGGGGGAAGAACCACCGCCCTGGCGGTGCATATCGAGATGATGAACTGCCATATCGCGAGCCTCCCGGTGGCGATCAACATCAATTGCCATTCGCACCGGCATAAAGAGGCCACCATTTAGGTGATTAGGTGGCTAGGTCGCTGGGTGGTTAGGTGGTTTGATAGAAAAGTAGTGGTCGAGCTTGCTCGACTTTTTTAGAAGCAGGTTTAAGTAACCAGTAAGAAGAAAAAATATGAAAGAAAAAGCCATTAAATTAAAGACCCCCCTCACGAGCGAACAAGTTTCCAAGCTGAAAATCGGGGACCGGGTTCTGCTTTCCGGGGTGATTTATACCGCCCGAGACGCCGCCCACAAGCGGATTGTCGACGCCATGGACAAGGGCGAAAAAACCCCGATGGAGATCGCCGGACAGGTGATCTATTACGCCGGCCCTTCCCCGACGCGTCCGGGCAACCCGATCGGTTCGGTGGGCCCGACCACCAGCTACCGGATGGACACCTACGCCCCCCGCCTGATCGAGAAGGGCTTGAAGGGAATGATCGGGAAGGGCTCGCGGGGCAAGGAAGTGATCGAGGCGATGAAAAAGCACAAGGCGGTTTACTTCGGGGCCACCGGCGGGGCGGCCGCCCTGATCGCCCGGGTGGTGAAGAAGGGCCAGGTCCTGGCCTACCCGGAGCTGGGCCCGGAA
>JAPLJI010000095.1 GCA_026388655.1 Pseudomonadota bacterium
TCCCTTTCCTCCGGGCCCAGGCCCTGATTCTTGAGAAGAATATCGGCGTAACCGAGGAGCGCGCTCAGGGGATTGCCCAGCTCGTGGGCCAGGCCGGCCGCCATCCGTCCCACCGAGGCCAGTTTCTCCGATTGCACCATCTGCTGCTGCGACTTGAGCAGGTTCTCCTGGGCTTCCCGGAGCCTTTCCACCATCCGGTTGAAGGAGATTACCAGGCTGCTGATCTCGCTGGAGCCGGTGACTCTCACCCGGGCGGACAGGTCCCCCTCCGCCACCCGCTCGGTGGCCCGGGCCAGGTTCCGGACGGGCCGGACCGCCAGGCGGTTGATCAGGAAAATGCCCAGGCCCAGCATCAGGACAACATCCAGAAGCAAATAAAAAAGAAAAATCCGCTTGGACCTGACGATGGAAGCCTGAATACCCTGCAGGGGGAAGCTCAGGAGCACTCCCCCGACCATCCGGTCGCCGGAGATAATGGGGGCCGCGACCCTCAAGGGCCCGGGGGGAGCCAGGAAAATGCGGGCCAGGTAACCGGGGGAAGCACCCCCGCGCATATCCATCGAAATGTTCCGGGTATTTATCGCCGATAAAATCAGGGATCGTTCAACGTCGCGCAATGGGCCGGAATCGGTTGACCCGGAGATCACCACCGGGTCCAGATTCAGGTCCGTCATCACTACCCGTTCGGCCCCGTTTTCCCTCGCCCCCCCGGGTTTTTGCCCTGTCGGGGCCGGGGCCAGGAAAAGGCCGGCCACCCGCCGGAGCTCTTCTCCCGGTTGGCCGTTCCAGAGGGGAGCCGCCAAACGGGAAAGAATCAGGGCCTGGTTCTTCCCGGCCTGGTAGCGCTCGAGAATCACGGACTGTTCCACGATTTTGAAAACCACGAGGGCGATTAAAAAAACCGCCACCACCATCAAAAAGGTGATGTTGATGATTACCTCGGTGGCAAGCTTAAGCTTCAAGGGTTTCATTATCTTTATTTCGCTGGAAAGCTGGGACGCTGGGAGGCTGATGACTGATAGCTAATTGACGATTGACGAATGTCCCCCAAAGGGGATAAAACGATTGACGAATGAAAATCCAAAAAAGTTTCTGATTTTTTTATTTTTTCAGTCATTTGAATTTGTAATTTGTTTGGTAATTGGAATTTGGGATTTGTGATTTCAATTTTACCCTTGTCGTAAAATTGAGAGATACCAGTCCACCAGCCTTTCCCCGCCGCAGAGAAATCCCGCCGCCCCCAGCGAGAGAAAAGGCCCGAAGGGAATCTGGGCCCGCCGGCTCCACCCCCTGACCAGCATGAGGGTGAGCCCCAGGACCGAACCCGCCAGGGCCCCTGCCACCAGGGAAAAAACCGCCCCCTTCCAGCCCAGGAAAGCCCCGATCATGGCCAGGAGCTTGAGATCGCCTCCCCCCATGCCCTCCCGCCGGGTGAAAAGGTAATAAACCGCGATCACGAGATATATGATCCCGCCTCCGAACAGGATTCCCATGAGGGAATCGGCCCAGGTGATCCGGGGCAGGAGGAAAGAGGCCAGGAACCCCAGGAAAATCCCCGGGATGCTGATCTGGTTGGGGATGATCCGATGCTGGAGGTCGATGAAAGAAATCGCGATCAGGGACGCGGCAAAAACAAAATAGATCGAATATTCAACCAGGCTAGACGAGACCGAGAAAAGATAGAGGGAAAAACAAGCCGTGAGCAATTCCACCAGGGGATAACGGAAGGAAATCCCTTCCCCGCAGAACCGGCAGCGTCCCCGGAGGAAAAGAAAGCTTATAACCGGGATATTATCCTTCCAGGTGATCCGGCGGGAGCAGCGGGGACAGTGCGAGGGAGGGAAAAGGATGGATTCCGAGCGGGGAATCCGGTGGATGCAGACATTCAGAAAACTCCCGACGATCAGCCCGAAAATAAAGACAAGTACCGGTCCCAAGCCCCGACGTGCCTATGGTGAAACACTCACACCGGATTCGGAGGCCCGGGCCACCTCCGAGAATCTCTCGTCCCAGAAAATCAGGATCTTAATGCCCTTAATTTTTCGATAATCCTGGAAAAGCCGACCGATCTTTTTTTCTTTTTCCTCCGGGGTCATCGCCTTCCAGGACTCGGTGACCACGATCCCGTGCAATTCCCCGTCGCCCTGGCTCGAGCTTTTCATTTCGATCCCGTAGGTTTTGTTGATATCGCCGATATCCACGTGGGCATTCTGTTTGGTAAGGGAAGCGTATACCGAGTAGGCCACCGCGATCCCCAGCAGGATCCCCAGAGTAGTGTAAACAACCCGGGGATTTAAATTTTTAATGGGGATGCCGAAAAGGCTCGGCCCTTTTTTTCCTTTTTGACCCGGTTTTTTCACGGACTTTGGCTTGGCCGGAGCGAAGAGATTCGAGGGAGGGGAATCCGGGATCGCCGCTTCGGCCGCCTCTTTTTCCTGGGCCAGCGCTTTCTGAACCTCCTCGAGCTTGTCCCGGTATTCCCGGTTTTCCGGGTCCTCTTTCACCGCGGCCTGGAGGTAGAACTCCGCCAGGGGATAATTAGCTTTTTTCAGGTCGCCCAGGGCTTTCTCTAAAAAAGCCAGCGCCCGGGATTTATTGTCTTTATGGTTATCTTCGTTTCCGATCATCGAATCATCCTTAATCGATTAAAATTAAATTTTCCTTGATTTTAAGATAATTTACCATCTGGATGAAAAATATCAAGCCGTCGGGCTGCCAAAACCCTCGTCTGGATTGTAGGGGTCCGATTTATCGGACCCGATCTCGCTCCAACAAAAATTGACAAAACCGAAAAACTAATTTATTTTTTAATCAGTTGAGAAAATCAGCATTTTTTCAGTTATGAAGCAGTGATGATTTCGCCGATCAAAAAAGAATCCGGATTCACCCTGATTGAACTGATGATCGTGGTCGCGATCGTCGGGATTCTCGCCGCGATTGCCATCCCCAACTACGATACTTTCAGAAAAAAGGTCAAAACCGTTGAGGCTTCCACCATGCTGGGCGCCCTGGCCTCGTTGGAGGAGGCCTACCGGGCGGAACACGATAAATATACCGACGATATCGTGGCCCTGGGTTTCAGTACCACCGGCAAGAACTATTTCTCTCAACCGATTTTTGTCGGGCCCGCCGCCCAGAGCTTTACCGCCCAGGTCAGTGGAAACATCGACATGGATCCGGATTTAGATACTTGGACCATCAATGACAATCGGCTTCTCACTCACGTGCAAATTGATTAGGGAAAAAGAATCCCCCATAAAACTCCTCGTGTTTTTTCACCATTAGCTCGATTTCATATTCCCAGAGTTTGTGGGATTCGGCTTTCTTATTCCGGTTTTTATCCTGCAGCCAGTAAATTGCCTTCCGGGCCAGGTCCTGAATATCGCGCGGAGCGCATAGAGATCCGTTGACTTCCTCCTCAACGATCTCCTCCGCGCCATCCACCCGAGTAGCAACGATCGGAACCCCGGCCGCCAGGGCTTCGATAAAAACCAGCGGCAGCCCTTCCCACAGAGAAGTCAAAACCAACAGATCCAGCGTCTTCATTATTTCCGGAATATCCCTCCGCCAGCCCAAGATTCGGAAGGACTCTTCCATTCCGAGCTCCCGGATCAAATTTTCCATTTGCGGTCGCAGCACCCCGTCCCCGGCGAGGAGAAATTGGCAATCCGGGATTTCAGTTTTCACCAATCGAGCCGCCCGGACATAATCCAGCGGCGACTTCTGCGGTTTCAGACAGGCAATCATCCCTACCAGCGGCGATCCGGAGGGAAAACCTAACTCTTTTCTTTTCTCCGCCCGATCTATTGCCACTTTTCGGAACCGCTCCTGGTTGATCCCATACCTGATGAGAACCCCTTGATTTCCGGTCAGGATCCCGTATCCCCGGGCTTTCTCCATATTGCTCCGGCTGACGAAAATCATGCGGGTGGAAATCCGGGCGGTCAGCCATTCAATCAAGACATAGAGATTCCTAACGAAGAAATTCTGGTAATCGTTAAAGCCGAACCCATGGAAAGTGTGAATCCGTTCCGGGATTCCGGCCAGCCATCCCGCCCAACGGCCTAGGATACCCGCCTTGGAGCCGTTGGTATTTATCAGAATTCTCGGATTTTCCCTTCTGAGCCTCCTCAGGATTGCGACCATTTTCCCCAGGGCCATCAGATCCTTTCCGGGTCTGATCTCACGCTTGAGCTCGGGGATGGTGATCAAATTCAAGCCTCTGATCTTCTCCGCGTCGGGAAGCAAAATCCCTTCCGAACCGGTAATCAAGAAAGTTTCAAACCTCAAGGGGTCCAAATGTTCCAGAAGATACAGGATATATTCTTGCGCCCCCCCGAGCTCCAACTTGGCGATGATGTGAACCACCCGGATTTTCATCTTAGGCCTGAGCGCGAATCTTCTCGGCCGCTTCCCGGCCGGCCTGGATCGCCCCCTCCATGGTCAGGTAATCCCATCCCCCGTATCTCCCGATGGAATGGATTCCCCGCTTTTCCAGGTCGGCCAGGATCTGCCGGAGGCGCAGATGGCGGTACCGGTTGAACACCACGTATCCGTATTCGATCTTTTGATGATGCTTCAGAACCACCTGGTCCCGGGATTTGAGCAGGCCGCACCGGAGGAGAGCCTCGAGTGAAGCTTCGGTGAAGCCCTCCCGGTCGAAGGGCTCTCCCTCCCGGAGGGTCGTTTCCACCCAGAGAGAAGCGCACCCCCGGGGCGCCATCAGGGGGGAAAAATTGGAGGAAATATTTATCCGGTAGAAAGGAAAATCGCTCTCCGGAAAATAAATCCAGTGGTAGGGAGGCATTTCCCCCTTGACCCCCAGGTTCAAGATCGCGACCGAAAGGCAGGCCAGGTTTTCCGCCCCGGCGGGGAAAAGCTCCCCGTCCGGCCGGACTTTTTTCAG
>JAPLJI010000076.1 GCA_026388655.1 Pseudomonadota bacterium
AACCCGAAGGAAAGCTATATCCTGGACCAAAAGTGCTACCCGAGCCTGCGCGAGATTCCCGTCCCGATCGACCTGGCCATCGTCTTCATCCCGGCGGCATCCGTGCCCGGCGCCCTCGAGCAGTGCGCGGAGAAGGGGGTCAAGCGGGTGGTGATCGAATCGGCCGGCTTTGCCGAGGTGGGCGAGCGCGGCCGCGAGCTCAACCGGAGGTGCCTGGAGATCGCGAAGAAGCACGGGATCCGGCTCTGGGGGCCCAATTGCATGGGTCCGATCAACGTGACCAAGATGAAGGTGATGTCCTTTATGCTCCCCTGGATCTGGGAGGGGCGCTTCATCAAGGGCGGGGTTTCCCTGGTGGTGCAGAGCGGGATGCTCTCGGCCGGGTTCCTGATGCACATGCTCTCCCGGGCCCCCTTCGGCCTCTCCAAGGTCTGCTCGATCGGGAACAAGATGGACGTCGACGAGGTGGATCTTCTCGAATATTTCATCCAGGACCCCGACACCGAGGTGATAGCCATGTATCTCGAATCGCTCTCCCGGGGCCGCCGGTTTTGCGAACTGGCCAGGTCTACCGAGAAACCGGTTGTGGTCCTCAAGGGGGGGAGGACCGATTATGGCTTCAAGGCCGCGGTTTCCCACACCGCGAGCATTGCCCAGGACGACCGCGTCCTGGACTCGGCCTTCCGGCAGGCCAGGATCATCCGGGTGAAAGGCATGCACGAACTCCTGGAAGTGTCCCGCTGTCTGGGGGTGACCAGGATGAAGCCAGTGCGGAAGGCCCGGATCGGCGTGATCACTTTCTCCGGCGGGGCCGGGGTGGTGACCTCCGACGATATCAAGGACCACGGCATGGAATTGGCCGAAATGGCGCCCGAGACCAGGAAGAAAATCAAGCAGGTGTTCCCGGAGTGGATGGACCCGGAAAACCCGGTGGACCTCTACCCGGCGATCGAGAAGTTCGGGCCCACCGGCCCGGTCAATACTTCACTCGAGGCGATGATGGCCGACCCCGGAGTGGACGCGGTCTACGCCCACCTGTTTGCCTCGCCCATGAACGAACAGCTTTTCGACTTCGATTTCATCGCCGGGCTGATCAAAAAATATAACAAGCCGCTGGTGGTCTGGATGATGGGCGACGCCGCGACCGAGAACCGGATCGCCGGGGAGCTCGAGAACAAGGGTATCCCCACCGCCACCGAGATCGCCAAGGGCGTCCGGATGCTCGCGGCGCTGACGATGAGGCGCTGATCCAGAGAAAATCCAAATGTCAAAGCTCAAATGTCAAATAAATTTCAAAACTAAAAATGCCAAAAAAGAATAAAAATCAGGTTTTTTTGTTTTTTTTAGTTTTATTTGAACTTTGGATTTTGAACTTTGAACTTTAACATTAAACAAGGAAGGTAATGGCCATGGCCGATGAGTTAACCAATCTGATTGCCGATCTGAAGGAAACCGAGGCCCTGGAGCACGTGGAAAAGCGCCTGAGTGCGGGTGGCAACCCCCTGGAGATTCTCGCCGCGGCCAGGGGCGGCCTGGAAATCGTGGGCCAGCGCTTCGCCGCCAGCGAGTATTTCATCCCGGACCTGGTTTATGCCGGGGAGATTCTCCGGCAGGTGGTCAAGATGGTGGAGCCCAAGCTCAAGGCCGGCCATGAGATGAAGCGGATCGGCAAGGTGGTTTTCGGCACGGTGGCGGGGGACATCCACGACATCGGGAAAGACATCGTGGTCTTCATGCTCGACATCAACGGCTTCAAGGTCCACGACCTGGGAATTGACATCCCCGCGCAGGCCTTCGTGGACAAGATCAAGGAAACCGGGGCGCCCATCGTGGGCCTCTCCGGGTTCCTGACCCTGGCTTTCGACGCGATGAAGGAGACGATCAAGGCCATCGAGGCCGCCGGCCTCAGGAACAAGGTCAAGATCATGATCGGCGGAGGCCAGGTGGACGAGGAGATCCGGAGATATGCCGGGGCCGACGCCTTCGGCCGGGACGCCATCGAGGCGGTAAAATTGGCCAAGGGATTCTTAAGTAAATGACGAATTTCTAATTGACCTAATTTCTAATCAAATCCCAATGACCAAACAAGACGGTAGCCGCAGGCTTCAGCCTGCGTTCTTGGAAGCGAAGCGTGCCTGGGAGCCGAAGGTCTGCTTGGCCGCTATCAATAACGCTGAACGTTGAACCCTGAACCTTGAACCAGAGAAACCAGATAGACCAGATAGACTAAATAGACGAGATAGACCTGAGGAACCAGATCATGGATCAGAAACAGTGGCAAAAGATGACGGCGGAGGAAAGACTGGAGACCCGCTTCCAAACCTGGCTCAACCCGAAAAACGTCAATTTCGAGAGCCCGGAAGCCCAGGCGGCCTACCAGGCGAGAGTTAACCGGCTGAAAGACGCG
>JAPLJI010000140.1 GCA_026388655.1 Pseudomonadota bacterium
AAATTGGTCGGGGCGGCCGGATTCGAACCGGCGACCACCTGAACCCCATTCAGGTACGCTACCAGACTGCGCCACGCCCCGAGCCACCGCTTGACTTCGTTCTGGTCTGCAGGACCTTTTTCAGCTCCTGGATATCCTTGCTGATCTGCTTCAACAAATTCTGAAAGACTTTAATCTCTTCGTTCTTCTTCTGCAAATCCTCCCTCAGGCCTTCCACTCTCTCTTCTGCCCCCGCGTCTTCTCCCTTCGCTCTCCCCGGCTCAACCGGTCTCCCGCCCAGCCTCCGCTTTGCTCCCGCAATCGTAAACCGGTCCTGATAGAGCATTTTTTTTATGAGCAGGATTAATTCAACGTCTTCCTTCCGATACAATCTCTGTTTTGAACCCCTCCGTTCGGGAGCCAAGGCATGAAACTCGGTCTCCCAGTATCTGAGGACAAAGGGCTTTACCCCGCTGATCCGGCTTACCTCTCCGATCTTGAAATAGAGCTTATCCGGCAGTTCCGCCGCCACTAAGTCCTCCGGTTGAGCTCCCGCTTCAGCATGACACTGGGTTTAAACGAAAGCACTCTCCGAGCGGAAATTTCCATGGCTGCACCCGTTTGCGGATTCCGTCCCCTCCTCGACTTTTTCTGCTTGACCTCGAAATTGCCGAAGTTAGCGATTTTTACCTTTTCTCCGTCCGCCAGGGTGTCTCGAATAATATCGAAAACGGTATCGACCATCGCCACGGTCTCTTTCTTGGAAAAACCGATTTTTTCATAAACCTTCTCAACGATCTCCGCTTTCGTCACAAACCACCCCCCTTTCCTAAGTTTTGTCGGTAAAATTTATCACAGGCCTGTTAATTTTTCACCCTCCGGTCCCGATTCTCGGCTGACCGGTTTTTTTACCCGCCCTCCCCTTTCTTCCCCCATCAACCGCGGGAAAAATATCCGCCCGGTTTTCTATTCCCGGATCGCGACGGAGAACTTCCGGCGAAGGTTATCCGCCACCCGCCGATGCACCGCGCGAACTTCCTCGTCAGTCAAGGTGTGGTCAGGAGAAAGATAATATATCCGGAAAGCCAGGCTCTTTTTCCCCGCTTCCACCTGCTCTTTTCCCCGGTAAAGATCAATCAGCGTGGCATCCTTAATTAAATTCCGGTCCGATTCCAGAATAACCTTCCGGATTTCGTCATAGGTGATCGTGTGGTCAACGAAAAAAGCGATGTCCCACTCCACCCCGGGATGCCGGGGGAAGGAAGAAAATTTTTTCGACCGGATTCCCCGGGAAAACAGCGTATCCAGATCCAATTCAAAAGCGAAAACCGCCGGCTCGATCTCGTACCTGGTCCGGACCGATTCCGCGATCAGGCCGAACTGGCCGACCTCGAACCGGGAATCCCAGAAAATCCCGCCGGAAAGACCAGGTTCGAAACCCCTCTGGGGCATCTCCCGGAAATCAATATTCTCCAGGTCCAGCCCGACGAAAACATTTTCCAAGATTCCCTTGAGGTGGTAAATATCAAATTCCTGGGCCAGCAACCTGCGCCACCCGTCCGGGGATTTCACCCGCGCCGCCATTCCCGCCACCCGGTTGGTTTCCTGAATTTCCGCTTTCTTTCCCGCCCCCGGCCTGAAGGTCCGGCCCAGCTCGAAGAAACGCAGATCGTTGAATTTTCTTCTCAGGTTATGAGCGACGGTGTTGAGCAAGCCCGGCAGGAGCGACTTGCGCATCGCCTCCATCCCCTCGCTCAGGGGATTGGAAATTTTCAGCTCCTCCCCCTCGGAAAAGATCTGGTTTTCGGAGGAAGAGATAAAGCTGTAGGTGATCACCTGCGAAAATCCCTGCCCGGAAAACAGCTCCCGGACTTTTTTCCCAAAGTCAAAGCTTTTCCTTTCCCGGGCGTTAAACTGGCGCTGGTCCGCTTGCAGTCCGGGCAGGGTGGGCGGGATCTTCCCGTATCCGTAAACCCGGGCAATTTCTTCGATTAAATCCACCGGTTCTTTCAGGTCTTGGCGAAAGGAAGGGATGGTGATTTCCAGGCCGCTTCCATCCCCGGATTTCTCCGGTCGAAAACCCAGGCGGGTGAAGATCCTCAGGGATTCCTCCGGCGGAATTGAAACCCCCAGGACCCTCTGCACCTCGGGCAAGTTCAGGAAAAGCTTCCCGGCGGATTTTTTCCCCGGATATGAATCGATCGATCCCCGGGCCAGCTTGCCTCCGGCAATCTGGAGAATCAGCATCGCCGCGTAATCCAGGGCCACGGTCACTCCCTCCGGGTCGACCCCCCGGGCAAACCGCAGGGATGATTCCGAAGCGAGTTTCGTCGCTTTGGAGCTCTGCCGGATGGACCGGGGCTCAAACCAGGCGCTCTCCAGGAAAATATCCCGGGTCTCATCTTTAACCTCGGTCTCGGCCCCTCCCATGACCCCGGCTAGGGCGATCGGCTTTTCCCGATCCGCAATTACCAGGATCCCCGGGGGCAGTTCCCTCTCCGCGTGATCGATGGTAACCAGCTTTTCCCCCGCCTGCGATTCCCGGATCTGAATTTCTCCGCCCTGAACCCGGGAAAAATCAAACGCATGCAGCGGCTGGCCGAGAAGGAAAAGGACATAATTGGTGGCATCAACAATGTTGTTGATCGAACGCTGGCCGATCCTTTCCAGATCTTTTTTCAGCCAATCCGGTGACTGGCCGATTTTAACCCCGTGGATAACCCGACCGCAGTAACGGGGGCAGGCCTCCGGAGCCAAAAGCCTGACCCGGGCGGATTGGGAAACGTCCTGGTCATCTTCTTTCAATTTAATTTCCGGAACAACAAAAGTTGCCCCTAATAAAACCGACAGCTCACGAGCAATGCCCAGATGGCTCAAGCAATCCGGACGGTTGGGCGTCACGTTAACTTCAAGTATAACATCAATATCGCTATCTAACTCATTAAAATCAATACCAATTTTTGTATCATTATGAATCTCCATGATCCCGCTGTGATCATCAGAAATCCCGAGTTCAGCCCGGGAGAGCAGCATCCCGTTCGAATCCACCCCGCGGATCCGGGCTTTCTTTATTTCCCCTCCGGATGGAATCTTGGCCCCCACCCGGGCGAAAAGGTATTTCATCCCGGATTTGACGTTGGGAGCCCCGCAGACAACCTGGTGGGTACCCTGCCCATCATCCACCTCGCAAACCCAGAGGCGATCCGCCTGGGGGTGCTTCTCCACCCGGGTAACCTGGGCCGTCACCACCCCGGTTGCTCCGGAAGAATGGGCTTTGACCGGGATGATTTCCTCCACCTCGAATCCCCCCATCGTCAGCACCTCGGCGATTTCCCGGGAAGGATTGCGTAATTCCGGCAAAAACTTTCTCAAAATGTTTAAACTGATTTTCAAGGGGAATACCCGGATTAAAACTGTTTTAAAAAGTGAAGATCGTTCTCAAAAAAAAGACGGATGTCATTTATTCCGAACTTCAACATGGCAATGCGCTCCACCCCCAGGCCGAAGGCAAAACCGGTGTATTCCGCCGGATCATATTCCACCCGGCGAAACAGTCCCGGATGAACCATCCCGGCCCCCAGAATTTCCAGCCAGCCGGAGTTTCCGCAAACCCGGCACCCTTCCCCCCGGCAGATCCGGCAGCCGATATCCACCTCCGCGCTCGGCTCCGTAAAAGGGAAAAAGCTGGGGCGGAAGCGAACCGGAGTCCCCTCTCCGAAAAGCCGCTCCGCAAACAGCATTAGGACTCCCTTTAAATCCGAAAAAGTTATTCCTCCGTCCACCCACAAACCCTCCACCTGGTGGAACATCGGGGTGTGGGAGACATCCATGTCCCGCCGGTAGACCCGGCCGGGAGCGTAAATCCGGAGCGGGGGCTTTTGCTTCTCCATGACCCGGATCTGGACCGGGGAGGTCTGGGTCCGGAGCACAATCTCATCGTCGATGTAAAAGGAATCCTGCATCTCCCGGGCGGGGTGGCCCTTGGGAATGTTCAACGCTTCAAAATTATAAAAATCCGTCTCAATCTCGGGACCGTCGGCAATCTGGAAGCCCAGATCCTCCAGGATTTCACAGATTTCATCCAGGGCCTGGGAAATCGGATGAATTCTCCCGGGCGGATTCCAAACCCCCGGAAGGGTCAAGTCCTGGGTCTCCCCGCCTCCCCGCGCCTGCCGGCTTTCCGCCTGGCGGGAGGCCTCGGCGATCCGATCCTCCAGTAGTTGCTTGGCCTGGTTGATCCTCTGGCCGAAAATCGGGCGCAATTCCGGGGAAATTTCGCGGATGCCCCGGAGCAGACCGGCGATCTCGCCCTGCTTCCCCAGGAATTGCTGTTTGATCCGGAAAAAATCCTCCGCCTTCTGGGCCTGAGCCAGGAGCTCCGAAACCTGGGATTCGAGTTCGCCTAACTTCTTCTCCCAGTCCATTTATCCCTCGGATTAAGCCACCTTGGCCTGGCGCACGATTTCCTGGAAAGCGGACGGATCCTTGGCGGCGATGTCAGCCAGGACCTTGCGGTCCAGCTCAATCCCCGCCTGTTTCAAGCCCCGGACCAAATCCCGGTAGGCCACCCCCAAAGCACGGGAGGCGGCGCTGATCCGGGTGATCCAAAGCCGGCGCATGTCCCGTTTCCGGGTCTTGCGATCCCGGTAGGCGTATTGCAGGGCCCGCCTGACCGTTTCCGTGGCCGTGCGTAGCATCTTGCTCCGCCCGCCCCGATATCCTTTGGCCATCTTGAGGATTTTTTTCCTGCGCGCTCTTGATTTAACCGCTTTTCGCACCCTCGGCATTACTCGAACCCCCCTTCCATTTTACGGGCAAATCCCAACAACCAAGTACCAGTAGACAGATAATTATCAATAATTAAATCTCAATGACCAAATCATAAAAATATTAAGTTAATCGGTTACGCCCGGGCCGACCCGAGCCGTCGGCTCCCTGGCCGAGCCTCGGGCAAGGCGGGCAGGCGGCTCTTTTTGCATTGCGAATGCGAGAAACGCGAGGGAAGTGGGACAAACCCAAAAATAAATACAACAAACCTTTCTCCCTTTCAATTCACGAGACAAACAGCCCCACAGATTACCGTAATCCGATAATTTAAAAATTCGTCATCAGCAATTCCGGAATATTCTCCTGAATTTTCCTACCGATTAGGCAGGAGCCGCTTGAGGGCTTTCCGGTCCACGCTCTTTAGGACATTCTTCCTCTTCAGCCTGCGCTTGCGCTTGCGGCTTTTTCCTTCCAGCAAGTGGCTTAAAAACGCTTTTTTATGCAGGATCTTGCCCCGGGCGCTCCTTTTGAAGCGCTTGGCCGCCCCCCGGCGATTCTTGATTTTTGGCATCCTCACCTCCGCTGCTGTTGTCGTTTTCCACAGTTCGGGGCCGGCGCGAGCTCGGGGAGAGCATCATCCACATCATCTTCCCCTCAAACTTGGGCTCCTGATCCACCGTGGCGATTTCTTTAACATCCTCCAATATCCGTTTCAAGATGCCCGACCCCACATCCGACCGGATGATCTCCCGTCCCCGGAAAAAAACCAGGACCTTGACCTTATCTCCATCCTCGATAAATCTCCGGATGTTCCGGACCTTGAAATTGAAATCGTGCTCTCCAATTTTTATCCTGAACTTGACCTCCTTCAGCTGGCTCTGGCTATGCCGGCCCCGGGTCTCCTGTTGCTTTTTCTTCAGCATGTACTTGTGTTTCCCGTAATCCACGATCCGGCATACGGGAGGGTCGGCTTCACGCGCTACCTCCACCAGATCCAGTTCCTTTTCCCGGGCCATGCTCAGGGCTTCCTGGATCGAGAGGATCCCGACCTGTTCACCCTCCGCGCCGATCACCCGGACCTTCAGCACCCGAATGGCCTCGTTTATTCTAGCTTCCCGTCTGATATAAGCCTCCTTTCCGTTGCGGGGAAGACAATTCCGGGGCGATGCTTTCCAGAAATTCGGAAATCTTCATCGCCTTCCCGAGTTCTCCCCGGCGCCCTCGGGGAGAGATCTCCCCGGTTTTCTCTTCTTTATCACCTACGATAATGGAATAAGAAATTTTTTCCAGTTCCGCCTCTCGAATTTTATAGGACAGTTTCTCGCGGCGAAAGTCATGGTCAACCCTGATCCCCCGGCCCAACAATTCTTCCCAGACCCGGCGCCCGTACCCGATATTCCGCTCGTTGATGGCGATTACCCTCATCTGGACCGGGGCCAGCCAGAGCGGGAAATCCCCCCGGTAATTTTCGATCAGACAGCCCATAAACCTTTCCAGGGAACCCATCAGGGCCCGGTGGATCATGATCGCCTGATGAGCTTTCCCGTCTTCGCCCACGTATTCAACCGCGAACCTTTCCGGCAGGTTGAAATCAACCTGGATGGTGGAGCACTGCCAGGTTCGCTTCAGACTGTCCCGGATCTTGATGTCAATCTTGGGTCCGTAAAAAACCCCGGCCCCGGGATCGACCTCATATTTCAATCCCATTTTTTTCATACCCGCGATCAGGTAATTCGTGGCTTTCTCCCAGGCTTCCGGGCTGCCGATAAATTTTTCCGGCCGGGTACTCAAGAATATCTCAAAATCGGAAAAGCCGAACTGGTTCAGCATGCCCACGGTGAAATCCAGAAGCTCCCCGATTTCCTGCTCGGATTGATCCTCGGTGAGAAAGATATGGGCGTCATCCTGGGTAAAGCCCCGGACCCGAAGCAATCCGTGCAGAACCCCCGACCGTTCATACCGGTAAACCGTCCCCAGTTCCGCGAAGCGGATGGGCAACTCCCGGTAGCTCCGGATCTGGTTTTTATAAACATAGATATGAAACGGGCAGTTCATCGGTCTGACGATGTAGGGCGTTCCCTCCACATCCATGGGGGAAAACATGTTTTCCCGGTAAAAACCCGTATGTCCGCTTTTTTCCCAGAGCTTGACCTTGGCCACATGCGGAGTAAAGAGAACCTGGTATCCCCTCTTGATGTGTTCTTTTCTCCAGAAATCCTCGATGACCATCCGGACGGCCGCCCCCTTGGGATGCCAGAGGACCAACCCCGGGCCGATATCCTCTTCGATCGAAAAAAGTCCGAGTTCCTTTCCCAGCCGGCGGTGATCCCGGAGCTTCGCCTCCTCTACTCTCTGGAGATATTCTTCCAGCTCGTTTATGGTCGGGAAGGCGGTTCCGTAGATCCGCTGCAACATCTGCCGATGCTCGTCCCCGCGCCAGTAGGCTCCGGCCAGACGGGTGAGTTTAAAGGCCTTGATCCACCCGGTGGAAGGAAGGTGGGGCCCCCGGCAGAGATCGACAAATTCCCCGTTCTGATAGAGAGATATTTTCGGGTCGGCGATCTCGTTAAGAATCTCAACCTTATAACCTTCACCCAGCCCGTCAAACAGACGGATCGCCTCTTCCCGGGAACATTCCAACCGGGCAAAAGGCGCGTCCGACTTGATAATCTCCGCCATCCTTTTCTCGATGGCCAGGAGGTCCTCCGGGGTAAAGGATTTTCCATACTCAAAATCGTAATAAAAACCGTCTTCAATCGCCGGGCCGATGGCGATTTTAACACCCGGAAATAGCTCCCTGACCGCCTGGGCCATTACGTGCGAGGTCGAATGCCGGAGTATTTCGATTCCTTCCTTATCGGCAAGCTTCACCGGCCGGAGTTCGGAATCCTCCTCGATCGGGGTATTTAGATCCGCCAGTTTCCCGTTAAGAATGACCGCGACGAACGTCTTCGCTTCGGGCTCCCCCCCGGAACTGAGCAGGACCCGGGCCGGCTCCCCGCGATGAAAATCCCGCACGGTCCCGTCGGCCAACTTGATCTTGATCGTGTTTTCAGCTCCGCTCAATTTCCGTCACCCCCGAATAAACCAATAGCAAATGAGGCATCCGCAGCAACGATGCTTCGAAGAGGAGAATCATAATTTAATTGGTAAAATTTGTTAAGAAAAGAAGTTCTTGGAATAGCAATTATCCGCCTGATCAATCTGAATTTGGTTTATTCATTCCGCACCTCTGCCGTGTGAAGGCAGCGCTCCCCCACTGAGCTACGCGCCTATTTTTTCATATTCCTCGGTATCTTATAACAGATATTCAATCTTTTAATCAACCCCGATCGGTGTCAGTTTTTCTAGTCTGTCTCATTTATGAATGGCATGGAGCAAGGGGCACGGAGCATAGCGTTAATAGCATTTTCTGGTTTCTTTGGTTTATTTGGTTCGTCTTAAACTTTGAACCTTGAACTCATTCGTCAATTGAATGGTAGGCACGGAGGGATTTGAACCCTCGACCTCTGCCGTGTCAAGGCAGCGCTCCCCCACTGAGCTACGCGCCTGTTCCAGTTATTCTTGATAATTCAAACAGATAATAAAGTCAATAATCAACCCTTCGACTTTCCCGCTCAAAAGCCCGGGGTATGCCCAGGGGTTAACATTGGCTTGACTCGGTCGAATCGCCTGCCGCTTGTCCCGAGAAGAGTCGAGGGAAGCGTTGTCGTAGGGAGCGGAGCCGCTCTCCCCCCACGAAAAAGCTGGTTTGGACACCGTCAATGGATCAATTCCCGATCACGGGATAATCACCAGAATAAAAAACCATTCCCTTATTTAGCAATCTAAATAATAATATACAATAATTAGGAAGGAGCAGCCCATGAACAACCTGATTCATAATGTGTTGTTTTTGCGATTGATTTTCGCCCTGGCCTCCCTGGTAATATCCCTGGCGGCGGGATTTTTTCTCCGCTGGCTCTGCCGGCATTATCTCCCTAAACTTCTCCAGAAAATGGAGTTGAAAGAGAAAGAGATATTTTCCCAAACCATCCATCCCTGGATTATCCCCCTGGTTCTTCTCCCCGGGCTTTCTTTCGCGGCTAAATCCCTTAACCTTCCCGGCTCGGCTGATCGCCTCCTGGTCGCGCTGGCGATTCTCTTTTTCACCATCCTGCTCGCCAATCTCGCTTCCCGGCTGGTCCAGTTCTATTCCGACCGGGCTCCCACCGCGATCCCTTTTTCCAGTTTGACTAGGAACCTAACCCGAATTTCCATCCTGGTGATCGGTATTATCACCATGTTGAACCATCTCGGGGTTTCCATTACCCCCCTGATCACCACCCTGGGAATCGGAGGTTTGGCCGTGGCCCTGGCCCTGCAGGAAACCCTTTCCAATCTCTTCGCCGGCCTTTTTTTGACCATTGGCGGGCAGATCCGGGTGGGAGACCAGATTAAACTCCAGAGCGGAGAAGAGGGACAGGTTGTCGATACCGACTGGCGTTCGACCCGAATCCGCAATCAGCAAAACAATTTGGTCATCATCCCTAATTCCAAGCTGGCGCAGACGATCATCACCAAGATCCTTCCTCCCCAGGCTTAGGGTATGGTTTTCTCTGCGGGTGGCGGTCCTTCTCCTTCGCTCGAGATAAACTCCGTTCCGCTCCTGCGGAAGAAATTTTTTTTGTAGTCTGCCGATTCATCGGCGATGTTAAATCACGCTCGATAAATCGAGCAACAACAATTACTTTTAAACCTTTAGGGAGGCCTGATGAAACTGGGTAAAATAATTCCGGCAATATTATTTTTTCTTTTCCTTTTTCCCACTCCCAGCCAAGGGTACTTCCAAGATTATCCCTACCTCGACAATGAAACCCTGGGCTTGTTCAACTACATCCACGCGGTTTCCCAAACCGACCCGGATAACTTCAACCCCGATGACTGGGGAGAGGAAATCGGGGTCGGCATCGGGATGGGTTATTACCGCCGTTATATCCTGGCCTTTACCGCTTACGGGGTCTCCATGGCGGCGGAACAGACCCCCGCCTACCCCAAACCGTTTACCGAAGCCCTGGACGGCCTGACTCAAAAAATGCTCAACCACCACTGCTGGCAGGATTGGGTGGTGGCCGACTGGGGCGGCGCCGACCCTCTTTATCCCTACAACATCATGTACACCGGTCATCTCCTTTTAATGATGGCTTTATATGAGCGCCAGGCCGGCGACCGCAAATACGATTCCGAGCAAAAGCTCACCTTCCAGGACCTGGAATTCACCACCAACATGACCTCCCTGTCGGGGAATCTTTACGACCTCATCCTCAACAACCAGGATTCCCTCGGGAGAAAATATTACGCGGTCTGCTGCGAAACCAACCGGGTTTTCGTCCCCTGCAATGTCATGCCCCACTACGCCCTGCACATCGTCCCCCCCGACCCCAGCCGGGACCTGGAGGCCGTCACGCCTCACTGGCTCGCCTGGATCAAGGAAAACATGCAGGACCCCGGCAACGCGTATTTTTACGAGATGTTTATCCCCTTCGATCAGCAACCGTATATCATCAAAACCCTGAATGGGGCCTACACCGCCTGGTCGCTCTCGTTCCTGGACGGCCTGGACCACAAATTTGTCGAAGAGGTCTACCCGGTTTTCAAGAAAAACGCGGTGATCGAAGATGTTTTCGGCCCGGACACGGCCTTCATCCTTACCAGCCCTACCGGTTATGAACCGGTGCCGCTGGCCCCCCCGGACCCATCTTCTCCTCAATCCTCGGAGCCTTCCTGCCACTCGCGCCACCATACCTGCCCGTTCTCCTATGCCGCCCAGACGATGTTTCAACCCCTGATGTCCTATCGGTCCCGGGTTTCCCCGCAAACCGTGGGAGTGATGGCCAATATGAACGCGATGGATGTTCTCTCCACGATTTTCGGGATGGTCCTGGCCCGGGAGATGGATGATCAGGATCTTTTCCGGAAATTAACCAAGGGAATGGAAGTCTTCTTTGGCCAGCCGGCTTGGCAGGAAGACAAGTGGCAATACGGTTATTTCGATTTCAATTTTCTTAAGGTCGCCCAGAACGGCTTTCCCCTCCTGGCCCGGGCCCTCACCCCGGAATCCAACTTCCGGACCATCGCCGATTCTCACCGGGGGCCGGAATACTATCGGCAGCCCATTCTTTCCGATGTTTCCAACCCCAAAACCTTCGTCAACCAGGCCATCTGGGACCCCGGCAAGCACAGTCTGTTTCTGACCATCAACGGCGGGGAAGCAACTTCCCAGCCTACCGACCTCACCATCGCCAACCTGAATCCTGATTCGGAATATAAAGTTATCCTGGGGGGGGTAGATTATTCCGGCTGGACCCGTTCCGGGAGCCGGATCGTGGTTACCACCCCGGCCCTCTCCGCTTCCGAGCTCGAATTCCAGATCACCGACCAGTCCGCGGGAACCTCCGGCTGCGGATGCCATTCGCTTCCGGGCTCCGACGCCTCCCCGTGGTTAATCCTGCTCGGTATTTTGGGATTTGTTCTGGTTCGGGCGCGGCGGCGGGGTTGGGCCCGGGATCGTTAATGAAATTGCACCGAAATAATTGCAACGCAGGCGAGACTAAAACGAGGTCATAATTTCTCAAATAATCATCTGGAAGTAATTTTTTCTTTGACTTGTAAATTTGAAAAGCTGGGGCTGACTTCAAAGGTCAATCGTCCCAACTCCTCTCCCAGCGTGATGCTGGCATCTAAAATCTCCAAGCCGGCCAGTTTGCCATCAGGACCATAGTTTGCGACCACGTCATCACTTAATACCCGGTTCTCGGCGGTTCCGGGCGCGAGCGGACGGATCTCGATATAAAGAGCGTCCACATGGGAATCATAAATTATCTTCATGGTTAACCTCCCCCTTCAACTTCCTGGTTAGAATAATAAACCTTTACGGTGACTACCTCAATCTTCTCGGCTTCCTCGGAAAAGACAGCCTCAACCGTTTTGAACCGATAGTATTTTTGTGATATGTGGGATAGTTTTCCAAAAACAAAATTCCTCTTCGCTTGGTATCTTCCCCGCTTTGCCGGGCTCCATTGACCGGATTGGATAACTTCCATAACCTCTTTTTCTTCAGCCCCTCGAAGTCCCATTTGCAAGCGAGCGTGTTTAGAAAAGGATATACGTTTCATGTTTATTCAACTTGAGAGTGGCCCGCGGAATTCCGCAGTTGGATAGCATTCCTCTTGGGTTATTTTACCCCAAACACCGTCTCAAGGGAAAACCAATCCTGGCCGGCGTATGCGCTATTCGCCCTTTTCACCTCGTCTCCCTTTCCCCTCCGCGGGAACCTCCGGCTGCGGATGCCACTCGCTTCCGGGCTCCGATGCTTCCTGGTGGTTGATCCTGCTCGGTATTTTGGGGTTTGTTCTGGTTCGGGCGCGGCGGCGGGCTAGATAAATATCCTCACTTCAACTCTATTCATCGTCATTCCTGCGATTTGTCCCGAGCGGATTCGAGGGAAAGCAGGAATCCAGACCTCCCGGGAGGGGATAAACCCCTCCCCTACAAGCTGGCCGTAATAAGGATGGACCGGGCCGGGCTGAGGCTGACTTGCCTTCCCAAAATGCCAAAGTAAAAACTTAACCCTAGCTTTGCGCGATTACGTACCCCGCAGAAGGTCTTGTTGGGAGAAGATAATTTCAATGTTTATGCAGAGGTCTTTGCTGGTTTGCTTTTTTGAACGAATTCAATAGATGCTTCGACAAGAGAAGTCAGCAGGCTGGTGATTCCATCCATAGACCGTTGGGTCATCTCCTCGTCGAATATCAACTCATCACTCGACCCGAGAACATGCCACTTTTCCTTTCTGGTGTAAGTATATGTACCGTCCCGATGAGTGATGCCGTCGCTATGGACAATTCGGCGGCCTACAAGCCGGTGCGCCAGGATGTTTCGGAAATCTTTAATGTGTTTGAAATCCTTCTCCTGCGTCAGCGTTTCGAGACGAGTGGTTATAGACAGGTCAGGGAAAGCCTTACGGAAGGCCTTAATAGTTTCCTCTAAGTTGATCCTCTTCGGTTCGCTAACATGAGAAAAATTTTCAGGCTGCAGGGCCGCTCCGACAAAGTAGAGGCAAAATCCGAAGCTCTCGAATATTGAGAGGCCGTTCATGAAGAACCCGTATAAGCACCGCTCCAGCTTGTAGTTTAATTCTTCGTCGTCTCCCCATTCCTTCCAGAGATTGTTGGCACCGCTAAGCAAGGTTTTAAATTCCTCATTGAGCTCTGCGCATGTACGGTATCGATACTCGACCGCCATAAATGATCCTTCGAAGTGGGGCTGCCTATGAAGGGGATCGTTTAGGTATTCATCGCTTAGGATCTTGGGAAAGAACACCGACGCTAGGTGGAGGAATCCCTTAAACTTGTCCGCGGGAAAGCTGGGGGGCAAATTGATGAGCATAGAGTATGTAGACCGTATGGATAGGTTTATTTGGCATCACGAACACAACGGAAGCCTTCTTGGTAGCCACGGGTCGTCGGGGTAGAACTAAATAAATGCTCAAAGGTGGTAAACAAATACTGATCATACTCCATCCAATTACCGCCCCGTGTGACCCGGCGATCACCTGAAGAAGGCCCCGGCGGATTCTTCGTCGGAGAATTCTTGTAATAATCTTTTCCATCCCAATCCTGAACCCACTCTGATACATTTCCCACCATATCCATCACCCCATAAGGGCTGGCCCCGTTCGGCTTACTCCCCACCGGCCAAGTAGAACCCTCATTGCATCCTACGTAGTCATTAGGATGATCGATCTCGCTCATTACTGCATAATTACACGTTGCCTTCTGGTTACCCCAAGGGAATTTTCTTCCGTCTGTCCCCCGAGCCGCCTTTTCCCATTCCGCCTCGGTTGGTAAACGCTTTCCGGCCCATTTGCAATAACCGCTTGCTTGGTTCCAGTCCACACAATTTATTGGGTGATTGCCTTTCTCCGAATTACCCCAGTTACACCCATCCGTTTCACTAAAACCAGGAAAAGGTGGCATCTCCCATCCAGTTAGATGATAATCGGAACATTTCCCCGACTTCACACACTGGGCATACTGATCCACCGTCACTTCGTATTTATCAATGTAATAAGCATCCAGATAAACTCGGTAATAAAGTATTTCTTCAGCCCAAAAACCTTCCTCAACTTCATTGCACCCCATCATAAACTCCCCAGCAGGGATAAAAACCATAGGTCCACCTCTAGTTCCGGGAGGATTAATTTCTTTACCTATCTCCAAAATATCC
>JAPLJI010000185.1 GCA_026388655.1 Pseudomonadota bacterium
AAACGGCACATACGTCGATAACCCACTCTTCGACAACACCAACGTAATCGCACTCGTCAATAAACTCTTCCCATGATCCACATGCCCAATCGTCCCCACATTCATGTGCGGCTTCGTCCTCTTAAACTTCTGCTTGGACATAAATCCTCCTGAGTTAATTTACCGAAATACCGACTCCCAACATCTTCTGCAGCTCCGCTTCCGGGACGGGTTCGTAATGGGAGAAAAACATCGAATAGGTAGCCCGGCCCTGGGTCGCGGAGCGCAAATCGGTAGCATAACCGAACATTCTTTTTAAGGGAACATGGGCCTTGACGATCCGGCCTCCGGAACGGGAATCCATCCCGGAGATCTTGCCGCCCCGGGCGGTCAGGTCACTGATCACCTCGCCCATGAATTCGTCCGGAACAATCACTTCCACCTCCATCACCGGCTCAAGCAGGATGGATTTTCCCTTGCGGGCGGCCTCTTTGAAAGCCAGCGAGCCTGCGATTTTAAAAGCCAGCTCGGAAGAATCCACCTCGTGATAGCTCCCGTCCTTCAAAATCACGCGGAGGTCGATCACCGGGTATCCGGCCAGAACCCCGCTTTCCTTGGCTTCCATGATCCCGCTCTTGATCGCCGGGATGAATTCCCGGGGGATGGTTCCGCCCTTGAGCTCCTCGGCAAACTCGAAACCGCTCCCGGCCGGCAGGGGCTGCACCTCGAGTTCAACCACCCCATATTGTCCCCGGCCGCCGGACTGGCGGACATACCGGCCCTCGGCCTCAGCAGCCCGGGTGATGGTTTCCCGGAAAGCCACCTGAGGGTTCCCGACATTGGCGTCCACCCGGAACTCCCGCAGCAGCCGGTCCACGATAATCTCCAGATGCAGTTCCCCCATCCCGGAAATAATCGTCTGCGCGGTTTCGGAATCAGTATGCACGTGAAAACTCGGATCCTCCAGGACCAACCGGCGCAAAGCCTCTCCGAGCTTATCCTGGTCGGATTTGGTTTTTGGTTCAATTGCCACGGAGATCACGGGATTGGGGAAGGAAATTGATTCCAGCAGGATCGGGCTACGCGGATCGCAGAGAGTATCACCCGTGGTAGTGTAATGCAGACCCACCGCTGCGGCGATGTCGCCGGCGTAGACCTCCTTGATTTCTTCCCGCTTGTTGGCATGCATCTTCAGCAACCGCCCGATCCTTTCCGATTTCCTCTTGGTCTGGTTCGACACGGAAGAATTAGATTTCAGGTAGCCCGAATAAACCCGGAAATAAGTCAACTGGCCGGCAAATACGTCATTCATGATTTTGAAGGCCAGGGCGGAAAAGGGTTCGTCATCCGCCGCCCGCCGCTGGATCTGGGTCCCGTCCGCGGGCTTGATCCCGTTCACCGGGGGCCGATCCAGGGGAGAGGGCAGATAATCAACGACCGCGTCCAGGAGCGGCTGGACCCCTTTGTTACGGAAGGCCGCCCCGCCGAGAACCGGAACCACCTTGAGCCCCAGGGTGGCGCGGCGGATCGATTCCTGAATCCGGGTTTCCTCGATCGGCTCGGCCGCGACGAACTTCTCCATGATTTCCTCATCGTGATCCGCCAGGGTTTCCACCATCTTTTCCCGGTATTCCCGGGCCTGGTCCTGGTATTCCGGAGCGATCTCCGTCTCGCTAAACTCGGACCCCAGGGAGTCCTCCTTCCAGATGATCGATTTCATCCGGATCAAATCCACGACCCCCCGGAAATTTTCCTCCGTCCCGATCGGGAGTTGCAGCACCACCGGGTTGACCTGTAACCGCTCTTTAATCATTCTGACCACCTGGAAAAAATCCGAGCCCACCCGGTCCAGCTTGTTGATAAATGCCACTTTGGGAACCCCGTAACGATCCGCCTGCCTCCACACCGTCTCCGACTGGGGTTCCACCCCTCCCACCCCGCAGAAAACTATCACGGCTCCATCCAGAACCCGGAGGGACCTTTCCACCTCGATGGTAAAGTCGACATGCCCGGGGGTATCGATGATATTGATCCGGTGATTCGACCAGAACAACGTGGTCGCCGCCGAGGTAATGGTGATCCCGCGCTCCTGCTCCTGCTCCATCCAGTCCATCTGCGTGGTGCCCTCGTTTACCTCCCCGATCCGCCGCGAAACCCCCGAATAGTAAAGAATGCGCTCGGTCGTAGTCGTCTTGCCGGCGTCGATATGCGCCATAATCCCGATATTCCGAATACGCTCTAATGGAACCGGCCTGGGCATGGTTCTTCTCTAAAACTGACTGATTACCTTCCCTAATTACCATCGATAGTGAGCAAATGCTTTATTGGCTTCCGCCATCTTGTGAACTTCTTCCCTTTTCTTAATCGCCCCCCCGCGCTGATTGGCCGCGTCGGCAAGCTCGGCCGCCAGCTTGGCCATCATCGTCTTATCCCCCCGCTCCTTGGCGTAGAGGACCATCCAGCGCATGGCCAGGGCGTTGCGGCGATCCGGCTTGATCTCCACCGGAACCTGGTAGGTGGCTCCGCCCACTCTCCGGGACTTCACCTCGACCACCGGTTTGACATTTTCCAGAGCCTTTTTAAATATCTTGATCGGGTCATCCTTCTCTTTCCGCTCGATTTCCGTCAAGGCCCCGTAAAAAATTCTTTCGGCCGTGCTTTTCTTGCCCCGGCGCATGATCACGCTGATAAACTTGGCAATGATCCGGTCTCCGTACTTAACGTCCGGATCAATCCTGCGCTTCGGAGTTTGCCCTTTTCTTGACATCTTGACCCTTCCTTAGCTCTTCGTCCGCTTGGTTCCGTACTTTGATCTGCTCTTTTTCCGGTCCTGGACCCCCAGGGAGTCCAGACTGCCCCGGATGATATGGTAACGCACCCCGGGCAGATCCTTGACCCGGCCTCCCCGGATGAGGACCACCGAGTGCTCCTGAAGATTATGTCCTTCCCCGGGTATATAAGAAGTCACCTCAATGCCACTGGTTAACCGGACCCGGGCCACCTTGCGCAGGGCGGAGTTCGGCTTTTTGGGAGTGGTGGTGTAAACCCGGGTACAAACCCCGCGTTTCTGCGGACACGACCCCAGGGCCGGTGCGGAGTTTTTTCTCCGTTGCTGGGTTCGCCCGTGGCTTTTTATTAACTGATTTATAGTCGGCATATTCGCCTTTTTCCTTCCAGAGAAAAATTAAGTGTTTTTAATCTTTCTCTTCCATTTTGTCAATTCCCTTAAATTCCCTAGTTTACTTATATCCACTTATACCCGTACCCGGGTTCACCCCGCGACCGCCTTCTCTCCCTCTCCTCCCGCCACGGGTTCCTCTTCCCCTTCAACTTTCATTTTAATCGTCTGGTACTTCCGGAACCCGGTCCCGGCGGGAATCAATCTTCCCATGATAACATTTTCCTTTAACCCGCGCAGACGATCGACCCGTCCGTTAATGCAGGCCTCGGTGAGAACCTTCACGGTTTCCTGGAAGCTGGCCGCGGCGATAAAGCTTTCGTTGCTCAGGCTGGCCTTGGTTACCCCCAGGAGCAACGGCTCGGCTACCGCGGGTTTCCCCCCGGCGTTCACTACCCGGCGGTTCTCCTCTTCGAAACGACGCTTTTCCACCTGCTCGCCGACCAGGAAATCGGTATCCCCGACTTCCGAGATCTTCACCCGCCTGAGCATCTGGCGCACGATCACCTCAATATGCTTATCATTGATTTTCACTCCCTGGAGCCGGTAAACTTCTTGGATCTCGTCGACCAGGTACCGGGCCAGTTCTTTCTCTCCTAGCACCCGGAGAATATCATGGGGATTGGGGGAACCATCCATCAGGGCTTCCCCCGCCTTGACCTGATCACTGCTGTGGACGCTGACGTGTTTCCCCTTGGGAATCAGATAATCCCGGGGCTCACCATATTCCGGGGTCACGGTCAGGCGGCGTTTACCTTTAACATCCTTGCCGAACTCCACCTTTCCATCGATCTCACTGATGACCGCATATTCCTTGGGTCGGCGGGCCTCAAACAGCTCGGCTACCCGGGGCAATCCTCCGGTGATATCCTTGGTCTTGGTGGTTTCCCGGGTAATCTTGGCGATGATGTCCCCGGCCTTAACCTCCTCGCCTTCCATCATGTTAATCGTCGCCCCCACCGGGAGGAGATAGCGGGCCATGATTTCCGAGCCGGGAATCTGCATGGTTTTTCCCTTCTCATCCTTGATGGAAATCCGCGGGCGGCGATTGGGATCCCGGGACTCGATGATTACCTTCCGGGCCATCCCAGTAACTTCATCCACCTGTTCCACCATGGTCTCGCCCTCGACCACGTCCCCGAACTTCACCCGGCCTTCCACCTCCGTCAGGATCGGGGTGGCGTAAGGGTCCCACTCTGCCAGAATATCTCCCTTTTTAATCCGCTGATTATCCTTGACTTTCAAACGGGCCCCGTAAATAACTGGATAGCGTTTCCGTTCCCGGCCCTCATCATCCACCAGCACCAGCTCCCCATTGCGGTTCATCACTACCCAGTCGCCCTGCTTGGCCTTGGTCACGCTGTTGGGAGGAAGGTTGCGGAAACGCACTGTCCCGTCGATCCGCGCCTGGATCCGGCTCTGTTCCACCCGCCGGCTGGCGGTGCCACCGATATGGAAGGTCCGCATGGTCAGCTGGGTCCCGGGCTCACCGATGGATTGGGCCGCGATAATCCCGACTGCCTCGCCCACGTTCACCATCCTGCCCCGGGCCAGGTCCCGGCCATAGCACATGGCGCAGACCCCGTGCCGGGCCTGGCAGGTCAGCACCGAACGGATCGTGACTTTTTCAATCCCGGCATCCTCGATCTTCGCGATCAAATCCTCAGTGATCTCCTGGTTGGCTGAGACTATGATCTCCCCGGAGAAGGAGTCGATGATATCGTTCAGGACCACCCGCCCGAGAACCCGCTCTCCGACCGTCTCGATAATCTCGCCTCCCTCGATCAGGGAAGAAATCGTAATCCCGTCGATGGTCCCGCAATCCACTTCGGTAATCATGCTGTCCTGGGCCACATCCACCAGTCTGCGGGTTAAGTACCCGGAATTGGCGGTCTTGAGCGCGGTATCCGCCAGACCTTTCCGGGCCCCGTGGGTGGAGATAAAGTATTGTAAAACCGAAAGCCCTTCCCGGAAATTTGAGGTGATCGGGGTTTCCATGATTTCCCCGGAGGGCTTGGCCATCAGACCCCGCATTCCCGCCAGCTGCCGGATCTGCTGGGGACCGCCCCGGGCCCCCGAATCGTACATCATGAATACCGGGTTGAAGCTCCGGCTCTTGATTTCCTTGCCCTCGGCATCCTTGATCTTCTCCCACCCCATCTCCTGCAGCATTTCGGAAGAAACCCGTTCGGTAACCTCGGTCCAAATATCTATGACCTTGTTGTAACGCTCCCCGTCGGTTATCAACCCTTCCGCATACTGATTCTCGATTGACCGGACTTCCTGGTAGGCCAGGGAGATGATGTTTTCTTTATTATTCGGGATTTTAATATCGTCAATCCCGATGGAGAGACCGGACCGGGTGGCGTACAGGTATCCCAGGTCCTTGAGCCGGTCAGCCAGGATCACGGTCCGCTTGGCTCCACACCGTCGGTACGATTGCTGAATCAGCTCAGCGAGAGCCCGCTTATCCATGGTCTTGTTCACCAGTTCAAAGGGGATCTCCGGCGGAACTGTTTCCCGGAGGATCACCCGACCGCCGGTGGTTTCTACCCGCTTGCCTTCCAGATGCACGGTAACCTTGGCGTGGAGATCCAGCTCCCCGGCATCATAGGCCAGACGGACTTCCTCGGGCCCGGAAAAGACCTTGCCCTCGCCTTTGGCCAGGGGACGTTCGCGGGTCAGGTAGTAAATCCCGAACACGATATCCTGGGTGGGATCAATAATCGGCCGGCCGTTCGCCGGGGAGAGAATATTGTTGGTCGACATCATCAGAATCCGGGCTTCCGACTGGGCCTCGATCGAAAGCGGCACATGCACCGCCATCTGGTCCCCGTCAAAGTCGGCATTGAAAGCCACGCAGACCAAGGGATGAAGTTGGATGGCTTTGCCCTCGATCAGAACCGGTTCAAAAGCCTGGATCCCCAGGCGGTGCAAGGTGGGAGCGCGGTTCAGAAGCACCGGGTGCTCCTTAATTACCTCATCGAGAATATCCCAGACCTCCGATACTTCCTTCTCCACCATTTTCCGCGCGCTCTTGATCGTCAAGGCCAGGCCCCGCGCCTCCAGTTTCTGGTAAATAAAAGGCTTGAAAAGCTCGAGGGCCATCTGCTTGGGCAACCCGCACTGGTGCAGGCGAAGCTCCGGGCCGATCACGATCACCGTCCGGCCGGAATAATCTACCCGCTTGCCGAGGAGGTTTTGCCGGAAGCGTCCCTGTTTGCCCCGGAGCATGTCGCTTAAGGACCGGAGCGGCCGCTTGTTGGATCCCACAATCACCCGACCCCGGCGGCCGTTATCAAACAGGGCATCCACTGATTCCTGCAACATCCGCTTTTCGTTGCGGACGATGATTTCCGGGGCGTTGAGTTCCAGCAAACGCTTCAGCCGGTTGTTGCGGTTGATGACCCGGCGGTACAAATCGTTCAGATCGGAGGTGGCGAAACGCCCCCCGTCCAGCGGAACCAGCGGCCGGAGTTCGGGGGGAATAACCGGGATAATTTCCATGATCATCCATTCAGGGCGGTTCCCGGACAGGCGGAAGGCCTCGACCACCCGCAACTGTTTGGCTAGTTTTCTCCGCCTCGCTTCCGAGCTGGTCGATTTCATTTCCGCGCGGAGTTCCACAGCCAACTTATCCAGGTCCAGACGCCGGAGCCTTTCCCGGATGGCTTCCGCGCCCATGCCGGCCTGAAGATTGCCGCCGTACTTTTCCTCGGCCTCCCGATATTCCTTTTCCGTGAGAATCTGCCCGGGCGAGCAGGGAATATTTTTGGACTCAATCACGATATAGGACTCGAAATAAATTACCCGCTCCAGTTCCTTGGAAGTCAGATTTAAAAGGGTGCCGATCCGGCTGGGAATGGAACGGGTAAACCAGATATGCGCCACCGGGGCCGCCAGCTCGATATGCCCCAGGCGTTCGCGGCGGACCTCTGATTTGATCACTTCCACCCCGCATTTCTCACAGACAATCCCGCGGTGTTTCATTCTTTTATATTTGCCGCAAAGACATTCGTAATCCTTCACCGGCCCAAAAATCTTGGCGCAGAACAAACCATCCCGCTCGGGTTTGAAGGTCCGATAGTTGATGGTCTCCGGACGTTTCACTTCTCCGAAAGACCAGCTCCGGATCATCTCAGGAGAGGCCAGGCTGATCCGGACTCCAGAAAAATCCACCGGATCCCTTGGCTTTTCAAAGAAATTAAACATATTCTTCATCCTGATTCTCCTTCGCTCCTAAAAGTTCCATGTTCATCCCCAAACTCTGGAGCTCTTTCACCAAAACTTTAAAGGACTCCGGAACCCCCGGTTCCAGGCTGGGTTCTCCCTTGACAATGGATTCATACATCCGCGTCCGGCCGGAGACATCGTCCGACTTAACCGTGAGAAACTCCTGGAGGGTATAAGCCGCGCCGTAGGCTTCCATGGCCCAGACTTCCATTTCCCCCAGACGCTGACCCCCGAAATGAGCCTTTCCACCCAGGGGTTGCTGGGTTACCAGGGAATACGGCCCGATAGAACGGGCGTGGATTTTCTCATCCACCAGATGGTGCAATTTCATCATGTACATATGGCCGATCGTAACCGGAAAATCGAAAAGCTGCCCGTTCCGTCCATCGTAAAGAGCCATTTTCCCGGATTCGGGCAGGTTCTCCTGCTTGAGCAGGGATTTGATCTCCATTTCGCTGGCCCCGTCGAAAACCGGGGAAGAAACCGCCACGCCTTTTCTCAGGCGACGGCCCAGCTGGAGAATCTCCTCCGCTCCGGATTTATCCAGGAGGGAATCCAGGTGAGGCGACTTGTAAAGCTTTTTCAGCCAGCCCCGCACGGTTTCGGCCGGCACCTTGGAATCGATGAGCTGGCCGATTTTCTGGCCCATTTCCTTGCAGGTCCAGCCCAGGTGGGTCTCAAGAATCTGCCCGACGTTCATCCGGGAAGGAACCCCCAGGGGGTTAAGCACCATGTCCACCGGGGTTCCGTCCGGCATGTAGGGCATGTCTTCTTCCGGGAGAATCCGGGAAAGGACCCCCTTGTTCCCGTGCCTTCCCGCCATCTTATCTCCCACCGACAATTTGCGCTTGATCGCGAGATAAACCTTGACCATGGCGATCACCCCGGGCTGAAGCTCATCACCCCGCTTTAACCTGCGCACCTTCTCTTCGAAAACCATCCGGACAAAATCGATCTGTTCCTCGAGATTATCCAGTTCGGTCTTGATCCGCTCCCGCTCTTCCTCCCCCCCTTCAAATTCCAGGTCGTTCCACTTTTTCCAGGGAATCCGGTCGAGTTTCTCGGCCGTGATTGTTTCCCCCTTCTTGATCATCACGGATTTTCCGCGCGGGGAGGTGAACTGTTTCCGGCAGGTTCTCCCCACCAGGATTTCCCGGACCCGGTCTAAAAAATCGGCTTCGATGATCCGGATCTTGTCGTCCCGATCCCGCAAGAGCCGGGCGATCTCCTGGTTTTCCAGATCCTGGGCCCGGAGATCCTTCTCCATCCCCTTGCGGGAGAAGATTCTCACCCCGATCACCGTCCCGGTGACTCCCGGAGGAACCCGGAGGGAAGTATCCCGGACGTCGGCGGCCTTTTCCCCGAAAATTGCGCGCAGTAGTTTCTCTTCCGGAGAAAGCTGGGTTTCGCCCTTGGGGGTGATCTTTCCAATCAGAATCTCGCCGGGACCCACTTCCGTCCCGATCCGGATTACCCCCGCTTCATCCAGGTTTTTCAGGCTTTCCTCCCCCACGTTCGGGATATCCCGGGTAAACTCCTCCGGCCCCAGCTTCGTATCCCGGGACATTACCTCAAACTCCTCAATATGAATTGAGGTAAAGGTATCCTCCTTCAGCAATTTTTCGCTGATCAGGATGGAATCCTCAAAGTTGTATCCGCCCCAGGGCATGAAAGCTACCAGGACGTTCTTCCCGAGAGCCAGCTCCCCTTGGGAAATGGCCGGACCGTCGGCAATGATGTCGCCCTTCCGGACCTTCTGCAGAGGCCGGACAATCGGCTTCTGGTTTATGCAGGTGTTCTGATTCGAACGCCAGTATTTCAATAAAGGATAGATTTCCACCCCGGCCCCGCCGCCCCCGTGTTCAGGGGAGCGGATGACAATCCGGGAAGCATCCACGCTTTCCACCACCCCTTCCTGCTGGGCAATTATGGCGAACCCCGAATCCCGGGCCACTGAACTTTCCATCCCGGTTCCGACCAGGGGGGGTTCACACACCATCAGGGGGACGGCCTGCCGCTGCATATTCGATCCCATCAGGGCCCGGTTGGCGTCATCGTGTTCGAGGAAAGGAATCAAGGAAGCCGCCACGCTTACCAGCTGGCTGGGAGAAACATCCATCAGGTCCACCCGATCCCGGGGGATCAGGGCAAATTCCCCCCGGTGCCGGGCCGAAACAAAATCGTTGAAAAAGCGGCCCTGGGAATCCAGGGGGGCATTGGCCTGGGCGATCCGGTGTTCTTCCTCTTCCATCGCGGTGAGAAAAACCGTGCGGTCCGTCACCCGGCCGTTTTCCACGATTCGATAGGGGGTCTCGATGAAGCCATAATCATTCACCCGGGCAAAAGTGCTTAGGGAGGAAATCAAACCGATATTGGGACCCTCGGGGGTCTCGATCGGGCAAATCCGCCCGTAATGGCTGGAGTGCACATCGCGAACCTCAAACCCGGCCCGCTCCCGGGTCAGCCCTCCCGGACCCAGGGCGCTGAGTCGGCGCTTATGAGTTATTTCCGAAAGCGGATTGGTCTGGTCGGAAAATTGGGAAAGCTGACTGCCGCCAAAGAACTCCTTGATTACCGCCGAGATCGGCTTGGGATTGACGATCTCCTGGGGCATCAGGGCATCCACGTCCTGGAAACTCATCCGCTCCCGGATCGCCCGCTCCATCCGCAACAGCCCGATCCGATACTGATTTTCCAGAAGTTCTCCCACCGTCCTGACCCGGCGGTTGCCCAGATGATCGATATCATCCAGGCTGCCCCGCCCGTTCCGGATCTCGGCCAGGTACCGGACCGCTTCCAAGAGGTCGATGCTGCGCAAGAGCCGGCTCCCGAGGTCCTCGTAAAGAGGCTGGTCGGAGCGGAGCGCGGCATCCCACCGGTCCAGATATCCCCGCACCCGCGCCACTTCGGGAGGAACCTTGCCCCGGGTCTCCCCGGATTTTTCCCCCTCCCCGAGCGCTTCCAGCTTTTCCCGGCGGGAACGCAATTGATTGATTAATACTTCCAGCTGTTTCCGAACCTTGGCCAGCTGGCCGTTGATTTGCTCCCGGCGCTTTTCCTCCTGTTTTAAAAATTCCGGTTCGACTTCCCGGATCTTCGGCGCCTGGAATTGTCCCAGCTCGCGTTGAAGTTCCCACTCCCGGATCTTAACCGGAAAAATCTCCTCGAGAACGGCCAGGAGGGAATTCACTTCGTTCGATCCGGCGGAACCGAGTTTTCCCAGGGCGTTCCGCAGTTTTCGCATCCTCAGCTGCTCAATTTTTAACCGCCGCCGAAAGATCTTGGCGCTTTCCTCCGGATCCAAAAACTGCAGCTTGTGATTGATTTTAAAACGCCCTACCGCGGAGAGATCATAACGTTCCTGATTAAGAAAAGTATTCTGAAACAAGGCTGCCGCCGCGTCCGGAGTGGGCGGCTCACCGGGCCGCAAACGCCGGTAAATTTCCTGGTGGGCTTCTTCAACCGAATCGGATCGATCCAGACTCAGGGTATTCCGGATGATCGCCCCGACGGGAGAACCGCTGATGGAGAAAATCTTGAATTCCTTGATCCCAGATTTGACAATCCATTCCAGCACGGTTTCGTTAATCTCCTCGTTGGCGCCGAATTTGACGCTTCCGGTCTCCGGATCCACCAGATCCTCGGCCAGGACGCCCTGCATGATTTCCTTGGAATCGGCCGGAATGTATTTGATCCCGGCCTTGGCCAGACGCTCCAGGGTTTCGGGGGTGATCTTGCGCTCGCGCCGGATAATTTCCTCTCCGGATTGGGGATCCCGCACGTTGAAGGAGGCCCGGGTCCCGATTAGTTGCTCGGGGCTGAAGGAACGCTCAAATTTCCCCCCCTCCCGCCTGGCCACCTGAACGGTCTCGTGAAAATAGTGAAGCAATTCTTCATTGGTGAAGTTAAAGGCCCGCAGCAGCGTGCCCACGGGGAGTTTGCGCTTGCGATCGATCCGGGCATACATGATATCCCGGTGATCAAACTCCAGATCGATCCAGCTCCCGCGATCGGGAATCAGCCGCGCGGTGAAGTTGTAGCGTCCCGCCGCCTGTTTCTTGCTCTTGTCCAGCTCGAAAAAGGCTCCCTGTGACCGGTGTAGCTGGCTTACCACCACCCGTTCCACCCCGTTAATTACAAAAGTGCCCGTCGGGGTCATGATCGGGATTTCCCCGAAATAAACTTCCTGTTCCTTAATATCCCGGACCGATCTGACCCCCGAATCCTTCTCAAAATCCCAGACGATCAACCGGACTTTGAGTTTGATCGCCGCCGCATAGGTCATGCCCCGCTGGAGGCAATCCCGAAGATCATAACGGGGAGATTCCAGCTGGTACTCCACAAATTCCAAGGAGCAGTTCCCCTTATAATCCCGGATCGGAAAAACGCTCTTTAAGACCCCCTGCAAACCCACCTGGACCCGTTGTTCCGGTTTGATCTGGAATTGCAGGAAACTTTCAAAAGAACGTTTCTGGATTTCTACCAGACTCGGGAAATCTATGATTTTCCGGATTTTCGAAAAATCCCGGCGCAGGTAGGGAATCGCAAAACCTGATTCTTTTCCTCGGCTCATATTTTATTTTCCTACTTTATTTCAACCGTAGCGCCAACCTCGACGAATTTCTTTTTAATATCCTCGGCCTCCTGGGGAGAGATTCCTTCTTTCACCGGTTTCGGTACCCCATCCACCAGATCCTTGGCTTCCTTCAAACCCAAGCCGGTGACCTCCCGGACCACCTTGATCACCTGGATTTTCTTTTCGCCCACGACGGTCAAGAGCAAGTTGACCTCGCTCTTCTCCTCTCCTCCGCCCGCCGCGGAAACATCCGCGGAGGCCGCCTGCGGAACGGCCGCCGGAGCGGCACCGACCGGAGCCAGTGCGACCGCTGTCACGCCGAACTTTTCTTCCATCTTCTTGATTAATTCCGCCAGCTCCAATACCGTCATTTGCTCGATCGCGCCGATGATCTGCTCGGGACTCATAGTCGCTTGCTTTTCCTTACTCATGCTCATTTCCTCCTTGGTTTCCGATGCTTCACTATCTTTAACTTCTAATGCCTTGGCCATGTTCTTAACCTCCTCCCGCCGGATTTTTTTCCTTCTCTTTTTTCACGGCTTCCAACACTCCCAGAAGATTCCAAATTCTCGATTTCAGGATGTAATTGAACCTGATCAGGGGCGAACTCAGCTGCCCGACCAGATTTCCGAGCAAGACCGGGCGGGAGGGAAGATTGGCCACCGCCTGCAGTTCCTGAAAATTCAGAACCCTGCTGGCCTGCCCCGGACGGGAAGCCAGCCCCCCGGCCCGGACCTTGAACTTGGGTTGATTTTTTACCCAGTTGTTTAAAATCCGGATGACCGGAATCGGGTCTCCCGGGTGAAACAGGGCCGCGGTCGGACCATCCACCAGAGGATTGAGGTTTTCAAAACTCGTTCCCTGCAGAGCGCGCTGGAAAAGGGTGTTCTTGACCACCTTCAGGCCGCCCCCGGCTTTTCGGATTTCCCGGCGGAGATTTACGATTTCGCCGACATTCATTCCCCGGTAATCGGCCAGAATCAGCAAGCCGGATTTCCGGGTAATTTCCCTCATTTCCTCGATGCTTTTTTCTTTCTCTTCTCTTTTCAAAATCGTCCTCCTTCGCAAAAAAACCGGTCTTAGACTCCGCGGGCCAAGGTCGAAGTCAGTATCCTCACCCCCGGGCTCATCGTGCTGCTGAGAGAAACTCCTTTCAGGTAAATCCCTTTGCTGGTGGCCGGCTTGACGGAATTCACCATCTCCATCAGGGATAAAATGTTTTCCTTAAGTTGCTGGGGTTCAAAGTTGATTTTCCCGACCGGGACATGAACATTTCCGGCTTTATCGACCCGAAATTCCACCCGGCCGCCTTTAAATTCGTTCACCGTTTTCCCCACATCGAAGGTGACTGTGCCGGATTTGGGATTGGGCATTAATCCCTTCGGACCCAGAATTTTTCCCAATTTTCCCACCGCGCCCATCATGTCCGGAGTGGCGATCGCCAGGTCAAAATCCAGCCAATTCTCGTCCCGGATTTTCGAAATCAAGCTGTCCGCCCCCACATGGTCGGCCCCGGCCTTTTTGGCTTCCTCTTCCTTTTCTCCCTTGGCAAATACCAGGATGCGGACTTTTTTCCCGGTTCCATGCGGGAGTTTCACCGTACCCCGAACCATCTGATCCGCCTTCGTAGGGTCCACCCCCAAGCGGATGGCCACCTCCACGGTTTCCGGGAAGCGGGCCTTGGCAACTTCTTTTAACAGACCGATTCCTTCCTCCAGGGTATATCTCTTCGCGGGATCAATCTTGGCTCTGGCTGCGCGATAATTTTTTCCTTTGTGACTCACCGCCGGTCTCCTTACTTGATTTCAATCCCCACGCTTCGAGCAGTACCTTCAATGATGGTCACTGCCTTTTCAATATCGTCAGTACCCAGATCCGGCATTTTCAGTTTGGCAATTTCCAGAACTTGAGCCCGGGTTACCGAACCTACTTTCACCCGAGCCGGATCGCCGGATCCCTTTTCCACCCCGGCCATTTTCTTCAGGAGTATTGAAGCCGGGGGGGTTTTGGTGATGAAGGTAAAGGAACGATCCGCATAAACCGTTACGACCACCGGGATGATCATTCCCTCCTGCCCTTTGGTCCTGGCATTAAAGGTTTTGCAAAACTCCATGATGTTAACACCCTGCTGACCCAAAGCCGGACCCACAGGCGGGGCGGGATTGGCCTGACCGGCCGGAACCTGCAAGCGGATCTGGGCCATAACCTTTTTCGCCATCGCTTTGCCTCCTAAACCATTTTCTCAATCCAACCGACTGCCAGAATAAATTCTCCTTAAAATCATCCCCGGGGTTATTTTCAGCCCGATTTTTCCACCTGCGAAAAATCCAATTCCACCGGGGTCGATCTTCCAAAAATGCTGACCAGGACCCGGATGCGTCCTTTCTCCACGTCCACCTCGCCGACCACCCCCTGGAAATTGGTAAAAGGTCCATCGATTACCCGCACGGTTTCCCCTTCCTGGAAGAGTACCTTCATCCGGGGATGAAGCGTCCCCTCCACCATCTGGCTTTTTATTTTCTCCACCTCTGAATCCAGGATCGGGGGGGGATTCCGGCTTTCCCCGACAAATCCGATTATCCGCGGGGAACTCCGGACGATATGATAGGTTTCGTCATTTAAATCCATCTGGACCAGAATGTATCCGGGAAAGAAATTTCGTTTCACCCGCTTTTTCCGGCCCCGGTCCAGTTCAATCACGTCTTCGGTGGGAATAATCAGCTCTCCGAATAAATCACCTTTTCCCAGAGCCTTGATTCTTTCCTCCAGGTTCTGCTTGGCCTTATTTTCAAAACCCGAATATGTATGAACTACATACCACTTAAAAGGCATTTTTTCTGGATCCTTCCTCGGTCTGGCCGGGCCCGATTAAAACCTTTTCTCCGGACCTACCATAAAAAAGTTCGAATTACTCTGGAAATGATAAGGTCCACTAATCCGAGATAAATTGAAATGATTATCACAAAAACCACCACCACCCCGGTAGCCGCCAGAATTTCTTTCCGGGTCGGCCAGGTCACCTTGCCCAGTTCGGTTCGAACTTCCCGGAGAAATTGTTTAATCTTTTCCCACATTAAAGTGTCCTCAATTATTCACCCGAAATTTTAATCCTTATCGGAGAATGGCAGGCCAGGAGGGATTCGAACCCCCAGCCCCCGGATTTGGAGTCCGGTGCTCTATCCGGTTAGAGCTACTGGCCCCTTTATTTAGTTTCCTTATGAACGGTATGCTTTCGGCAAAACCGGCAGTATTTTTTTAAATCAATCCGATCGGGATCATTTTGCTTGTTCTTCTTCGTGGAATAATTTCTCCTTTTGCACTCGGTACAGGCTAAAGTTATTATTTCTCTCATCGTCAGTCCCTACTCCCTGCTCTTTACGAACCTAACTGATGTAATAATGCTGTCGGACCCGCGGATCCGATCTGCTCTCTTCTTCCTACTTGCTATTCTTCTATCTTCGTAACGACCCCGGCGCCGACCGTCCGGCCGCCCTCCCGAATCGCAAACCGCAAACCCTCTTCCATCGCAATCGGCATAATCAACTTCACCTGCATGTTCACATTGTCCCCGGGCATCACCATCTCCACCCCTTCCGGCAACGTC
>JAPLJI010000034.1 GCA_026388655.1 Pseudomonadota bacterium
CCCTTTTTTGCCGGCGTTAAGATAAAGGAAAAGGGCGCTTTTATCCGCTTCCTTTTTATCCCCCGGGAAAGGACCATAGGTCCGGGTGATCTCCCCGGCGGGCGGCTCGACCTTGATCACCTCCGCGCCCAGGTCCGCCAATACCCGGGCGCAAAAAGGCGCGGTGATATAAGTTCCAAGCTCCACTACCCGCAATCCCGACAATGCCTGATTTTCCGATTCCATAATTTCCTTTAATTTCAGCTAATTAATTACTTTTTTCTCAACCAATTCTTTAAATTCATCCGCTGACATTTTTAAAAGTTTTTTAAACACGTATTCATTATGTTCCCCGAGCTTCGGGGTGAAACGGTCGATCCCCCCCGGGGTTTCCGAAAGCCTCCACGGGGTCGCGTAGTGCCAGACCTCTTCGCCTTCGTCGGTTTTGGTCCATTCCTCCCGGATCCCCCGGAAAACGAGGTGCGGGTCGGCGTCCCCGTCCTCCACCCCGAGCACCGGCATCGCGGCCACCCCCGCTCCCTGCAAAAGGTTCATGATCTCGTAGTTGGTATGCTGGCGGGTCCATTCGGAGATCAGGTCATCCAGCTCGCGCGAGTTTTTCAGCCGGTACCGTAGCTTTTGGAACCGCTCGTCCTTAATCCATTCCGGATGCCCGGTCACCCGGCAGAAAGCCTCCCACTCCGGCTCGGTTCCGACCGCGATCGAGACCCACTGGTCCTCGCCCTTCGTGGGATATATCCCGTGCGGGACCAGATCCGGATGAAAATTCCCCATCGCCTCCGCCACCCGCCCGTTCAGGAAATAATCAAGGATAGGTTTCCCCATCAGGGCCATGACCCCTTCGATCTGGGAGACGTCGATGAACTGGCCCCGCCCGGTCTTTTCCCGGTGATACAGGGCCGCGAGCGTGGCGAAGACCCCCTGGATCGCCATGTTGGTGTCGCCGTAGCCGATGCTCATGAGCCCGGTCGCGCCCTCGCCGCGGTAGCCGATCAGGCCCTCGAGCCCGGCATAACCGGTGGCGATGGAGGCGAACCCCTTCAGCTCCGAGAGCGGGCCGAACTGGCCGGCCATCGACATCGAGATGGCGATGATTTTATCGTTGACTTCCTTCAGGGCCTGGTACCCCAGCCCGTTCCGCTCCATCACCCCCGCGCTGAAATTATCCAGAACCACGTCGCTGACCTTGGCCAGGCGCTTGACCAGCTCAACCCCGCTCGGCTGCTTGATGTCAATCGTGATCGAGAGCTTGTTCCGGTTGTTCTGGCGGAAGAAATGCCGGAGATAGCCCATCAACCGCATCAAATCCTGCCGGGCGCTGGTTTCGATCTTGATCACCTCCGCTCCCATGTCCGCCAGGATCTGGGCGGCCATCGGCCCGGCCCAGTTCCAGCCGAAATCGACAATCCGGTAGCCCTCGAGCGGCCGCATTACCTTCTTCCCCGCCCCGGCCGGCGGCGGGATGGAAACGGATTTCCAGATTTTTTTCTCAAAGAGAATTTCGCGGTTATGCTCCCCCAGCCGGGGAGAGGTCTTTTCGATCCGCCAGGGGGTTTCCGAAAGAAGGTATGACATTCCCGGCATTTTCACCCGCCCGAGGATCGGGTGTTCCACCTCCGCCCAGTGCTTTCTGGCCTCGAAATGCGGGTCCTTTACCACCTCGTCGATCCGGTTCACCGCCCCCATGGTAAGATCGTGCTCCATCGCGAGATCCATGAGCTCCTTGCGGGTGAGCGACATGAGCCAGGGCTTGAAGACCGCGTCACCGGCGTCCGGGGTCTGGATCCCGAGGGTCATCGCGTCGCGCATCGCCTGATCCTTCGACCACTCCGGCTCTCCCATGATCTTGATCAGTTTTTTCCACTGCTTGGGCGACTGGCTGGCGATGCAGAAGTAACCGTCTTGGCACGGGAAAAACCCGGTGGGATAAATGCTGACCTGCTGCCGCGTCCCCCGCCGCCGCCAGCCGACATTGGCTTCCCGGGTGACCAGGAACATCCCGCGGCAATAATAAAGCATCACCTCGGCGGCGGCCACGTCTACGAATTGGCCGCGACCGGTTTTCCGGCGGGCGAGGAGCGCGGTCAGGGCCGCCGCCGCCCCGTGCAGGGCCGCCTGGAACTCGCATTGTTCGTAGGGAATCGAGAGCGGCTTTTTCCCGGGCGCGCCGAGCACGATACTCAGCGCCCCCAGGGCCGAAGCGGAAAGGTCATAACCCCGAAAATTCCGGTAAGGCCCCGTCCTTCCGAACGGGCTTAAGGAGACCATCACCAGGCCGGGGTTCGTCTTGGCCAGTTCCGGGTAGGCAAATCCCCCCGTCTCCAGATCCGCAGCGGTAAATCCGCTTTCGATCAGCAGGTCCGCCTCCCGGAGAAGCTCGATGAATCCGGCCCGCCCCTCCTCTTTCCGGAGGTCCAGGGTGACCCCCCGCTTCCCCGCGTTTAAATAGGTGAAATAACCGCTGGACTCCCGGTCGGGCCGTTCTCCGCGGAAGGGACCATATTTGCGGATCGGATCGCCCGCGGGCGGCTCGACCTTGATCACCTCCGCCCCCAGATCGGCCAAGGTCCGGGCGGCAAAGGACACCGCCGTCCCGCCTCCGTATTCCACTACCCGCAATCCGGCTAAAGCTTGATCTGCCATAAGTCGAAAAAAAGGTTAGAGTTTAGATCGTCCCTATTTGGCCGCGGCCTTTTTCTGGGGCATGAGCATGAATTTGAACAACCGGGGAATGGTCATCAGCGTGAACCTGACCGAGCTCATGGCGATGGAGAAAAACACCCGGAAGCGGTTCTTGGAATTCAGCATGAATTCGACGGTGTTGTGGTTCTTGGCCAGCAGGAAAAAGGAAATGAAATCCTCGTCCGAAAGGTTGATGGTGTAATCCCAGAAAACCGGGGCCCCCATCTTGCCCTTGAAAATCAGGAGATTGTCCTTGGTGGAAGCCTCCGCATCTCCGAGCGGCAGGCTCAGGGTGCTTTGCCCTGTTCCAGTTGACCAGAAATTCATTTCACTTCACCAATCCTTTCTTTCTTGCTTCCTTGATAAAATCCGGTTCCTCCCACCATTTCTTTAAAGACAAATCCTGGGCGACCACGCCGGCGGCGTTGTATCCGCCGCCCAGGAGGACCATCCCGCCCGGCCAGGTGCTGGCCCCGGCCACGTAGAGGTTGGGGATCGGGGTTTTGTAGGAGGAACAGTAGATGTTCGGCCGGTTGGAGAGCATCTGGGTCGGGACATAAGCCCCGTGCTTGATCGAGCCCTTCTTCATGCTGATCAGTTTTTGCTCGATGTACCTGGGATGATAGGGATAGCGGCGGATGACCTTGGCTTTCGCCAGGTTGGGGGCGTATCGGGTCCAGACCTTGAAGATCTCGTCGGCGTATTTGTCCTTGACCTTCTCCCAGTCGCCTTCCTGGTTCTCGTAAGGGGCCAGCGACTCCCAGCGGGCCACCGCGGAGCCGGGGTGGACATCCCAGGGGGCCTGGATCGGGTCCAGGTCGGTCAGGGTGGCGGCCGAACCCATCACCTCGAATTTCCCCCCCTGCACCGCCTTGATATGCCGGAGCAGGTCGTCCACGGTTTCCACCCCCATGATCTTGATCAGGGACTTGTTCACGTCGGGATCGAACTCCGCGGCCTGGTACCGGGGCGGCTCACTCAGGGCGAAATTCACATTGAAAAGGCTCACCGATTCCCACTCCCAGGACTTGGCCTGGGGAACCAATCCCCGGGAGGCCTTGGCGCAAATATCTTCTCCCACCATTTTTAAAAAGGTGGTTTGGGGATCGGTGGTGGTAATAATGGCCCGGCCGTAATATTTGTCCCCGTTATCGAGTTCCACCCCCACCGCCTTGCCGTCCGAGCAGATAATCTTGGTAACCTCGGCCGCCTCCAGGATGTCCGCCCCGTAGGTATTGCAGACCTTGTAAAGGGCGGAGGCGAAGGAATGGGATCCGCCCAGGATGATGGTGGAGTGGAGCATCCGGTTCACGAACAGGGGGAAGAGAAATCCCAGCCCGATCTCGGGGTCCAGCCCCCACATCGTGCCCAGGTACATCAGGGCGGTTTTCAGGTATTCGTTCTCAAAACCGCACTTGTTCAGGATCTCGACGAAATTTTCCTCGGCCAGGTCGTTCACCTTCCGCCCGATTTCGCTGTTCATGTACATCACCACCATGTCCAGCATCGGCATGGGCATGGTGTAGGTGGCGGGAATCAGGGCCTCCTCGGTCAGGGCGTACCATTCCCGCATCACCTCCCGGTACCGCTCCGCGTCCTTTTGGGAAAACCTGGCGATGGACTGGGCGCTCTTCTCGATATCGGCGTACAGGGTTAGGGCCTTCCCGTCTTTGGTCAGGAGCGAGACGGCCGCTTCGGGCCGGATGTATTTGCAGCCGTATTCCTCGAGTTCCAGATCCTTGTAAGGAGGCATCCATTCCATCATGAAGAGGAACGTGGCGTGCAGGTTGAAACGAAAACCGGCGAACTCATCCGTCCACAGCCCGCCTCCCGCCTCGTGGGTTTTCTCCAGGATCAGGACCTGGGCGCCGGCCTTGGCCAGGTAACCGCCCGCGGTCATGCCGTTGGGCCCCGCCCCGATGATGATAACATCGTATTTATCCCGGCTTCCTTTCATTTGGCGATCTCCGCTTCGGTTAATCAGTCAATGGAAAACTTGATCTCGATTCCTTTTTTCTTTAAAAACCTGAGTCCCGGGTCCAGGGCCGAGGCCTTCCACCAATCCTGTTTTTCCTTTATTTCCAGGTCCTGGGCGAGGATATCGGCCGCGATATACCCGGCCCCGAGGTTGGTGTATCCCGGGGGCCAGATCGAGTTGCAGAGATAAAGCTTGGGAAACGGGGTCCGGGGCGCCCCGCAACCCTTGAAGGGACGGCTGGACCCGAAAAATTTCAGTCCCACGTGGCCGCTGGTGGTGCTGCCCATCACCTGGCTCGGATTCTTCCGGTAATAATCGAGGGGCGAGTTGCAATACCGCGCAATCACCGATTTTTTTATCTGGGGAAAGTACTGGGCCAGCAGGTTGTCCACCTTGTCGCCGTAACCTTCCCGGATCTCGTCCCACTTCTCCACCCCGCCGTATTGCGGGAGATTGTAGGGAACGTTCGACCAGCTCATCATCGTGTACTGCCCCGGAGGCGCCTGGGTGGGGTCGGCCACGCAGAATCCCTGCACGGTGAGACCGGTCACCACCGGGGGATCGGGCAGGCGGTCGTGCTCGAGGTCGTCCCGGAGACGGTAAAGATCCTTCACGGATTCGGCGCCGTAGTTGAAGCCATAGGCGGTGTTGAGCTCCTTCGCCCGGGGCCACCCTTCCCAGCTCGGCGGCTCGTTCAAAACCCAGTAGTTGGTGAAAAGCACGGTGTCGTTGTAGTCGTATTCCTTGACCCCTTTTTTCACCCAGTCGGGAAGCTTGTCCTCGCCGACCAGACCCATGAAAGTGGGATGGCAGGAAAGGTCGCTGACCACCGCGAGCTTGGCCCGCACCTCCGCCTCCGGGAAGGCCGCGTACTTGGAGAGGACCACCCCTTTGGCCTCACCGTTTTCCATGATGATCTTGTCCACCGGGCAGCTCGCGAAGACCTTGCCCTGGTAGAAATTCAGGCAGCGGACCAGGGTATGGGTGAGCATGTGGGCTCCCCCTTTGCAGGTCCAGGTGAAGCTGTGGACCGGGGAGGCCACCGGATACATGATCGGCATGACCGCGCTCATCCCCTTCTCCCAGGGATGGAAACCCGCCATGATGCAGTTCGCGAGGACCGCGGTCCGGATCTTCTCGTCCTCGTAAATCGCCTCCGCCACCTCGAACCCGGTTTTCTGCATGATATTCTGCGGGACCTCCGGCAGCACCGAGCGGAGCATGTCCGCCATCATGTCATTCCCCAGCAGGTCGTCGGCCGAGAAGGTGCTCTGGACGAAAAGGCTCATGTGCATGAGCCTCCCCAGGCTGGGGGCCAGGACGTTATAGGCCTTCTTGAAAAACTCGGCGTCGTGGCGGTTGATTTCCTTCCAGTGCTCGTACTGTTTCCGGGCGTCCCAGCTGTGAAACATCACCACTTTCTTGTCCAGGAAGGGATGGAACATCCCCCACTCCCCGGAGGTCAGCATCTCGAGGCCGAAGCGCTCGAGTTCGAGGTCTTCGTAAGCCGGCGACCAGATGGTGACCAGGTTGCAGGCGCAGAGGTTGACCCGCACCCCGGGATGCATGGTTTCCTCGGTGCAGCAGCCGGTTCCGGCCTCGGTTCTCCTTTCGAAGACCGCCACCTTCAGTCCGGACTTGGCCAGGTAGGCGCCGCAGGCCAGCCCGTTGATCCCCCCGCCGACAATGATTACGTCATATTCCTTGCTCAGTCCCGCCATTTTTAGCTCCTTCTCCCGAATCTACCGACTTACTTGCTCGTTTATTCCTGGGGTTTGGGAACCGGTTTTTTTGGCAAAAACATTTTCACGATCGATAGCGCCGTCAGGAAAAGAAACGTGGTCACGTTTTTAACCACCCGGTAATAAATCTTCCAGCGGTTGGGGGAATGGATGATGAAATCCACCGCCCCGTTTCCCTTGGTGATCAGGCTGAAGAAATCGACGAAGTCCGCCTCAGTCAAGGTGACTTTGTATTCCCAGAAAACCGGGGCGCCCATTACCCCCTTGATGATGACCCCCTCATCGCATTTCTCCACCCCTTCGTATTCCTGCAAATTCAGACTCAGGACCCTTTTTCCCAGACCTTTTGACCAAAGATCCATTTTTACCTCCTTATTCTTTATTCTTTCTCTCAAAATCTAATTGTTTTCTTATTTTTTTTTGAAAAACGCCATCGCCAGAGGTTAATTTGACCATTTGTTCAATTTTTTATTTGACCAGTCAACCAACAATATTGCATAAAAATTCCCATGTCAATTCCATCTTTAATATTACGAACATTTTTTTTTAGCTATTTTTCTAAAAGGTACCCGAAAACCATTTCCTCGATGGCTTTCGATAAAACTTCTTTATCAAATTGTTTACCATATAGAACCTGGTTAAGCGCCATGCCGGTGATGGATGAGATCATGACAAAAGACGCCTCCTGGGGATCACGTTTTTTAAATACCCCCCTTTTTATCCCCTCCGCGATGACAACAGCCGAGATATTTCGAAGATGCTTATGCAGGGAACTGTTGAAGTCGGCTATTGCCGGATTGTGAGGAATCTGGCACCAGAATTCGAGCACCACCTGAAAAATCACGGGATTGTCGTCGACCATGGCCAAGAGTGCCCGGACCCCGCCGTGGATCAGTCTGACCAGATCGATCTCCGGGTTGGCGTAGTACTGTTCCAATTTTTCGAATAATCCTTCTTCTTCAAGTTCATTCGGCAGTCCGTAAATGGTTTTGGTGTTGGCGATGACATGGTCGCGCATCCGGCGGATAACCGAAATCAGGAGATCTTCCCGGTTTTTAAAATAGTAAGATGCAATCCCCTTGGAGAGTCCGGCTTCCTGGGAGACATCCTCGAGCGTAACCCGGTGATAACCCTTGCTGGCGATGCACTTCATCGCCGCCTGGGTTAGCTGTTCCCGGCGGATATCGCCGATCCCGATTTTCGGAGACATGATCTTAACTCTCGCTGTTCTTTACTCTATTTGCCCCGCGAAAGCAGTACTACCTCGGCTTCCCCGGTGGTGGTGATATCCTTTCTCTGGTTGACGGTCCAGACCTCGCACTTGACCACATGGTCTTTCCCGTCGACGAATTTCTCCAGGACCTTCCCGTGGCACCAGGTGGTATCGCCCATCAGGTTGAACTTGGGGTACCGTTGGGAAAGCTTCCGGAGGAAACCGTCATCCCCCATCCAGTTCATCATCATCTGGATCTGCCAGTTGGTCCGTTCGTAGCCCGACTCGTAGGCCCCGGCGAGCCCCAGGATTTTCTGAGAGCGGTCATTGCTCCAGTGGATGGCCACCGGCGGCTCCGGCGCCCCCTGCTCGTTGTAAAAAGGCAGCTTGGGCTGGGCCTGGACCTGCATGTTCCAGAGGTGATGCCCGACGATCCAGCCGCCGGGGGTCATCACCGACTCGAAGGCGAACTTGCTGGTCTGGGTGGTCGGCCCCTTGATCACGAAGGGAATCTCCTCGCCGACCTGGACGTCCTCCCAGTAGCGGATCTCCGCGCCCCGGACCACCTCTTTCCCGTAATCCTCGTAAATCTTGGCCAGGTCCTCCTTGGTGTACTCGGCCAGCTTGATATCCTCGTATTTTCCCGCCTTCTTGGAACTCGACCGCTCGAACCGGTGCCACTCGGTCATGTACTTGCCGACGTCCTCGCCTTTCTGGTTCTTCACCCGGGTCTCGTATTTCTGGAGGACGGCCTTGCCCCCGGCGAACTTGCTCGGGATCTCCTCCACCTCGACGAGAAAGGTCTTGGAATCGAGCAGGTCGCCGATCATCATCGGCCGGATCCACTCATAGGTGGACTGCCTCCAGATGGTATGCACGCCGGGCAGGCCTTCCATCGCCCCGTTGCACCGCTCGGTCAGGGACAGCATCCCCGGCGGGCAGATTCTCCCCCCCCAGCGGGTTTTCCGGGCGTATTCCTCGTCGTAATAAAGCGGGGAGAGATGGGCGATCCCGAGGGCGTAGCGGATGGCCAGCTCCTCGGTCAGGACCCGGTCCACCATCCCGAAGGGAATGAAATACTTCGCCCAGGGCAGTTTCCGGACGAAATCGGGCACCTTGTCCCGCTCCGTTCCGACCTTGCTCTTCAGGCGTTTTAAAGCCGCCTCAGTAATCTTCCCGAATTCCTCGAAATCTTTCGCCATTTTATTAACCTCCTTTTAATTTAATCCTCGAGCCCGAGGAAACGGATGGCGTTCTCCCGAAGCACCATCTTCTTGGTTTCATCCTTGAGCGGCATCTGCCGGAACTCCTCGATGCAGCGGATCAGGCTGATCCCGTTGGTCCCGAAGAGCACCTTGTCCCTCCCCCGGCCCCCGTCCATGAAGCGGATCAGGCGCTCGTCGAGCGCCTTGGGGAAATAGGCGGAGATATCCCCGTAAACATTGGGATGCCGCCAGAGCATCGAGCACCACTCGTCCGTCCAGGGCCAGCCGGTATGGGAAAGGTTGATCTTCAGGTTGGGGAAATCAATCGCCACCGCGTCCATCTCCATCGGGTGTCCCACGTCGCTGGGCAGGACCTCGGCGGATTGCCCCACCTGCACCCCCACCGGGATCCCGAGCTCGTTGCACTTGGCATAGCACGGGTAGCAGCGGCGGTCATTGGGAGAGAGCCCGAAACTGATCGGGTGGAACCAGACATATTTGAACCCGTATTCCTTCACCCCCCGCTCGATGTCCCGGAGGCTTTCCTCGATCCGGAAGGGATTGTACCCGGCCCCCCCGATCACCCGGCCCTTGGCTTCCTGGACGATCTGGCCGACCATGTCCACGCTGTAATCCACGATCAGTTTGTGGTGCCAGTAATAAGACCACATCTTGGTGCAGCAGATGACCAGCTTGTCATAACCATACTGGTCCATCGTCCGGATCATGTCGGCGGTGGAACGGTGCCCGCCGAAGCCGGCCATCTGCTCCATCACCTCCTTGGGAGGCACGAATCCCTTGAAGACCGTCTTGAAGGTGGTCCGGGTCATGATCTTGAATTCCTCGAACTCGAAGGGATTCTCCGGGGGCTTCCGGCCGGCCTCCCCGGGGTGGTTCATGATGTCAATCGCCTTGATTTCTTCCATGCCCATCGCCTCCGCTTTTAATCCTTACTTTCCAGATGGTGCCTAACGATCAATTTTATCGTTCTTTTATAGTCGCCTCATTTATGAGGCTTCGTCGCTGGAGATGTTGTCTCGGCCCGATAAATCGGGCAACTACGGTAATCGTTGAAAATATTTTACTCTCTATTTCCAATTTATTTCTTGCTTCTCACTTCTTTAAAAGTCCCGGGCAATGGCGCTGGCCTCATGAATCGCGTCAACGATCAACCCGGGGGTCGTGGCGTCGCCCACCCGGGCGATGAACTCGGTTACAAACCCGGAGCCTTTGACCGACCACAATTCCTTATTGGACACGGCCCCCGCCGCGATTATCACGGTATCCGCCTCGATGATTTTTTTCTCTCCAAAGGCTTCCACCACCACCCCTTTTTCGGTAATCTCCATCGCGCTGGTGCTGCAGTTGAGGCACACCCCCGATCCCGTGAGCCGCTGAATCATCTGGAACTTTTCGAGGATCGGCGACTCCGAGCAGATCTGGGGCAGGATTTCGATGATCTGAACGTTCTTCCCCTGCTCCACCAGCCAGCAGGCGGTCTCGCAACCGACGGAAGCCCCGCCGATGATTACTATGTTTTGCCCGGCTTTGACTTTCCCCAGCAGAATGTCCCTGGCTAAGACCGCCCTTTCCAATCCCTGGATCCTGGGCTTATACGGCCGGCTGCCGGTGGCAATCACCAGAACCTGGGGATTTTCCTTTTCCAGGATTTCCTCCGTGAGCGGGGTTTTCAATTTCACCTTTACATTCAGCTTCTTCATTTGCGTGGTCAGATACTCGACCAGGTTAATCAGCTCGCTTTTCCCCGGGGGAACCGAGGCTTCGAACATCTGCCCGCCCAAACGATCCGACTTTTCGAACAGGGTGACATCATGCCCCCGTTCGGCCGCCACCCGGGCCGCCTCCATCCCGGCGGGGCCGCCGCCGGCGACAAAAACCTTTTTACAGCGGTTCTTCGCCTTGGGCCTGATCGCATACTCTTCGTCCCGGCCCATCTCCGCGTTCACCGCGCATTTCACGATGCTTCCCATTGTCGATCCTTCCACCATGGTTTTGCTGTAATTGATGCAGTGGTTGCACGCGAGACATTTCCGGATATCCTCGGGCCGTCCTTCCGCCAGCTTTTTCACAAAGTCCGGGTCGGCGAAGAGCGCCCGGCCCAGGACGACCATGTCGCACATCCCTTCCTGGATCGCCTTTTCGGCCAGCTCCGGGGTGTTGATCCGGCCGACACAGCTGACCGGGATTTTGGTCACCGATTTGGCCGCTTGCCCCAGGTGAAGGAAACAGCCCGGCTTGACCAGCCCGCTGGGGATAATCCACTTGCTGGTATCCACCGTGCCCCCGGTCACGTCGAGCATGTCCACCCCGGCAGCCACCAGCTCGGGAACCATTTTTTTGAAATCTTCGACGCCGTACCCATCATCAATCCCCAGGTCCCCATAAAACTCGTCCCCGCTGACCCGGTAGACAATCGGGAAATCCTGGCCGCATTTCGTCTTTATTCTTTTCACCGTGTCCTTGGCGCAGAGCATTTTATCCTTGCCCCACTTATCCTCCCGGAGATTGGAGTGGGGAGACATGAACTGCATATGGAAAAACCCATGAGAGCTGTGAATCGTGACCCCGTCGCAACCCGCCTGTTTCGCCCGAAAGGAAGCATCCACGTAAAGCTGGATGTAATCCTCGACTTCCTGGGTGGAAAGTTCTTTCAACCGGGCGGGGGTGAATACCGGGGGGGAGGACTCGGAAACCGCCGGGAGAATCTCGCCCCGGCCGAATTTGCCGAGGTGGCCCAATTGCAGGAAGCAGACCGCCCCTTCCGAATGAATGGCCTGGGCGATGCGGGCGACATCAGGGATAAAGGAATCATCACCGATGTCCGGCAAACCGCCGGATTCCCCCCGGTGTCCCGAGTAACAAACCTTGCCGTCGTCCCGGACGAAATGAATTTCTATGGTAATCGCTCCCACCCCGCCCGCGGCGCGCCGGCGATAGTGCTCCACCATTCGGGAAGTAGTGTGCCCGTCGGGCGAGCTGAGCTGGGTGAGCATGGGAGCCATGAGGAACCGATTCCGAATGGTAAGCTTCCCCACTTTAATCGGTTCTAAAACCTTCATTTTCATAATCCCCTCCTTCTGATTTGAAGATGATACCTGCCCCCAAACCCACCAAAACCTTTCATCAATTTTTTTCTAACCACCTTTTACATTTACTACTTGGTCAGGAAATTCCGGGAAAGCGTGAGCCCGGTGCTCCAGACATTTTATTGAATATTTATCCCCCGATTTATTTCCCCCGTTTTTTTTCTTGTTTTCCCGAATCAGGATAAAAAAATATTGCATTTTGAAATTGTCCGTATGTTCAGTTTTTAATTTGACCAGTCAACTAATTTAATTAACAAATTTAATTTTTTGTCAAGTATTTTTTTTTATTGATAAATAATTAACTTGACTTTAAAGTAATATTTTAAATAATTAAAAATCATCGATATATAGTTATTATCCGTAATTTGGGTTGGAAAGGAATTATGGAAAGATATGATGTTTTAGTAGTCGGATCCGGTCCGGGGGGTTCGGCGGCGGCCAGGAAATGCCGTGACGGAGGTCTGAAAACCCTCCTGATCGACAAGCAGAAACTCCCCCGCCGGAAAGCCTGTTCCGGAATAATCGCCAACAAATCGCAAAATTACGTCCTGGAAAATTTCGGACCGATTCCGGAAAGTGTTTACGGAAAACCCTTCATCTCCCGGGGAATGGCTTTTTACTTCCCTTCCGTCGGGACGATATTTACCGATGTGGATTGCTATAACCTCTATGTCTGGAGGAGCAAGTTCGATCATTTCCTGGCCCAGGCCTCAGGGGCCGATCTGGAAGACGAAACCCGTTTCGTCGGTCTGAAAGAAAAAGGCGAAGAAATCGAGGCCACGCTCGAAAGAAACAAAACCCTGATCCAGGTTGCCGTTAAGTATCTGATCGGCGCGGATGGGGCCAATTCTCACGTAATCCGCAGCTTCGCTCCCGAGGTTTACGAGGGTCTTCCCTGGGCTTCCGCTATCCAGAAATACTACGAAGGCAAGATTGACGCCGACGACCGTTATTTATACTGGTTCCTGGTGCGGGGCATGGGGCCTTTTCCCTGGTTGAACCTGAAGGATGACCAGATCATTATCGGGTGCGCCTATCCCGTCGGGGAGAAATTCGGACCCAAGCTCGAATCCCTGATTGAGTTTCTGAAAAAGAATTTTGGATTAACCATCAAAAGCGAGCTGGCCACCGAGGGCTGCATGGCCAATACCATGACCCCCCTGAACCGTTTCTTCCCCGGACGCGGCCGGGTGCTGATGGTCGGCGATGCGATGGGTCTGATGCACCAGGGCGGCGAGGGAATCTCCTGCGCCCTGGCCAGCGGGGGGTTTGCCGGCGAAGCGGTCCTCCAGGGAATCAGGCAGGGAGCCGACGCCCTTTCGCTTTATAAAAAATCGGTCCGCCCCGAGATGGAAACCTCGCTGGACCAGTTCAATCCCCTGCGGATGCGTTCCACGGTCGCCTCGGACACCTCCCGCCAGCCCGGTATGTTTCACGGCCGGGGCTTCGGTGATAAAATGAAGGCGCTGCGGGACGCCCTGGTATTCGTAAAAAGCGAATTTCAGATCGAGGGGATGACGAGATCGGTCTTGAAGAACAGCGCCCGGCGTTTGTTGCTCGGAGGCTACCATATCCCGGCCGCCGACAAATAAGCAGAATCTTTTGTAAATGGTTGACAAGGGCAAGGCGTCTGGTGATATGTTGGAGCAAGCCCCGCGCCTGGGGCGGGGCCAGCAAAACTGTCGGATATTTGGATTCGACAAATCGGCCTTTTCAACTTTTTTGCGAACGAACCAATAATTATTCGGGACAAAGAAGGAGACCTTGGAAATCCTGAACAACTCCATCATCCAGGATCGCTATGACGTGATTGTCGTCGGAACCGGGATCGGGGGGATCACCGCCGCCGCCCTCCTCGCCAAGCGGGGTCTCAAGGTCCTGGCGGTGGACCAGCATTTCCTGCCCGGGGGCTGTGTCTCTCACGTCCGGCGCCAGGACGTTTCCATGGACGTGGGGGCGGCCATGCTCTTCGGCTTCTCGGAAAAGGGCTACAACACCCACCGCTTCGTCATGAACGAGCTCGAGGAGGAGATCGACATGATCCTCCACGATTCCATCTACCGTCTGCACGTGTACGGCAAAGAGGTCACCTTCTGGCGCAACTTCGAGAAGTACTTCAGCGAGCTGGTCCAGGTTTTCCCCAACCAGAGGAACGAGCTCCGCGCCCTCTACCAGGACCTGTACAAAATTTACGACGCCATGGTGGCCAAGAACGAAATGCCGATGCCCCCGACGGAAATGCCCCTGATCGAGGGGGCCAAGATGTTCTTTAAAAACCCCCTCGGCACCATGAACCTCGGGACCATGCTGTTCCGGAATGCCGAGTACCTGGTCAACAAGCACATCACCGACCCCAAGGCTTCGATGTATTTCGACATCCTCACCGGAACCTTCGCCTGCACCAACATCACCGAGAGCCCGGCGGCCCTGGCCGCGGCTATGTTCGTGGACATCCATGAAGGGGGCGCCTGTTATCCCTCCGGCGACCCCCAGATGCTCCCCAATAAAATCGAAAAATCATTCGAGCGCTGGGGTGGTCAGATCGTTTACCGGCACCGGGTGGACGAGATCCTGATCTTCAAGGGCAAGGCCTACGGGGTCCGCCTGGACGACGGCACCGAGATCCTGGCCGACCGGGTGGTTTACAACGGCACCGTCTGGAACCTCTACGGCCAGGCGGTCAAGCCCCGCCACATCAAGCCCAAGCGGATGCAGTGGGCCCAGAGGCACGTTCCCACCTACAGCGCCCTCCTCCTTTATATCGGCGTGGACGCCGCCGCCATCCCCAAGGATGCCCGCGCCATCGAGATGTTCATCGAGGATCCCAACGATTTCGGGGGAGACAATTTCACCGTCTATATCCCGTCTCGGGATGATCCTTCGATCTGCCCCCCCGACCTGCACTCCATCACCGTGATTGCCCCCAACCAGGAAAAATGGCCCCGTCCCACCGATCCCGAGTACCAGTCCGAGGCCTACCGGCAGCGAAAGCAAAAAGCCGCCGATCGAATCCTGGAAAAAATGGAAAAGGCCTTCTTCCCCGACTTCCGCAAGCATATCCGGGTGATGGAGATCGGAACCCCGTCGACAATCGAGCGTTTCACCCTGAAAAACTGGGGAAACGTGGGCGGTCCCAAGCAGATGATGGGCCAGGAACTGATGAAGCGGCTCCGGGCCAAGTCGGAATGGAAAAACCTCTACTGCTGCGGTGACTCCACCGTGATGGGCGAAGGCGTGGTGGCCGCCACCTCTTCCGGCGTGGGGGCCGCCAACATGGTCCTCCGCGACGCGGGTATGAAGGAATATCTCCCGCGCAAGTTCAGCCGCCAGTATGTAAACCTGGTCAAGGGTCGGCCCTGGACTCCCCTTCCCGACCCGTCCGTTCCGATCAATCCCACCTCGGCCATGCGCCTGGCCAAGGATTGCCAGCACTGCCAGGAGGCCAAGTGCCAGAACGCCTGTCCCGCCGGGGTTGATGCCCTCAATTTTGTCCGCCGGATCGAATCCGGGAACTTCACCGGGGCCGTCCGCTCGATGCGGGAGATGAACCCGCTGGTCGAAATCTGCGGGTATGTCTGCCCGGCGGAGAGACTCTGCCAGAAGGAATGCCAGCGCCGCGAATTTTCCCCGAACCCGGTCCGGATCCGGGACCTGCATGCCTGGGTCGCGGGCCAGGCTTCCCAAGCGGAGGGTTGGAACCGGCTGGTTTCCTCGCTCCAGGGCTCCCGGGCCGCCGTGATCGGCTCCGGGCCCGCGGGGCTCTCTTGTGCCCATTTCCTCGCCCGGCTCGGATATAAAGTCGAAATTCTGGAAAAGAACCAGAAACCCGGCGGGATGCTCAACCACGCGATTCCCCTCTTTCGCCTTCCCGCCGAGGTGGTGCAGAGGGAAATCGACGGGCTTTCCTTCCCGGGGATCAGCTTCCAATACGGCCGGGAACTGGGGAAAAATGTCTCCCTGTCCGAACTCGCCCGGGAATACCGGGCGGTCTTCCTCGCCCCAGGCCTCTGGGCGGGCCGCAAACTGGACCTGCCGGGAAGGGAAAAAGCTTTCGTGGTCGAGGCCCTGCCCTTCCTGATGGATTTCCGGGAAAAAGGAAAAGTCGAGGTAAAAAACCGGGTCCTGGTGATCGGGGGAGGCAGCGTGGCGGCGGATGCCGCCCTGGCCGCGAAAAAATCCGGGGCCGGGAAAATAACTATGGCCTGCCTGGAGAAGGAATCGGAAATGCCGGCCCTGCCGAGCGAGCTGGCCGAGCTTCAGAAACAGGGCATCCAGGTTCAGAATTGCTGGGGTCCCAAGGCCTTTACTTCTCCCAATAAACTGTCACTAACCTGCTGCACCTCGGTGTTCGATTCCCAGGGGAAATTCTGCCCCGCCTACGACGAATCCCGGACCACCGAATTCGAATTCGACCAGGTGATCATGGCGGTTGGCCAGGGCGTGGAGCCCGCCCTGGCTTCCTGCCTGCAAAAGGAATTCGGGCGTTCGGACCGGATCCTGGTGGATGAAGCCACCCAGGAAATAAAGGGCCGTCCCGGAATTTACGCGGGCGGGGATATCGTCCGGGGGGCCGGCACGGTGGTCCAGGCCGTGGCCGA
>JAPLJI010000116.1 GCA_026388655.1 Pseudomonadota bacterium
CCGATTTCCATTCCAATCAGGCGACCACGATTTCTCCCTCTCTCGGGATTGGCTATCGGCCTATGGAAAAAATCCGCCTCCGGGCCTCCTCCGGTCTTTCCTATCGTTCTCCCTCCTTTACCGAACTCTATTACTCTGATCCCAGCAACCAGTCCGACCCCAATCTGAAAAGCGAGCGTTCGCTCTCCGTCGAAGCCGGGGGGGAATATTATCCCGCTCCCCGCGCTTCTCTTTCCCTGGTTTTACTCCGTCGGTCAGACTGGAACCTGATTGACTGGGTTCGAACAAGCTCAGCGAACCCCTGGCAGGCCCTGAATCTGGATGACATCACCACCTATGGAATAGAGGCTTCCGCCACGGCCGGGATTTTCCCCGGGCTAAATGTCCGGGGCGAATATGGATTCCTGACCCAGGAAAGAAAAGAAACCGGATTTCAATATAAATACAGCAATGACTTCCCCTCGCATCGCTTGACCCTGGCCTGCTGGGGAAAGCCGCTGAAAATGTTCAGCTATTATCTCGCCCTGGACAGTCCCGTGATTGACCTGACCCAGGGAAAGAAAAATGAAGATTTTCGGCAGGTTCTGATAAACGCGGCGCTTTCTTATACCGTGGAAATGATCACCTTATCGTTGGAAGGGAAAAATCTCACCAATTCCCGGTATCAGGATATTACGGGCGTACCCCGCCCCCGGCGATACCTGGGCGCCAGCCTGGAATTTAAATGGGAATAATTTCGGTTTCGGGTTTTTAGTTTCGAGTTTCGAGTGAAAACCCCTTTAAGCTTTTTTCTTACCTAGAACCCTTGACCCCTAGGCCCCCTCCCCTCCGGCCTGTAAGCCCTACGGGCTGGAAGCGGGGCTGGAAGCGGGGACGTAGTCCTACGGGACGGAGTCCTTGAACCCTTGTTTTAGGTGAAGTTGACTTGCTGGAGAACCTCGTTGGCCTGGAGATTCTTGGCGATCGTGCGCTGTTCATTTTCGTCCCTGATGGGCTGGACATCGGTGACATCAATCCCCTGATCATTTTTATGTGATTTCCAGTTGACGATATAACCGGGAACCAGGGCATAGCGGCATCCGGTCTGCCCACAGCAGGAGTTATCAACGATCGCATGGCCAATAACCACGAGAAGCTCCCGGCCGTTATGACCCATCCGCCGCTCCTCGTCGATTATGTAATAGCCGGAGATAAACCGGACCTCTTCCCCAATCTCGGCATGAACATATTCATTCTTCATTCCCGCTCCTCCTGACAAATAATCGATTTGCCGCTTTTAAAACCGAAAAATGCGATCGAATCAACCCCTCTGTCATTCGCAGGTGGACGTTTTTGTAGTCTGCCGATTCATCGGCGGTTTTCAAAAGCGCCCGATAAATCGGGCAACTACGAAGAGTTAGGGAATAACAAATACATTTTCCGGATTAAATTATAACGCAACCGGAAATCAGCAATCAGGGTTCAGACCTCTACCATCTCTTTTTCCCGAAAAACCTCTGGTAATCGCCGAAACGGCAGTGATAATATTTTTAACCAGACAACTGCATTGCCCGGTGTTTTCCCCCGGCAGGACCGGCAGGGTTACCCCCTGGGAGGACACCACCACTATCGGGGAGGCGGCCTTTTCTGCCGGCAAAACCGGCTGGGTAACCTCTCCGGGCAATCCTGCGAGCGGAGTAGTCACGCCTTGCGGGGATCCCGCCTCAGCGGGGGCCGGGGCCGGGGCTTCCTCGCTGATCTTTTCCGCTCCCGATCC
>JAPLJI010000186.1 GCA_026388655.1 Pseudomonadota bacterium
TCTTGATCCAGCATCCGATCGAGCAGGGATAAAACCTGGTGGATGACCGGGGCCATGCAGAGCAGGAGGATAATCCCGGCCCAACCTCGTCCTGGCTTTATCATTTTCTTCTTCCTTCCGGGGAATTATAATTTTCTCACGGTGATAACGGGGAAGTGGCTCGGCGCCTGGTGGGCCGCTCGGACTTCAAATCCGGTGGTCCCGGTTATCCGGGACGGTGGGTTCGATTCCCATCCACTTCCGCCATCATTCTTCTGGTCTATCTGGTCTATTTTGTCTATCTGGTCTGTTTCGTCTACGAAGGGCACGGAGCATGGAGCATAGCGTTAAGATCGTTTAGATCGTTAATTTCGTTAGGTCCGTTATTTTCGAACTACCTAACCACCAAGCAACCCCACCACCTGTTTTTTCTTTCCGGCGACCTAACCGCCGTTCTTTTTTCTCCGCGCGCTCTCTTCCTGGAAAAACCGGTAAAAGTAGTCGAAGCCGGAAATCAGCGTCACCGCCAGGGCCAGCCAGAGAAAGACCCTTCCGACCTCATACCAGTTCACGGAGAAATAAGGGTAGTAGAGAAAAATCAGTCCGGCGGCGAAGGACTGGAGGGTGACCTTGTATTTGCCCATCCGGGTGGCCTCGATAAACATCCCTTCCGCCGCCGCGAAGCCCCGCAGGCTGGTCACCGCCATTTCCCGGGCGACAAAAAGTACCGCCGCCCAGGCGGGAACCCGGGAAAGCGGGACCAGCATCACCAGCGCGGTCAGGATGACCAGTTTGTCCGCGAGCGGATCGAAAAGCACGCCCAGCCGGGAGACGATTTTCCACTTCCGGGCCAGGTAACCGTCGAGAACGTCGGAAATCGCGGAGAGGAGAATAATCAACCCCCCGCAAAAGGAAAGGGCCCGGTTGGCCCAGGTGTCCGCCGGGCCGGAAATCTCCAGTCCGATCCCGATGAGGATAGGGACAAAGAAAACCCGGAGCAGCGTGAGAAAATTTGGGAGAGTGTAAAGCTTCTCCCGGAGGGGAGGATTCATTATCGGTTAACGCTGAGGTGTAGGCAAATAGAAAAAGACCTTTCCCACCCCTTTCATTTCCAAAAGGACCCGCTTGATTTCTTCTTTTTCTTTTTCTTTTTCTTTTCCTTTGCCCTTTTCCTTTTCTTTCCCCTCTTCCGCGTTCAGGATAATGTCCTTGACCAGCGGCACCAGGTTTCCAATCCAGCCCACCAGCATGGGCGGGAGCATGCTGAAGCTATCCCCTTCCTGGAGGGAAATCGCGTGCAATTTTCCCGGGAGGGAAACCAGGACGTAGCCGTTCCCCTGCAGCCGGACGAGATTGAGCTCCCCGGAATCCTTGAGGGGCACCTTTCCGTTTTCCCACTGTAAATCACCCTGCGCCGCCAGTAAAAACGCTTCGGAGATATAAAGGATGTCTCCCTGGGGGTCAAGGTTGTAGGTATCGCCCTCCGGGGCGGAAATCAGGAGAACCCCGGCGCCCTTGAACTCCACCACCGGGTCTTTTTCTCCCCCGAAAACCAGGCGGGTTTCCTTGCCCTTGAAACGCTTGTGCTTTAACTCGATCTGGTATCCCCCCATGCAGCCGGAGAGGGCCTGGAAACGCACCAGCGCGCTCTTGTCCTTCTGGGAAATCGCGTAGCTGTTCTTCCCCAGGCGGATCGCGGTATCGGCCCCGATCTGGGAAAACTCGAGGAAAACCCCCTGGTCCGGCATTTCCACCGTGGAAAACTGGGTGGCGGGCAGTTCCTCCGCCTCGGGAACCGGCACCATCCCCTCCTCCGGTCCCTCCGAGGCGGCCATAATTTCCGGCTCGGGCTTCGGGGCCCGGGCTTCGACCCGGGGCGCTTCCTCCACCTCCACGGCCGGGGCCGCGGCGGCGGCCGCCGGGGGCTCGGCCTGGGTTTCCGGCCCGGGTTCGGGACGGGGTTTTTCCGGGGCCACGGGGGACGGTTCGATCCGGACCGGGGCTTCCATCCGTTCGATCCTGACCGTCTCGGCCTTCTCTTCTACCTTCACCGGCTCCGGCTTGACCGGCTCCAGCGGGGCGGGAGGCTTGCTTTCCGGGACCTCCGGTTCCGGGGCGGGGATTTTCTTCTCCGGGGGCTCATCCATGGTGAAAGTCGAATAGGTGCCTTCCTCCTGGACCAGCTTGAATCCCTCGATTTCCTCTTCCGCTTCCGCGGCCGGCTTCGCTTCCGGCGCGGGGGGCGGGGGGGGAGTGGGAACCGGCTCGGGAGCGGGGGAAGGTTCGGGAGGCCGGACCCGGTCGATATCCTCGGGGAGGTCCACCACCTCGTTGGGCTGGGATTCGAGAATCCTCTGCTCGCCCCGGATGGTCTCCTGGTCTTTCTCCGGCTTGGGTTTTTCCGGGGCTTGCTGATGGAGCAGGTCGTCCATCTTTTTCGCCATCTTCATCGCCCCGGCCAGTTCGAACTCATCCTTGGCGTTCTGGTATTCGCCCAGCTTCGAGTAGGCGAGCCCGAGGTAGTTGTGGGCCCCCCGGTGATCCGCATCCAGCTCGATAACCTTCTTGAGCGAGTCAATCGCCCGCCGGTAATCGTCCTTTTTCAGGTAAGCCAGCCCCAGGTTGACGTGCAGGCTCGAAACCTTCGGGTTCTTGGCCACCAGGGACCGGAACATCCGGATGGCCCGGCTGTATTCCTCGAGCTTGAAAAAAACCATGGCCAGGAGGTTCTGGGCTTGTTCGCTCCCGGGTTCCAGGTCCAGGGCGCTCTCCAGCTCATCCTTGGCCTCCACCAGGTTGTTCGATTCCAAGGCTTCCCGACCCCGGGAAAGGTGCATCTGGAATTCTTCCCGGACCGAAAGATCCTGGTCCCGGTCCTTCTGGTCTTGACCGTTCATTTCCTGCTCCTTTTTTCTTCGGCCGCTCAATTTTTATACCTCTGGGCCTGCAGTTTTTTAAACTCGCTTATCACCAGCTGAACAAACTGGACCGTTTCCGGGAAGGGAGGAATGTTCCGATAGCGCAGCACCGGCTGCTCACCAGCGTTATAAGCCGCCAGGGCCTTGCGAAGATCCCCGAATTGCTCCAGGAGAGATTTGAAATGCTGGATCCCGCCTTCCAGGTTCTCTTCCGGGTCGAAAACCCGGGAAACCCCCCAGCGCCGGGCGGTTTCCGGCATCAACTGCATCAGGCCGAGCGCGCCCTTGGGGGAAATCGCCTCGGGGTTGAAATCTGATTCCACCTTGATAATCGCCTTGATCAGGTCCGGGTTGATCCGGTATTTGCTCCCGGCCCTTTCCACCAGGGAGTGCAGGCGGCGCCGCTCTTCCAGGTAATTCTTCGATTTTTCTCCTTCGAGCCAGGGCCGGTAGCGCGGATCGTTGGGTATATTACTGACATGAATGCACCCTTCGCTGTCTACATATTTATATAAAGTTCCGGCTTCCGCCCGGAACACGGGTAAAACCATAATTAAAATTAAAACCATAAAAGGCACTTTAAACACCCATTCCACCATGGCGTTTCTCTCCAGCAACTTAATATGATACCCGGTAACTTTTTTCGAATCAAGGAAAAACTCATGAAGGCAAAATTTGCCGGTTTCGCCCGCCCCAATTTGTCTGTCCGGTCAACCCCGTTGGGTCATGGGTGATAGGTCTTGGATCATGGGGAAAAATCTATCAGCTATCGCCTCACCTTGAAATCCAAATTTCAAAATAAGCTCAAAAAAAACAAAATCAAAAATAAACCCTAATTTTTTATTCTGCTTTGAAATTTTTAGTTTTGAAATTTATTTGGCATTTGAACTTGGGCCTTTGAACTTTTATTGCAGACATTTATTTGACCTTTGGGCTTGGGCATTTGAACTTTTGACTTTGCCCTTTGCTCTTTGCCCTTTCACCTTTCATTTGTTGTTCGTTATTCTTTCTACCGTTGGTCTGTTGGACTGTTGGATTTTATACTCATTACTCATTGCTTCTTGGCCTTCTGGCCGTCCAGCATTCCAGCGCAGCCTAAAGGCTGCGGCTACCTTGACCATTCAATGAATTTTGTATAAATTTACTTTGATTTGATGAAACAATTTTTTCGACTCAACCGGTGAAAATAACCCGCAATCATCCTCTCAAGCCTTCCGAACCTATTCACATCCCTCTACCCCGAATCCCGATCCTGGTTATTGTTCCGATCGTTTTGATTCTGGTCTCCGGCCTGGGGTACCGGATCCTGACCCCGGTAAACACCAGCTCCGTTTTCTTTTCCCCTTCCCGCCCGGGTCCGGAAGAGTTCCCGGCGGAACCGGGGGTGCAATCCGTCGAGCTGATCCTGGAGGAGGAAACCTCCCCGCGCCCCGGAAACTACGCGGAAAATTCCACCGGTCCGTTCAACTCCCTGACCGTGATCGAGGGCTCGGTCAAAACCGGGGAGGGTCTCTCCGCCGCCCTGACCACCGCGGGGCTGGACCCGGAAATGATCAAGCTGATCGAAGGCCGCCTGGCCCCCATTTTTAATTTCCGCAAATGCCGTCCGGGCGACCGGTTCAAGGCCAGCGTCAACGCGGAAGGGGGCTTGACCGAATTTGCCTACGAATCCGATCCGATGAACATCTTCCGGATCTTCCGCGGTGACGACGACTACGTGGCGGAAAAGGTCCAGGTCGAGCCCGAACTCCGGGTAGCTAATGTCGCGGGAGAGATCTCCAGTTCCCTTTTTGAAGCCCTGGTCTCCGCGGGGGAATCCGCCCAGCTGGCCATGGATTTCGCCGACCTCTTTTCCTGGGATGTGGACTTTTCCACCGACACCCGCTCCGGCGACCGGTTCCGGATCCTGGTGGAGAAGCTGTATCTCGAGGGCAGATTCTACCAGTACGGCCGGGTCCTGGCCGCCGAATACCAGAACGGCGGGGAAACCTTCGCCGCGATTTTTTACGAGGATCCGCAGGGCCGGGGGGATTACTACGACCAGGAAGGAAAATCTATCCGCCGGGCCTTTTTAAAATCCCCCCTGAAATTCTCGCGGATCAGCTCCGGCTTTACCCGCCGCCGCTACCACCCGGTCCTGAAAATCTTCCGGCCCCACTACGGGATCGATTACGCCGCCCCGCGGGGCACCCCGGTCTGGGCCATCGGCGACGGTGTCGTCCTGGCCCGGGGCTGGATGGGAGGAGCCGGCAAGGCCATCCGGATCCGCCATCCCAACGGCTTCATCACCTCCTACGGGCATCTCTCCCAGTTCGCCCGGGGAATCCGTCAGGGGGCCCGGGTCAAGCAACAGCAGGTCATCGGCTACGTGGGTGCCACCGGGCTGACCACCGGTCCCCACCTGGACTTCCGGGTTAAGAAAAACGGAAGATTCGTCAACCCGTTGAAGATTCAAGGGCCCCGGACCTTATCGGTGGCCCACGCCTACCTGGCCGATTTCAACGCGTACCGGCAAAAAATCGCCCAGGCCTTCAATACCCCCGATCCGACCTCGCTTTTCGCCCAGGCCCCTTCCGCCCCCTCCAAGGAACAGGTCTCGCTGAAATAAAGCCGACCGCCGACGGCGGACGGCCGACCGCGGAATGTTTTCAAAAAGAGTGTTCGTTGAGTCTATTGGGTCTTTTGTTTTCATTCTTCAATCGTCATTCGTTTTATCCCGAGCTACTACGAGGGACAATCGTAAATTCTTCTAGCCCTTTCACCCTTGACCCATCACCTCACTTTGAAATCCAAATTTCAAAATCCAGAGTTCGAAATAAGTTCAAAGTTCAAAATCCAAAGTTCAAATAAAGCTCAAAAAAAATAAAATCAAAAATAAAACTCGATTTTTTATTCTGCTTTGAAATTTTTAGTTTTGAAATTTATTTGACATTTGAACTTAAGCATTTGAACTTTTATTTTGGACATTTATTTGTCATTTGAGCTTTGACATTTGAACTTTTGCCTTTGCGCTGTGCGCTGTGCGCTTTGCTCTTTGCGCACTGCCCTTTTAATTTTAAATGTTTGATTTAAGATAATCCCTAGCGGAGAAGAACCATGCTGGATAAAAAATTCATCCGGGAAAACCCCGAGCTGGTCCGGGAAACCCTCCGGAAAAGAGGGCCCGAACCGGATCTCGACGCCTTTCTCGGCCTTGAAACCCGGCGCCTGAACGTCCTGCGTGAGCTCGAAAACCTGCGGGCCCGGCAGAACCAGGCCTCGGAAGAAATCGGCCGGCTTAAGCGCGAGGGCCAGAAACCCGATCCCGGGATTACCGCCGGTCTCCGCGCCGCCTCCGAGCAGATCAAGTCCCACCAGAGCTCCCTGGCCGAGCTGGAAAAGGAGAGCGACCGCCTGATCCTGACCTTTCCCAATCTCCCCCACGCTTCCGTGCCGGTCGGGCGCGACGCCCGGGACAACATCGAGGTGAAAAAGGTCGGGGAACCGCGGAAATTCTCCTTTCCTCCCCGGCCCCACTGGGAGGTGGGGGAAAACCTCGGCCTGATCGATCTCGAGCGGGCGGCCCGGATGTCCGGGGCGAGTTTCCCCCTCTTTACCGGCCTGGGGGCCCGGCTGGAGCGGGCCCTGATCCAGTTCATGCTCGATCTCCACACCGGGGAGCACGGCTACCGCGAGATCTCCCCCCCTCTCCTCGTCAACGCCGAGGCGATGACCGGCACCGGCCAGCTCCCTAAGTTCGCCCAGGAGCTCTACCGGGTCGAAGACCCCGAGCTTTACCTGATCCCCACCGCCGAGGTGCCCCTGATCAACCTCCACCGGGACGAAATCCTGAAGGGGGAGGATCTGCCCATCTCGCTCACCGCCTATACCCCCTGCTTCCGCCGCGAGGCGGGGGCTCACGGCCGCGACACGCGCGGCCTGATCCGCCAGCACCAGTTCGACAAGGTCGAGCTGGTCAAGCTTACCGCCCCGGAGTCCTCCTCCGCCGAACTCGAGAACCTGCTCCGCCACGCCGAGGAAGTGTTGCGGCGCCTCGGGCTCCCCTACCGGGTGATCAGCCTCTGCACCGGCGACCTGGGGTTCGCCTCCGCCCAGACCTACGACCTCGAGGTCTGGCTCCCGAGCGAGGGGGAGTACCGGGAAATCTCCTCCTGTTCGAACTGCGAGTCCTTTCAGGCCCGCCGCTCCAACATCCGCTTCCGGCCGGCCGAAACCGCCAAGCCCGAATATGTTCACACCCTGAATGGCTCCGGACTCGCGGTGGGCCGGACGCTGGTGGCGGTGCTCGAGAACTTTCAGGAGGAGGACGGGTCAGTTACTATACCGGAGGTGCTGAGAAAATACCTGGACGGGCTCGAAAAAATCACCCAAGAGAATAGATCCGGCAAGCTCTAAGCGCTTTGCTCTTTGCACTTTGCTCTTTGCACTTTGCGCTTTGCGCTTCATTTGACATTTGGATTTTGAACTTTGAAATTTTAACCAGGAGGAGTGGCCGAGTGGCCGAAGGCGTCCCGCTTGAAACGGGATTCCCTGAGAGATCGGGGACGTGGGTTCGAATCCTACCTCCTCCGCCAACATTTAGGTGGTTAGGTAGTTAGGAAAACCTGGCGGCTGGAAGTTTTAAAATTTCTGAATAATCTGTTAATCTAACCACCCAGCAACCCAACGGTTTTTCCAAACGGAGAGGTGGCCGAGTGGCCGAAGGCAACCGCCTGCTAAGCGGTTGTCCTGGGAGACTGGGACCGTGGGTTCGAATCCCACCCTCTCCGCCAGACTTGCCATTGACGATTGAAGATTTACGATTGACGAATGAAATTCAAAACAAAAATATCTTTATTGAAATATTGTAGTTGCCCGATTTATCGGGCGGTTTTCAATCGTCATTCGTCAACCTGTCCTCCATAGCCTTGGCGAAGGAGGATCGTAAATCGTCATTCACCAAAAATCTGACCACAATTTTGCTGACCTCCTCCTCCCGCCCCGCCAGGAAATGGTCCCCCCCGGGGATGACCTCCACCCGGGCGGGGGAAGCCAGCCCGGAAGCCAGCTCCCGGACGGTCTCGAGGGGGGTGAACTGGTCGCGGGTGCCGTGGACCAGGAGCAGGGAAGTTTTGGAATCCTTCAGGAAATCAAAACTGAAAAGGGCCACCGGAATGCATATCCCCGCGGCTTTTTTCAATCCTTCCCGGGCCGCCGCCCGGAGCCCTACCCAGGCGCCGAAGGAATAACCGGCCAGGAATACTTCCTGGACCGGGAAATCCTTCTGCGCCCGCAGGAAATCCACCGCGCCCAGGGTGTCCTGGACCTCCCCGTCCCCGCCGCCGTACCGGCCCTGGCTTCCTCCCACCCCCCGGAAGTTGAAGCGGAGCGTCACCAGGCCCGCCCCGGCCAGGAAAGCCGAGAGCTCCTCCACCAGGGGATAGTGCATGTCGCCCCCGAACTGGGGATGGGGATGGCAGACAACCACGCCTTCCGGACGGTGCCCGGCCCGGCCCGCGAGCTCCCCCCCCAGGGTCAGCTTTTCCCCGCCCCGCGGAGGGAACTCGGCCCATTTGCTCTCCGCCTTTTTCATCCGATTCTCCTCATCCATTTAGTCTGTCTGGTCTTTCTAACTTATCTGATTTATCTGGTTATCCGGTTTCTTTGGTTTCTTTGGTTTTCACTCTGCAATCGTCAATCTACAATCGTCATTCGTAAATTCCCTTTGACCCTTGACCTTTGACCTGATTTCTTTTTCCGGCTTCCCAGCCTCCTAGCCTCCGAGCTCTGCGAGCCCGACGAAGCTTTAGCGAAGTCTGGGCCACCTTCTTTTTCTATTTACTGGTTTTTGGTTCCCTGCCTTCCAGCCATCGGTTGACAATCGTTACGATCCTGATCGCCGCTTTTCCGTCCCAGAGCGGCGGGATCCGCCCCTTTTTTCCGCCTCCCTTTAATATCTTCCTCGCTTCCCTGACTATCCGCTTTGGATCGGAACCGATCAGAATGTTGGTTCCCACCTCTACCGTCACCGGCCTCTCGGTCTCGTCCCGGAGGGTCAGGCAGGGCACGCCCAGGACGGTGGTCTCCTCCTGCACGCCCCCTGAATCGGTCAGGACCATCCGGGCCTGGTCCATCAAGCTGATGAATTGCAGGTACCCCAGGGGTTCCGTCAGGAGTAACCCAGACTTCTTCGCGCTTTTCTTCCACAGCCCGAATCCTTCCAGGTTTTTTCGGGTCCGGGGATGAACGGGGAAGACCACGGGCAGGCTTCCGGAGATCTCGGAAAGTGATTCGACGATGCCCTTCAGGCCCGAAACCGTATCGACATTGCTAGGCCGGTGCAAAGTGGCCAGCGCGTATCCCCGGGGCGCGAGCCCCATTTTCCGCGGCTGGGCCAGCCTCCGGGCCGGCCCGATCAGGCGAAGAAGGGAGTCAATCATCACGTTCCCGGTGAAATGGATCCGGTTTTTTGGAACCCCCTCGTTCCGCAGGTTTTCATTGGCACTTTTCTCGGTGGTAAAGAACAGGTCGGAAACCGCGTCGGTGACCACCCGGTTGAGCTCCTCCGGCATCTCCCGGTTGAAGCTCCTGAGGCCCGCCTCCACGTGCGCCACCGGGATCTGCAGTTTGACCGCGGTCAAGGCCCCCGCCATCGTGGAATTTACGTCCCCCACAACCATCATCAGGGCGGGCTTGATCTCCTGAAGAATCGGCTCGAGGGCTTTCATCACCCTGGCCGTCTGCTCGGCCTGGCTCCCTGAGCCCACCCCCAGGTGCCGGTCGGGCTTGGGGAGGCCGAGCTCGCTGAAAAACACCTGGGACATCTCCCAATCGTAGTGCTGTCCGCTGTGGATGAGGAAAGGCCGGAGCGGAAAGCGCCGCGAACGGAGGGCCTGGATGATGGGGGCCGCCTTCATGAAATTCGGCCTCGCTCCCACTAGGATCGCGATTTTATTCATTGATTCCTCTGGTTCATTTCGTCAGGTCCGTTCAGTTCTAACTTGAAATCCAAATTTCAAAATCCAAAGTTCAAAATAAATCCAAAAAACCCAAAATTAAAAACAAAACTTAATTTTATATTCTGTTTTGGCATTTTTATTTTTGAAATTTATTTGACATTTGAACTTTTAACTTTGACCCTTGACCTTTCACTTATTTACCATCCAGCCAATTCTCCACCTTCAAGCCCGGCACCCTTCGCAATTCCCTGGTATTGTCCGTGACCAGGATAGCGTCGAGAAAAAGGGCGTGGGCGGCAATCAGAAGATCCATCGCGCCGATGGGGGTTCCCTTTTCTTTCAGGCCGGCCCGGATCTGTCCGTAAAGGTGGCTGGCTTCCTGGGGCCAGTCCAGGACCGTAACATAATTTAGAAAATCTCTCAGGGCCGTCTCATTCTGTTTTTTCTTCTGGGAATAAGCGACCCCATACCAGAGCTCGGCGGCGACAATGCTTGAGATGGCCACCTCCTCCGTGGAGAGATCAATCAATCTGGCCTGAATGGCGGCCGGCCGCCGCTTCATAATCTCGATACATAAATTGGTATCAAGTATGTACCTGATCACGGGCGATCCCTTTCTTCCGCAGCCATGTCTTCAATCCGATCCGGATAATCCTCGGTAAAGCGCCGGCCCCGCTCGAAATAATCCTTCCAGGTTTTCTTCACCGCCCGGAGAATCAGGTCGCCGTCCTTTTTGAATACGCGTACCTCTTTCACCCCGAGCTGAAACTCCTTGGGAAGCCGGACCGCCTGGGAATTGCCGGATTTAAATACCCTCGCTGTTTTCATGACTGACCACCCCCTTTTGTATATACACTAAGTATATACATTTATTAGTCAATGTCAAGAAATTGTCTGGGAGGGCAGGCCAGCGAAGTCTGCGATCGGTTATCTGCCATCTGCTACCGAGCTCTGCGAGCCCGACGATTTATCCCGAACCGAAGCGAGGGACCTGTCCGACGTAGTCTACATCCTTCGAAGCTCCTGTCCTCCGATTTATCCCGAGCTACCACGAGGGACCTGTCCGACGAAGCCTACATCCTCCGAAGCAGTGTTTCTGCGCAGGATGGATTGGCGAAGGAGGATCGTAAATTCTTATTGTCCTTTCACAATTTCGCGCCATAAAAATCCCGGCAAGAAATTTATCAGACGCGGAATGCGGGTTCTGGGATGCTGAATCAACCGGTAAAGCCATTCCAGGCCAAAAGCGCAAACAATAGCCGGAGGGCTTGGTGTAATTCCGCTGTAGTAATCAACCGCCCCGCCAATTCCGATATAAAGGTTCGGAGGACCATTGTTGGCAATTGTGCGACGAATCCATAACTCTTGTTTGGGCGTACCAAGCGCAACCAGCACCACACCGTTTTTCGGTAACATATTGGCCAGGTTCCCATCGGCCTCGCCTGCTTCATTAACCCGCGGGGAAACCCCAGGGCATACCTTTATTCCCAGAGCGCGCATCCGCGATTCCGCTCTTTCCCGGGATAAGCCCTCCGCTCCGACAATCATGACTTCCCGTCCCAACCGGCGGGCTAGATCGAGAGCCGCCGCCATAATGGTTACACCGGTCAATCTTTTAACTTTCCGATGATAACGACGCATTATCGCAAGGACTACGCCAATTCCATCAATTGTGCGCAGATCAGAAGCCATAACCGCGGCCTTGAATATTTGATTTTGCTCGGCACGGACAACAATCTCAGGATTAACCGTACAGATGTGGTAGGAGCGACTATTCTTCCATGCTGATTCGATCTCTTTTAACAGTTTGTCGAGCGCAACAGCCTGGACAACGATCCCGCCTCCAATTTCGAAATTATTCATAATAATCCGTTCAATATTTACTTATGATTTCGATCCCGCAACTATTCTGGTCTAGCTGGTCTATCTAGTCTGTCTGGTTGATTTGGTCTGTTTGGTGCGTTTATTTCTTAACCAGAAACTCAAAACGCGAAACGCGAAACTGGTTTTTGCCCAATGTAACGTCCAATATCAAGGGCTGACCCCGCGGACTTTTTTCAGGATGGACCTGTCCTTCGAAGCTCCAGCGTAGGAGGATGCCCTTTGCGATGGCGATAGACCAAATAGACCAGATGAGGACCTGACCCTAGGTTTTCTTTAATAGGTGACCCCGGGGTCTACAGCAATGTAACATTCATTGAATTATGCAATCTGAAAAACAACGTCCTCAAAACGGCGGGGCCTATTCCTGCAACATCCACTTCCATACCGGTTTTATGTTTAACACCACCCCTTCCTGCTTCAGTTCATCTTCTTGATCCCCGGAGAGAATCGTCCCCTCTTTCAGTCCCAAAGTTTTACAAGCCTCGATTATCCCCAGGATTTCCCGCTTCCGGTTGTTTTCGTCCATTTCGTATACAACCTGGAAGGCCGCTTTCGCTCCGTCTTCCGCTACGATAAAATCGCATTCGTTCTTCCCCGCGAAATAATAGATATCACTCCCTCTCCGTTTTAACTCAATCAGAACGGCGTTCTCCAACAACCTTCCCCAGTCCTGGGAAGCAACCTTTCTCGCCAGACCATTATCAACCAAATAAATCTTCCCCGGCGTTCTGAATCTTCGGTAAGAAGACTCGGCAAACTTTTTCACTTCCCAAACCAACCGGCTCTCCACCAAATTTCGGTAGTAGGCATACAATAGATCCTTGGAAAAAGGAAACTCGTTCCGGTATTTGTTGGCAAAGGTATTAACGGAAAACTGGCGGGCAAAGGAGCTGAAAACCATATCCCAGAGGGCATTGAACAAGGCAAAATTTTTAATCTCAAACCGTTCGACCAGGTCCCGAAAATACATGGCGTTAAGGTAATCCTTAATAATCCTTTTCTTGTCCTTCTCCAATTCAACGCTCGACACTTCCGGAAAACCACCCCATCTCAGATACTGGTCAAAATATCTTTTCACGGCGATCTTTCCGGTCCCGAAGAAAGCCGCCTCGGCCTTTTCGGTAAACCCTTGAGCCCGGAGGAACTCGCGAAATGAAAAGGGAAAAAGCTCAAAAGCTGAAAATCTTCCCCGGAGAGAGGTTCCGATACTCTCCGGGTGGATCTTGGTCGAAGACCCCGCCACGGTCAGGATCGCGCCTTCCTTCTCGAACATCCTTCTCGCGAACCTCTCCCAACCTTCCACCCTCTGGATTTCGTCGAATAAAAACCTCGGTTTTTTCCCGTTCAAAAGACCGGGACGCAGCTCCCCAAAGGCCTCCCTCAAGGTTTCAAAATCGCCGACCCGAAATCCGGTTAATCTCTCATCTTCAAAATCAATATAAAGCGAATCGTCCGGGTGATCTTGAAATATCTCGTATAAAAGATATGTCTTTCCGCACCGTCGGACCCCATGGATCACGTTGACTCTCTCCCCGGGGGAAAGGTTTTCAAAGATCTCCCTGCTAACGGGGGAACCAAGCTGCTTTTCAATAAAGCCTTGATTATCAACGATAATTTCTTTAAAAAGCGTCTTTAAAAACATGATATTTCCTTATTTAAAGGAAATTATTATAGAAATCTTTCCTTTTGTCAAGGACAACTCCATTCATTTCGTCTTTCTTGACTAGAAACTACAAACTCGAAACTGTGTTTGTAAACGTCAAAGTAAAGACCCGATCCTAGGTTTTTTTTCTTCGTAGCTCCTGTCCTCCGAAGCAGTGTTTCTGCGAAGGATGGA
>JAPLJI010000009.1 GCA_026388655.1 Pseudomonadota bacterium
GTTGCCTCATTTATGAGGCTCCGTCATTGGAAATATTTGATCGGCCCGATCCCTCCCTTGTCGGAATAAATCCCTTTGGAGTCGGGACAAGTCCCTCTGAAATCGGGATAAATAAATCGGGCAACTACGCAATCATTGGAAATCCTCTTGAGATTTGGTTATTGCTCGTTGTCTAGTCATTGGTGTTTAGTCATTGGTAATTGTTTGTTAATTGGTGCTTGGTCATTGGTAATTGGTCCTTAATAATGAGGCGTCATAAATTATGCGGCAGGTAGTGGTTACCGGGTTGGGGATAGTCAGCCCCGTGGGGAATGACCCTCGCTCCGCCTGGGAATCCGTCCTGAACGGGAAAAGCGGCATCGGCCGGATCACCCATTTCGATCCCTCCAACTCCCCGGTCCGGATCGCAGGGGAGGTCCGGGGTTTCAACGCCGAGGAGTACATCTCGAAAAAAGAGATTAAAAAAATGGATCACTTCATCCAGTACGGCCGGGCCGCGAGCCGCCAGGCCTTAAAGGACGCCGGGATCGAAATCGAAGAAAGCTTCGCCGAGGAAGTGGGGGTCAGCATCGGGACCGCGATCGGGGGTCTGCCCGCGATCGAAAGAAACCACCGGGTGCTCCTGGAGCGGGGTCCGGAAAGGGTTTCTCCCTTTTTCATTCCAATGACGATCAGCAACCTGGCGGCCGGACAGGTCGCCATCTACACCGGAGCCAAGGGCCCGAACCTCGCCCCGGTGACCGCCTGCGCCTCCGGGACCCACGCGATCGGCGAGGCCTACCGGATGATCCAGCGCGGGGAAGCAGAGGTCATGATCGCGGGGGGAACCGAGGCGGCCATCACCCCGCTTTCCATCGCCGGCTTTGACGCCATGCGCGTCCTCTCCCGCCGGAACGAAAACCCGGAAGGAGCGAGCCGGCCTTTCGACCTCGAGCGGGATGGCTTTATCCTCGGGGAAGGCGCCGGCATTTTAATCCTCGAGGAGAGGGAAAGAGCCCGCCGGCGGGGCGCGAAAATCTACGCCGAGCTGATCGGCTACGGGGCCACCTGCGACGCCTTTCACCTTTCCTCACCGAACCCGAGCGGGGAAGGCGCGGCCCGGGCGATGAAGGCCGCCCTCAAGGAAGGCGCGAGCCGCAACGGGATCAAGATTAAATATATCAACGCCCACGGCACCAGCACCCCCACCGGGGACGCGATTGAAACCCGGGCGATCCGGGAGGTTTTCGGGAGCGCCAGTGAGGGCCTCATGGTCAGCGCGACGAAATCCATGACCGGACACCTGCTCGGGGCCGCCGGGGGCGTCGAAGCGATTTTCACCGTTCTGACCATCAAGGAAGGCCGGGTCCCCCCCACCATCAACTACCGGAACCCCGACCCGGAGTGCGACCTCGACTACGTGCCCAACGAGGCCCGCCAAGCCCGGGTGGAAGCCGCCCTCTCCAATTCCTTCGGGTTCGGCGGAACCAACGCCTGCCTTTTCTTCCACCAGGTCTAGGCCAGGCCCTTGACCGCAATCTCAAGTAAAGTCTTGGCAGCCAATTTTTCCCCTCGCCCCTTTCTTTTCCCTGGGAAAGGAAAGGAAATAAAAAGAGGGGATAAAAGGTTGTATCCCGTTATCCGGGTAGACTATAATTGGAAAACCGTTCCCGAGGAGAGCGCGATGAAACTTCGGATCAAAGACATTACTCCGGAAGGAACTGAGCTTGAATTTGAACATGGAGAAGATTTCCTCGAGAAATTTTCCCCCCAGCCGGGGGGCTTCTGGTTTCGCCTGGCCGAGCCGGTCCACGGCTCCCTCAGCACCACCCGCACCGGACTGGATATCACCATCTCCGGCCGGATCGCGGGGCGGGTCTTCCTCACCTGCCGGCGGTGCCTGGAGGAGTTCCCCTCCGAGTTCAGCCGCGACTTCTACCTCGATCTCCTCCCCGAAATTGAAATACGCGACCGGTCCGGGGACATCCAGCTCAAGAAAGAAGAGTTGGAACAGGGATATTACCAGGATGACTACCTGGACCTGGACCAGATCCTCCTGGAACAGATTGTTCTCTCGATTACCGAAAATCCTCTCTGCCGGGAGGACTGCCCGGGGCTCTGCCCGATCTGCGGGGCCAACCGTAATCTCCGGGAATGCCAGTGCTCCCAGGCCGGTTTATCCGCCCATCCTTTTGCGGTTTTGAAAAAATACAAGGTCTGAAGACTGAGGAGGTTATCACCATGCCAAATCCAAAACGCAAGATCTCGAAAACCCGACGGGACAAGCGCCGGACCCATTTCAAACTTCACCCGCCCAAGCCGACGGAATGTCCCCGCTGCCACGAGATGAGGCTTTCCCACCACGCCTGCCCTCACTGCGGTTTCTACCGGGATCGCGAAGTAATCCGCGTCGAAGAAATCTAAATCCAGGAACATAATTTGCGGATTGTGGTCGACGGAATGGGGGGCGATCTCGCCCCCCGTGCCATTGTGGAAGGGGCGGTCGCGGCCCTCGAGCCCGCTCCGGAGAAGCCCCCGGAGCCCCTCGAAATCCTGCTGGTGGGTGACCCGGAAGTCCTAAAACCCGAGCTGGACTCCTTCGCCTCCCGGGCCCGGGAAATCCGGATTATCCCCGCCCGGGAAGTAATCACCATGAGCGACCCGTCCACCGCCCCCCTCCGGAAAAAACCGGACTCCTCGATCCGGGTGGGCATCGATCTCCTGGCCCGGGGCGAGGCGGACGCCTTCTTCAGCGCCGGAAACTCCGGGGCGGTGATGGCCACCGCCAGCATCATCCTGAAGCGGCCCCCGGGGGTGGACCGCCCGGCCCTGGCGGGATTGCTCCCGACCAAGGGGGGCAGCGCGGTCGTGATCGACCTGGGCGCCAACGTGGATTGCCGTCCGCTCCAGCTCTATCAGTTCGCGATCATGGGCTCGGGCTTCTGCCGGATCGCCACCGGCAAGGAAAACCCGCGGGTCGGTCTCCTGAACAACGGAGAAGAAGAGGAAAAAGGCAATAATCTCTCCCAGCAAACCCATCAGCTTTTAAAAACCAGCTCCCTGAACTACCTGGGGTTCATCGAGGGGCAGGATATTTTCAACGGCCGGGCCGACGTGGTGGTCTGCGACGGTTTCATCGGGAACGTGGTCCTGAAATCCGCGGAAGGCCTGGCGGAAAACATTCAGAATTTCCTGAAAGACCAGATCAAGAGCCATCCCCTCCGGGCGCTCGGGTACCTTCTGCTCCGGGGGGCTTATGCCCAGCTCCGCAAGAAAATCGACTACCGCCAGCAGGGGGGCGCGCCCCTCCTCGGGGTGAACGGCGTGGTAATTATCGGCCACGGCCGGAGCAACGCGTTGGCGGTGAAAAACGGTATCTACCTGGCCGGGCGCCTGGCGGCTCAGAAACTCCCGGACTGGATCGCGCAGGAGTTGAAGGCAGTCCCGCTCGAACCGGCTCCGCCGGAAGACGATAGTTCCAAAAATCTCGAATCCCCGAGCCTGTAATGATCAGGGCGTGCTCAGAATCTATTTGATGATTAATGAAGCTCCCCGCGGCAAGACCGCGGGGTATCTAAGTCAAAAAGACTCTTAAGTTGTCTGTTGTCATTCCTGCGGCCTCCGGCCCAGTAGGGCCTACTGCCCGGAGGGAAGCAGGAATCCAGACGTCGTCCCTGCGAAAGCAGGGAACCATTTAATAGTAACTGGATTCCGCATCAAGTGCGGAATGACGGAAATAAGGTAACCCCGTGGCAAGACCACGAGGAATTGCAGGTTTAAAATGTTTTAACTATATGATTTACAAAGATAAAAATGAATTTATGAAATTTACTTTTCGCTTCCTTTTGGGACAAGTGTAATGATCGAAACCCGCATCACCCGGGCCCTCGGGATCCGGCACCCGGTTTTTCAGGGAGGAATGGCCTGGGCGGGCACCGCGCGCCTCGCCGCCGCGGTTTCCGAGGCCGGGGGCCTCGGAATCATCGGTGCCGGCGCCATGCCCCCGGATCTTCTCCGGAGGGAAATCCAAAAGGTCCGTTCCCTCACCCCGAAACCCTTCGGGGTTAATCTATATTACCTCTCCCCTTTCTTTTCCGGTGTCCTCGAGGTGATCCTGGAGGAGCGCGTGCCGGTGGTCACCACCGGCGCGGGCAACCCGGGCAAGGAAATCGAGCGCTTTAAAAAAGCCGGCACCCGGGTTTTCCCGGTGGTGAGCTCGGTGGCCCTGGCGAAAAGGCTCGAGCGCATCGGCGTGGACGGACTGATCGCCGAGGGTATGGAGGCGGGGGGGCACATCGGCGAGATCGGCACGATCGCCCTGGTTCCGGAAGTGGCCGAGGCGGTTGCCATTCCGGTCCTGGCCGCCGGGGGGATCGCCGACGGCCGGGGCCTGGCCGCGGCCCTTTCCCTGGGGGCCGAAGGCGTCCAGCTCGGCACCCGGTTCTTATGCTCCCGGGAATGCGAGGCCCATGAAAATTACAAGGAAGCGGTCCTCAAGGCCCGGGACCGCTCCACCGTGGTCACCGGGACCTCCACCGGCCACCCCGTCCGGGTGATCGAGAACCGCCTGGCCAAGAAATTCCTCGAGCTCGAGCGCGGGGGCGCCGGCAAAGATGAATTAGAAAAGCTGGGAGAGGACTCCCTGCGCAAGGCGGTCTGCGAAGGCGACACCGACTGGGGTTCCCTGATGGCCGGGCAGAGTTCCGGCCTGATCCGGGAGATTAAAAGCTGCCAGGAAATCATCGAATCAATCGTGGCCGAGGCGGAAAATATTCTTCGCAAACTTCCGGAAAACATTGTTTAAATCCCTAACGGTAAAACCGTGGGGTATTTAAAAATACTTCTTAAGTCGTTCGTCATCCCTGCGAAAGCAGGGATCCAGAAACTTTAGGAAGATCCTGGATTCCGCATCAAGTGCGGAATGACGGAAATAAGATGATGCCGTGGTTAAATCAATGTGATTGAAATCAAGGATTGAATTATGACACTAGCTTTACTTTTTCCCGGACAGGGATCGCAATTCGTAGGCATGGGGGAGGATTTCTCCCACCGCTACCCGAAGGTGCGGGAGATCTTCGCCCGCGCCAGCTCGGCCCTGAATGAGGACCTGTCCCGCCTATGTTTCTCCGGGCCGGCCGACGTTTTGAAGCGCACCGAAAACGCCCAGCCCGCCATCCTGACAGTCTCGGTAGCTATCTATGAAGTCATCCAGGCCGAGGCCAAGATAGAACCCAAAGCTCTAGCCGGGCACAGTCTGGGAGAATATACCGCCCTGGTAGTAAGCGGGGCGCTGGACCTGGAATCGGCCGTCCGCCTGGTCCGGCTCCGGGGAAAGCTGATGGAGGAAGCTTGCCCCGCCGGCACCGGGGGAATGGGAGCGATCCTCGGTCTCTCCCGGCCCCTGGTGGAATCCCTCTGCCGGGAAGCCTCCGCGCCGGGGGAGGTGCTGGTTCCCGCCAACTTCAACAGTCCCGAGCAGGTCGTTATCTCCGGGCATAAAACCGCCGTGGCCAAAGCTCTGAAAATTGCCGGCGAGCGGGGAGCCAAGGCCAGCCTTCCCCTCGAAGTGTCCGGACCCTTCCATTCCCCCCTGATGCAATCGGTGGAAACCGGTCTGAGGGAAGCCCTGGGAAAAATCACCTATCACGACCTGCGCCTGCCGGTGGTGGCGAACTGTACCGCCGAATTTTATCAGGATAAATCCGCCATCCCCGAACTCCTGGCCCAGCAGGTGTGCCACCCGGTGCTCTGGGAGGATTCGATTCTCACCCTGAAGAAATCCGGGGTGGACCAGATCATCGAGATCGGCCCCGGGCGGGTGCTTTCCGGCCTCGTCCGCCGGATTGACCGGAGCATCCAGGTGGCCAACGTCGAAAACCTCGAATCCCTCGAAAAAATCCGCAACCGGTAGCAAGCCGGACACCGGTTAAGCTCAAAATTCAAAATCCAAAGTTCAAATCGTAAAAGGCATTAATAGCAAGGCTGAAGCCTTGCCCTCTCCCCTCCCTCCGGGCTGGAGGCCCTTACGGGCTGGAAGCCGGCCTGTAAGCCCTACCCTCCGGCCGGGAAGCCCTACGGGCTGGAAGCGGGGCTGGAAGCGGGGCTGGAAGCGGAGCCGTAGGCTCTTCCGAGCCGGAGGCTACATTCTGGTTCATTTAGTTTGTTTGGTTCATCTGGTTTATCAATCGTCAATCGTCAATTCTTTTCCCGGCCACCGAGCCATCTTCTTTTTCCATCTTTTGCCTTTGCCCCCTGCCCCTTGTCCTTGGCTCTTCTATCTTCGCCCGATGAATCGGGCAACTACATTTTCGTCATAATCGTCAATCGTTTTATCCCCTTTGGGGGACAATCTACAATCGTCATTTCTCCTTGCTCCCTGCTCTTTAAGTTTCCCCTTTCCTCTTTGCTCTTGAATAAGTTATAAGATAAAAGAGAATATTAAGAGTGATGAGGGAAAAGCAGCCGGGGCCAGAAGGGAGCAGAGGAATGACGCTCGAGGACAAGGTCGCCAACATTATTGCGGATCAACTGGGAATGGGAACCGAGGAAATTCAGCCGGAAGCCAGGTTTCTGGAAGACCTGGGGGCCGACTCCCTGGACCTCGTTGAGTTGGTGATGGCGATGGAAGATGAATTCGGCATCTCGATCCCGGACGACAAGATCGAGGAAATCAAGACCGTCCGGGACGCGGTCAACTACATCCGCCGGGAACCCCGGGGGAGCAATTAAATGTTACCCTGTGAATTTTTGCCTAATGGACGCATTTACCCTGCCTGTCCCGAATCAAATCGAGGGAAGCGAAGACGAAGGGTCTTCGTTGATTAAACTACTTTCAACCAAGGAGCCAAGAGAGAATGAAAATCGCCATTTCCTCCGACCACGGCGGGTTTGAATTAAAGGAATTCGTGGTGCGCCTCCTCAATGACCTGGGGCATGAACCCCTGGACTTGGGCTGCCACAGCATCGAGCCGGTGGATTATCCCGATTATGCCTCCCAGGTGGCCCGCCGAGTTTTGCAGGGGGAGGCGGAACGCGGGATCCTCATCTGCGGTACCGGCCTGGGGATGTCCATCGCCGCCAACCGCTTTCACGGGATCCGGGCCACCCTGGTCAACGACCTGTACCTGGCCCGGATGAGCCGGGAGCATACCGATTCCAACATTCTCGTCCTGGGAGGAAGGGTAACCGCCAAGGGCCTGGCCGAGGAGATCGTCCGGGTCTGGCTAAAAACCGAGTTCGCCGGGAACCGGCATTCCCGGCGCCTGGAGAAGATTGCCGCCATCGAGGAAGACATCCCCGGCAACTGTTAGCCTCCGGGGAAAAGATATCCGCCCGGGCTGGGACGAATATTTCCTGGGATTTGCCCAGCTCGCCTCCCGGAGGTCCACCTGCCTGCGGCGCCATGTGGGAGCGGTGGTGGCCCGGGACCGCCGGGTCCTGGCCACGGGTTATAACGGGGCCCCGAGCGACCTGCCTCACTGCGAGGCGGTGGGCTGCCGGCGGGAGCAGCTCCGGGTGCCCTCCGGCGAGCGCCACGAACTCTGCCGGGGGCTGCACGCCGAGCAGAACGCCATCATCCAGGCCGCCAATTACGGCATCTCGATCCGGGGCGGAACCCTTTACACCACCAGCTTTCCCTGCTCCATCTGCACCAAGATGCTGATCAACGCCGGGATCGAGAGCCTCGTCTACCTGGATGGCTATCCCGACCCCCTGGCCCGGGAACTGATCCGGGGATCGAAGATAAAGGTGAAAAAATTCAAGAAAGCGAGCGGAAAAAAATGAAATGCCCCTTCTGCAGTTTTCAGGAAGACAAGGTTATTGATTCCCGGCTTTCCCGTGACGGCCTGTTCATCCGCCGGCGGCGGGAATGCCTGGAATGCGGGCGGAGGTTCACCACCCACGAGCGGGTCGAGGAGGTTCTGCCCCTGGTGGTGAAAAAGGACAGCCGGCGGGAAGCCTTCGACCGGAAGAAAATCATCGCCGGCATCCAGAAGGCCTGCGAGAAGCGGCCGATCAGCATCAACCTGATCGAAAAGGTGGTGGAGCGGATCGAAAAGCGCCTGCAGGTGGAGGGCAACCGGGAGATCCCCTCCCGCTCCATCGGGGAAGAGGTGATGCGGGAACTGCACAAGCTCGACCAGGTGGCTTATGTCCGCTTCGCCTCGGTCTACCAGGACTTCAAGGACATCAACCAGTTCATGCACGAGCTCCGGGAGATCCTCAAGAACGAAAGACCAAAGTAATTTTCAGATTGTAGATTGACGATTGTAGATTTATAAATCCACAAGAAAAAATCTTAAATTTTAGAAATCTAAGCATTTATTTTCCTTACATTCGTCAATCGTCATTCGTCAATCGTCAATTAACATTTGAGTTGTCATGATCACGCCTCAGGATAAAAAATATATGGATCTGGCGCTCCGCCTGGCCCGCCGGGCCGACGGGATGACCAATCCCAACCCGCGGGTCGGCGCGGTGGTGGTCCGGGCGGGCCGCATCGTCGGAAAGGGCTATCACCGCCGGGCCGGGACCCCCCACGCCGAGATCCATGCCCTGAAGGAGGCCGGGAAAAAGGCCCGGGGCGCAACCCTCTATGTCACCCTCGAACCCTGCGCCCACCAGGGCCGAACCGGGCCCTGCACCGAAACCATCCCGGCCGCCGGGATCAGGCGGGTGGTGGCGGGGATGCGCGATCCCAACCCTCTGGTCTCCGGAAGAGGCCTGGCCCGGCTCCGGAAGCATGGAATCCGGATTGAGTCCGGAGTCCAGGAAAAGGCCTGCCGGAGCCTGAACGAGGATTACGCGAAATTCATCACCACCGGCCTGCCCTTCGTCACCTTCAAGGCGGCGGCCTCCCTGGACGGCCGGGTCGCCACCGGAACCGGGGAGTCCCGCTGGATCAGCGGGGAGGCATCCCGTCGGCTGGTCCACCGCCTCCGGGCGAAAAGCGACGCCATCCTGGTCGGGATCGGAACCATCCGGAAAGACGATCCCGAGCTCACCTCCCGCCCGGGTCAGAAAACCGGGGGAAAACCCCTCCGGGTGGTGATGGACAGCCGCCTGCGGATTCCCCTGAATGCCCGGGTCCTCGGACCCCCGCTCTCCGCGCCCACCCTGATCGCCACCACCAAGAAATCCCCCCCGGGAAAACGGGAACTCCTGCGCCGGAGGGGGATCGAGGTAATCGTCCTTCCGGAAAAGCAAGGAAAGGTTGATCCCCGGGCCCTGCTCCGGGTGCTCGGAAAACGCGGGGTAATGAGCCTCCTTCTCGAGAGCGGACCCGAGCTGGCCTCCGCCTTCCTCCGGGAAAAACTGATCGACAAGTTTCTGATTTTCCTCGCCCCCAAACTGATCGGGGGCAAACTCGCCCCCGGCATCCTGGCCGGCGCGGGCATCGCCAGCCTGAAAGCGGCCATCCCGGTCCGGGACCGGAAAATCCAGGTAGTGGGAGAGGATCTTCTCATTACCGCCTATCCCGTCTATTCTTAAGGAAATAATATATATTCGTGCTTAATGAATAATAATTATAAGAAGGTCAATGTAGTTGCCCGATTTATCGGGCGGAAAAAGCATTTAATTTAACGAGCCTCATGAATGAGGCAACTACAAAATTGCCTTTCCAGGCAGGCGATATAACGCATGTTCACCGGGATCATTGAAGAGCTGGGAAAAATCCAGGGACTCCGCGGGCTGGCCGGGGAGCGGATCTTCACGATCGGGGCCCCGGGAATCTCCCCCCTCAAACCGGGGGAGAGCGTGGCGGTCAACGGGGTCTGCCTGACGGTCACGGAAGGCACGCGCGCCGGCTTCACCGTCCAGGTCTCCCCCCAGAGCCTGGACCGGTCCACCCTGGGCAAACTCCGGGTGGGCGAGCAGGTCAACCTGGAACGGGCTCTCCGCCCCACCGATCGGATCGGCGGCCACCTGGTTTCGGGGCACGTGGATGGGGTGGGCAAAATCCGCCGGATCGAGCCCGAGGCCAATTCCCGCCGGGTCTGGATCGGCTACCCGGAGGAGGTGGGCCCCTACCTCATTCTGCGGGGTTCGGTGGCGGTGGAAGGGATCAGCCTGACCGTGGCCGAGCTCAAGCCGGAGGAGTTCGCGGTCGCGGTCATCCCCTTCACCTGGGAAAATACCAACCTGAAGGAAAAAAGCCCCGGGGCCGGGGTCAACCTGGAGGCGGATCAGATCGGGAAGTACGTGGAGAAGTTTGTCCAGGGCCGCCCCGGGACCGCCCGGAAGGCGTTGTTTGAGGAATAAGCTTGGCCCGATATAATTAACCCAGGCAACCAGGGGCAAAAGGAGAAACATCATGTCTTTCGCGAAAATTGAAACGGCCATCCAGGAGATCCAGAAAGGCCGGATGATCATCCTGATGGATGACGAGGACCGAGAGAATGAGGGCGATCTCATGATCGCGGCCGAAAAGGTGACTCCCGAAATTATAAATTTCATGGCCACCCACGGGCGGGGCCTGATCTGCCTGGCCCTGGCCGAGGAAAGGATCCGGGAATTGAACCTTTCCCCGATGGTGGCGGAGAACACCGCCCCCTTCGGAACCGCCTTCACCGTTTCCATCGACGCCCGGGAAGGCACCACCACCGGGATCTCGGCCCACGACCGGGCCGCTACCATCCTGGCCGCGCTTGACCCGAAAACCAAGCCGGAAGACCTGGCCCGCCCCGGCCACGTTTTTCCCATCCGGGCCCGGAAGGGCGGGGTCCTGGTCCGCACCGGGCAGACCGAGGGGTCGGTCGACCTGGCCCGCCTGGCCGGGCTCAAACCCGCGGCGGTGATCTGCGAAATCATGAATGAAGACGGGACCATGGCCCGCCGGCCCGACCTCGAACCTTTTGCCGAGCGCCACGGGCTCAAGATGGCCACCATCGCCGACCTGATCAAATACCGGATGAAATACGAAAGCCTGGTCCACCGGGTGGCGACGGCCCCGGTTCCCACGCCCTACGGGGGGGAATTCCAGGCCATTATTTACGAGAGCGAGGTGGATAAAAACCAGCACCTGGCCATGATCAAGGGCGAGGTCTCTCCGGAGGAGCCGATCCTGGTCCGGGTTCACTCCGAGTGCGTTACCGGGGACGTTTTCGGCTCGGAGCGCTGCGACTGCGGCGCCCAGCTCCACCGGGCGATGGAAATAATCAGCCGGGAGGGCAAGGGGGTGATCCTCTATATGCGCCAGGAAGGCCGGGGAATCGGCCTGGCCAATAAAATCAAGGCCTACGCCCTCCAGGACGAAGGCCAGGACACGGTCGAGGCCAACCAATTCCTGGGGTTCGCCCCGGATCTCCGGGATTACGGGGTCGGGGCCCAGATCCTCCGGGACTTAGGCCTCAAGAAAATGCGAATCCTCACCAACAACCCCAAAAAGATCGTCGGCCTGGAGGGATACGGCCTGGAGGTGGTGGAACGGGTCCCGATCGAGATTGCCCCGACGGAAAGAAATCTTACTTATCTTAAAACCAAGAAGGAAAAGCTGGGTCATATTCTGAAAATCCCGCAGGCTGGGAAAAAGTAAGCAGTAGGCAGTAAAAAAGGTTGTGGGTGTTAGGTCATAGGTTAAAACGAAATTAACGAACCAAACGAGATTAACGCTCTTAACTCTATGCTCTATGCCCTATGCTGAGATAAACCAGAAATAACGGTTTTTATTTAAAGAAGGGGGGAAAGCCATGGTTAAGGTTTATGAAGGGAAACTCCAGGCGCAGGGTCTTAAGTTTGACCTGGTCGTGAGCCGGTTCAACAGCTTCATCAGCGACAGGCTCCTCGAGGGGGCCCTGGACGCGCTCCGCCGCACCGGCGCCGATGAGGCCAAGATCCGGGTCTTCCGGGCGCCGGGATCCTTTGAGCTCCCGATGGTGGCCCGGGCTCTGGCCCAGAAGAAGGAAGCCGATGCCATCATCTGCCTGGGTGTCCTGATCCGCGGGGGAACTCCCCATTTTGATTTCATCTCCGCCGAAGTCACCAAGGGGATTGCCCAGGTCGCGCTGGAAAGCAAGATCCCGGTCAGCTTCGGGGTGATCACCGCGGACAGCCTCGAGCAGGCCATCGAACGGGCCGGGACCAAGGAAGGCAACAAGGGCTTCGATGCGGCCCTGGCCGCAGTGGAACTGGCCAACCTGTTCCGGGAAATGAAAGTCAAAACATAAAAGATGGGGCGGAAGCAGGACCGGGCGATGATCCTCCAAACCCTTTACGCCCTGGAGGTGGGGAAGGATTTTCGGATGGCGGCGGCCGAGGAATTCTGGAAAAACCACGGCCTGAAAAAAAACCGTTCCCGGGAATTCATCGCGAAAACCGTCGCGGGGGTGTTGGACCACCGGAAGGAAATCGACCGCTCGATCGAGAAACATTCCCGCAACTGGAGTCTCCCCCGGATCGCTGCGGTGGAACGCTCCATCCTGCGCATCGGCGCCTTTGAAATCCTGCATGACCCGGAAACCCCGGTCCGGGTGGTAATCAACGAAGCGGTGGAGCTGGCCAAAATCTACGGTGGCAAGGATTCTTCGGGCTTTGTCAACGGAATCCTGGACCAGCTAGCCCGCTCGGCAAGGAGCGAAACCGGTGAAGATAAAACTGGTCAATCCCCCGGTTGACCATTATCCCGCCGATATCCTGCTGGTTTATTTTTTCTCCCGCGAGCGTCCGCTCCAGGGCGAAACCGGCCGGATCGACTGGTGGCTGGAAGGGCATCTGTCCCGAAACATTATGTCCGGCTGGATCCGGGGCGATTTCAGTGAAAAACTTCTTTCCAATTCCGCCCGGAGGATCGCCTCCCCGCGTATCCTCCTCAACGGACTTGGACCGCCCGAGCATTTCACCACTGAACGCTACCAGGCCCTGGTCCAACTGATCGCCCAAGCGGTGGCGGGAATGGGGTTGAACAAGCTGGTCACTCCCCTCCCGGGATTTCACCTCCCCTCCTGGGCCCCCCCGGAAATCACCCCCTCCCTGGCCGCCGAGCTCCTGGTGGAAGCCGTGGCCCTGGCCTTCCCGGCGCTTCCGGATTCTTTTCGGGAGCCGGAGATGCTGATCGTGGCGGCACCGGATCAGCAGGACGAAATTTTCCTCGGCGCCCAGCAGGTGAAGGTCAATCTCAAAGGCAAGGTGGACCTGGAAGTCAGGGTCGGGGAATAAAGAGCAAAGGGCAAAGGAAAATGACGATTGCAGATTGACGATTGTAGATTTTTAAATTCAAAGGAGAAAATCCTAATTTTTAGAAATTTCAGCATTTATTTTTCCTTTATTCGTCAATCGTAAATCGTCAATTGGCACATTCCGCAATCCGAATTCGGCAATCCCTCCGGGCCGTAGGCCCTCTCGGGCCGGAGGCCGCAATCGCCAATTGATCAGATGAACCCTCGGACCCTTGGACCCTGTTAAAATCCGGAGCTGATTATGACCCATGAACTCAAACTGAGGTTAATGACCGCCGCGGTGGCGGTCCCGATTCTTCTCGTCCTTATTTATGTAGGGGGAATTCCTTTTCTTCTCCTGATCACCACGTTTATTATCGCCGGGATCTGGGAATTAAACCGGATTCTGGAAAGCCGGGGGTACCATCCCCAGCGCAAGTTTTCCCTGGTAGCCGGGGCGGGAATGGCGGCGGTGGCCTATTTTTCCAATCCCCTGTTTCTTAACCTGTATCTGACCCTGGCGCTCCTGGCCATTTTGATCATCCAACTCACCCGCCGGGATGTCTCCCTGGCCATTAACGGCTTCTCGGTAACCATCGCCGGGGTTTTTTACATCGGCTGGCTCCTGAGCCATGCGGTCCTGGTCCGGAACTTCGGTCTTTCCCTCCGGACCGAGAGCGTCAAGGCTTCCCTGATCCTGGAGAACAGTCATCTCGGCCATGACACGGGTCTTTTTTTCACCGTGATGATCCTGGCCTGCGTCTTCCTGAACGACACCGGGGCCTATTTCGCCGGGAAAAATCTGGGGAAGCGAAAACTCGCCCCCACCATCAGTCCCAATAAAACCTGGGAGGGATTCTGGGGGGGGCTGGTCACTTCCTGGGTAACCGCCTGCCTGGTCAACCTGATCTTCCGGGCCCATTTCAGTTACCTTCACTGCCTGGCGATCGGCACCCTGGTCGCGGTCTTCGGCACCCTGGGGGACCTGGTTGAATCCCTGATCAAACGGGACGCCAAGATCAAGGATTCCGGCACCTTTTTCCCCGGCCACGGGGGGGTGCTCGACCGGCTGGATTCGATCCTCTTCTCTTTCCCGGTCGTCTACTACTACCTGCGCATCATCTTTTCCTGAAATACGCTCAGGATAAACTCCAGCAGGAATCCAGTTATTTATTTCGTAATTATCCAAACAAATTTGTCATTCTGATCCCGCCTATGGCGAGAGAGGGCGGGGGTTAGGGGGTCATCGTTTCCGACAAGAACGGGAGGGGTTTTAATTCGTCATTGCGAGCGAAGGGCGGCAATCCTTTTTACTATCCGCTACCGGCTATTACCTTTTCGCGTTTCTGCCTGCTTAACGATTCGAAGAAGTCAATTTCTCAATTGTCTGCCAAATTTTTTAAATTCTTTAAAATTATTTTGTTCGTTTATTAACAAAATGAGTGATAGCAATAATTACAACACCTACGACTATACCAATAAACGCAAGCGTATTTTTATTACTCGTCCATTTTTCAAGATAACTTATGCCTCCATATAAAACAGAGAGAGCACCTATTATTATGCCAATTACCCAATAGAATTTTTTAGAAAATATTGCCTCTGCTCTCTCTAAAATATTTTGACGTAATTCATTCAATTTTTCTGAGAGTGTTTTTGTCTCTGCCATGATCTTTTCAGATAATTCATCAGTCTGTTTTTTGAATTGATCTTTCAACAGAACAACATCTTTTGATACTACCTCAAATTTTCCATGAAGAACTGTAAGCTCTGTGCTAATATGATCGAAGGGATACCCAGCCTCACGTAACTGTTTTTTAGGATCAAGCTTATCGAAACTTGACGAAATTATTTTATGTTTTGGAATATCTGCGGGAATTTGGCGTGCTGATAATTTAATCCCATTTGTATCTTGGTATTTATCAGCTTCCCGATTTCCGTAAGGCATTTCAGGAATTTCATTCTCCGTTAGAAGGAAAATAGTAAGTTTGAAAATTGGCTCCCCATACTTGATGATTAAATCCTTGCTTGAACAATTACGAAGTCCCCAGTTTAAATTACCACGGAAACCAGCGTCAATTTTTGTTGAAGCCTGAGAAATACCTTCTCTCATCATTGTGGTTGTTGGGGTAATTAGGGCCATTTGATATAGCCCCGGAAAAATGGACACGTTGCTAAGCACATTTTGCCAGCTGCATGGCCTCATATTCAACCGGTGAAACATAATCGAGCGTAGCATGAATCCGCCTGGCATTGTAAAAAGATTCGATGTACTCGAATAGAAC
>JAPLJI010000037.1 GCA_026388655.1 Pseudomonadota bacterium
GTCCAGATATTCCTGATCGAATTTGCCGGGGGCCTCCGGCTGGACGGCTTCCCAGGTCATGATCAGGCGGATGGAGTTGATCCCGAGGTTATGCAATTGCTGGAAGTGCCGGTCGGCGTCGGCTAAAGGGAAGGGCTTGCCCACGTAGGAAGGAGGGCCGCTGGTGGTGAAGACCTGCTGATCCTCGTTGGCCGGGAACTTGGAACTGGCGCTGACATTGACCCCGTGGAAATAAACGTAGCGCCCGGATTCGTCTTTAATGTAATTGAGATCGGTATAGACCCGGGTCAGTTGGTTAGAGGCGAAATCGGGCTTCTTTCCCTGACAGCCCCAGAAGGCCAGGGCGAGGAGAAGAAAAAGGGAGATAGCCTGTTTGCCGATGGGTCTCATGGTGATTAAATAAAAATTACCTTAATATGAAAAGCGTGTCAAATCCTTCGGCTACTTCCTCCGGTAATAGATTTTCCGATCGAGTTCCCGGGAGATTTCCAGGGGGGTAAGTTCCTTGCTCCCCAGGGCGGCCAGGATTTTGCTTTGCCGGTCCTGGTAAAAACGGGCGAGATCGAGAAGGAGCTGGCGGTGGTTCACGATCGGTTCCCCGTGGCCGGGAAGGACCAGGTCCAGGTCAAGGGCCAGGACCCGCTGGATCGAAACAAGATACTGGATCAGGCTCCGGAACCGGGGGAACGGGTCCGGGCCGGCTTCCCCGGGTTTTAGCTCCGGTTCCGGGGAACTGATGGCCGCGTCCAGGTCGGGCAGGGGATTGGGGGAGATCTCGGGGAGGATATGGTCGCCGGAGAAGAGAATGCGGTGGCGGGGTTCGTAGAAGTTGATCATCCCGCGGGTGTGCCCGGGCAGGTTCATCACCTTGAGGGTGACCTGGCCCCACTTGATGATTTCGCCGTCTTCCGCCATCTCCAGCTTCTCGAGCGGAAGGGCGTGGTGCCGGATCGCTTCCGAGATCTGGAGGAGATTGACCGCCTCATCCTCCGGGAAACCCGCCCCCACCAGGTAATTCTGGTAGAGGGCTTTTTCGGTTTTCTGTTTTTCCGGTGTGTGGGGTATAACCTTGGCGCGGTCGCGCGGGTGGATATAAACCTTGGCCCCGGAGAGGTCCTGGATCTTGCGGGCGACCCCGTAGTGGTCCAGGTGGCCATGGGTCAAGTAAATCCGGCGGACCTCCGCGAAGGTGTGCCCCAGCCGGGCGAAATCCTTTTCCAGGGTTTCCCAGGATTCATCATCATTTAAAGCGGTATCGATCAAAAGCAGGCCATCCCCCTCGATGAGATAGGCATTGACTTGATTGGGAACCGGGTAGGGGAGACGGGTGGGCAGGGGATGAATCCCGAGTGATCTCAGGAAGCGCCCGACTTCCGGGTCCTGCGGAGATTTGAATCGGTTGTGGTTCTCCATGATTTGAAATTTCAATAACCAATGCGACTAAATTCTCTGACTAAATCGTAAAGCAAAAAATTATCAATCATTTTATGGCCCCCTCACACTCGCCCTCTCCCTCGAGGGGAGAGGGAAGGGGAGAGGGCTAAGTGATTTATAAAGTAAAATTAAAGCCCCGGTCCAAGAATAACCGGGGCTTGAGAAAAAAGATATTACGGCGAAATTCTATTCCGCCAGATGTTCGGCGACCAATTCCACCACGTCCTTGAGCTGGATCTTGCCTTCCAGGTCTTTGACCTTCAGCGCGTCCTCGAACATGGTCAGGCAGTAAGGACAGGCGGTGACGATCATCCCGGGATCGGACTTGAGCGCCATTTCCAGCCGGAGTTCGCTGGGCTTACGCCCCTTCTCGAATTCCGCCCACATTCCTCCGCCGCCGGCGCCGCAGCAGAAGCTCTTGTTATGATTCCGCTCAATTTCCACCAGCCGGGTCTTGGGAATAGCCTGAATCAGGTTGCGGGGCTGGTCGTAAATGTCGTTATACCGGCCCAGGTAGCAGGAATCGTGATAGGCGACCTTGAGGTCCAGCTCTTTTTTCAGGGTGATCCGGCCCGACCTGACCCACTCGCTGACCAGCTGGCTCTGATGGTAGACCTCGTACTTGCCTCCCAGGGTCGGGTATTCGTCTTTCAGGGTGGTGAAGCAATGGGGGCAGGCGGTGATGATTTTCTTCACCCCGAGCTGGTTCATGACCTCGGTATTATCCATCACCAGCTGCTGGTAGAGGCCTTCGTCACCCAGCCGGCGGACCCACTCGCCGCAGCACTTTTCCTGCTCGCCCAGGATGGCGAACTTGATCCCGGCGGCTCTCAGGATTTTGACCATGGCCAGGGAGATTTTCTGGGCCTTCTGGTCGTAGGTGCCGGCGCAGCCGACGAAATAGAGATATTCAAAATCACCCTCGGCCGCGCGGGGGATTTTCAGCTCCGCGGCCCAGGCGGCCCGGTCGCTGAAGGCGATTCCCCAGGGGTTGTAGTTGTTGGTGGTGTTCATCAGGGACTGGCGCTGGAGGTGGTCGATCTTGGCCTCTCCCACCAGCGAGCGGCGGAGGTCCATGATGAAGGGAAGATGCTGGATGCCCACCGGGCAGTGCTCGATGCAGTTCCGGCAGGTGGTGCAGGCCCAGAGGGACTCGGCCTTGATGGTTTCCTCGTGGATGGGTTTCGCTTCCTTACCCTGGGAGATGGCCTTGGCCTTCTCCAGCATGTGGGTTTTCAGGTCCTGGATCAGTTCCTTGGGGGAAAGCGGCCGTTCGGAAAGATGGGCCGGACAGTTATCCTGGCAGCGCCCGCAGCGGGTGCAGCCGTCCAGGGAAACCAGCTGGCTGAAGGTGAAGTCCTCGATCCGGTCCGCCCCGAGCTTGAACTGCACCTCGGTCGTTGCTTCCATCATCTCTTTCAGGCTGAAGGGGGTAGAGAGGGCGCCCTTGGGCTCGTCCACGGGGGCCAGGTAGAGGCTCATCGAGGAAGTGATGATGTGGAAAAGTTTGGTGTAGGGAATGATGGCGATGAAGCCGAGCGCGGTGACCTGGTGCAGGAACCAGACGGGGACATAAAGGGTTTTCCAGTCGGAGAGGGCCAGCGGTTTCAGCACCGCGGCGATCCCGAATCCGACGAAGGAAAACTTTCCCCAGGCGGGCTGGTCGATCACCTGGCCCAGGCCCTCAAGCAGGAAGCCGGAAACGGCGATAAAGAGCAGGAGCCCGAGGACCAGGGCGTCCTCCCAGTTGGTATCACTCAGCCGCGCCGGGCGCTGGATATACCGCCGGAAGATGGCGATCGCCGGGCCGAGCACGAAGCCCAGGCCGACAAATTCCAGAAAGACCGAGAAGCAGATGTAGAAAATCCCCTTGTTGAAGTGCAGGGAGGGGCTAATGAACAGGGTCAGGTAATGATCCGCCGCGTCCACCAGCGCTCCCACGAGGAGAACGGCGATCCCGTAGAAAATCAGGATGTGCATCAGCCCGGGGTAAAGCTCCCGCAGGGGCCGAAGCTGGAGGGCGCCGTCCCGGA
>JAPLJI010000015.1 GCA_026388655.1 Pseudomonadota bacterium
GGGCTTGAGCATTGTCTGTGTCGATTCCAAGGCAAACCAGCCCTGGGAGAACAACACCTGCGCCTGGGCTGATGAGATCAGGCCCCTCGGCCTGGACAAATACTGCGACCGGATCTGGCCGAAGATCGAGATCATCTTCGGGGAAAACTCCCGCAAGGTCCTGGTCGGGGCTTACGCCCATTTCGACAACGGCAAGCTCCGGAACGCCCTGCGGAAGGACGTCAAGGAAACCATCGCGCAGGAAACCATCGCGGTGGCGCACGACGCCAAAGGAAGCACCGTCACCCTTAAAAACGGTGATAAGCTCAGGGCGATTATGGTCGTGGACGCCACCGGCCACGCCCACCGCCTGATGGAAAAACCCACAAAGGAGGCCGATTCCTTCCAGAACGTGCTCGGGATCCTGGCCCGGGTGGAAAAGCATCCTTACAACCTGGAGCACATGATCCTGATGGACTTCCGCTCGGGCTTCCTGGGGAAAAAGAATCATCCCCCCACCTTCCTCTACGCCATGCCCTTCGCCCCCGACCTGGCCTTTTTCGAGGAAACCTCCCTGGCCGACAACCCCGGGGTCCCCTTCGACCTGCTCCGGGAGCGCCTGCACCAGCGCCTCGAGCACATGAAGATCAAGATCCTCAAGGTCGAGAAGAACGAGGAGGGCGCCCTGGCCATGAACCCGGTCGTGCCCGATCTCAAGCAACGGGTCATCGGCTACGGCCTGGCCGGCGGATTTGTCCATGCGGCCACGGGCTGGAGCGTGGCCCGCTCGCTCGCGCAGGCCGGACCGGCCGCCCGCTCGATCGCGGAAGGTATCCGGGCGGGGCAACCGCCGGATTCCATCGCGGATCAGACCTATAAGCTCCTCTGGCCCCCCGAGATTCTTCGGATGAGAAAAATCCACAAGAGCGGGGGCGAATTCTTTACCAAAATCGGCCTTAAAGCCCAAATCCAATTTTTTAAATTCTTCTTCTCCTTCCCGGGCACGATATGGAACGCCTACCTGTCCTGGAACTCGACCCTCATGAAGGTCAACCGGAGCCTGTTTATCCCTCCTGATAAAAACACCGTTTGACAATCGGCTCCCTCCCCATTTATGATTGGTCTGAATTCTGGTCAGATAAGAAGGAGGTCCATTTTGAAAACCCTGTCACTCTCCGAGGCAAAGGCCAAGCTCAGCGGGCTGGTCAAGGTAGTGGCCGACACCGACGAAGAAATCGTGATCACCCGGAACGGCTCCCCGGCGGCGGTCCTGGTGAGCCCGGAGGAGTACGAAAGCTGGAAGGAAACCCTGGCGGTCCGGGGCGACTCGAGCCTGATGAAGGAAATCAGGAAGGGGCTCAAGGCCCTGAAGGCCAGGCGATCCCGTCTCTACACCCTCGACGAGCTTCTGGGCTAACCCTTTTCACCCTTGAAAACCGCTTCCCCTCGGCTGCGGGTTACTGATCAGGTCGCCGGTACCCTTCGGAACCTCCACCCCCAGATCAAGAAGAAAGTCAGGATATCGTTGAAAATGATCCTGGCCGACCCCCATTCCGGAAAAGCCCTGAGAAAAGAGTTTTCCGGGCTGAGAAGTTTCCGGGTCGGCCGCTTCCGGATCATTTACCGGATCGCGGCGGGGAAGGAAATCGAGATCGTCGCAATCGGACCCCGGGAAAATATCTACCGGGAAACCTATCTGCTTCTGCGAAAGGACATGGGGAACGATGAAAAGGCTTGATCGCAATTTTCAGAGCCACGGTTTGAAATGCGCCGGGTGGCTCTTCCTGCCGGAAGGCGCGGGCAAACCGCCCGTGGTCATTATGGCTCACGGAATCGCGGCCGAGCGGACCTTCCGCCTGCCCGCCTTCGCGGAAAAATTCACGGCCCGGGGCCGCGGGATCCGGGAGATCAATCCGGACCGGATCGCGCTCTGGGGCTCATCTTTTGGCGGCGGGCACGTTTTGGCGATCGCCTCTGAGATCCCCGGCCTTTCCGCGGTGGTCGCCCAGGTCCCCTTCGTTGACGGAGCGGTCATGCTCCGCTACGCGCCTCGCTCCTTTATCGTCCAGGCCACGCTCAAGGGCCTCCGCGACCTGGCCCGGGCCCTCACCTTCCGAAAACCTTACTGCGTTCCGGTGGTGGCCGAGCCGGGCGAGTTCGCCCTGATGAGCACGCCGGAATCCAAGCCGGGCTACCTGGCTCTGGTCCCGCCCGGATCGAAATGGAAAAACGAGGCCCCGGCGCGGATTCTTCTTACGCTTCCCCGCTATCGCCCCGCCCTCCACGCCGACAAGATCACCTGCCCGGCGCTCATTGTGATTGCCCAGAAAGATTCCCTGATCCCCGCCCGCGAGATCGAGAAAGCCGCGGCCAGGATCCCGAAGGTCAAAATCGTCAAACTTCCGGTCAATCATTTCGCCGTCTATATCGGCGAACCATTTGAACAGGTGAGCGAAATCGAGGGCACCTTCCTGAAAGAATGCCTGGGATAACTCCCGCCTCCTCCCTCTTTTCAATGGGGGATTAGAGGGGATTTCAAATGAGTTTTAATTTTCTCGGGAATGCTGAGTTAAGGCTCCAGCCTTTTCAAATTTTCAATCCGGTCGAAATCGGCATCATAGCTGTAAATCTCTTTCACCCCGCGCTCTTCCATAAAAGCGGCGTTGAAAGCGTCGGCAAAGCTCAGGTTAGTCGAACTGTAGAGATCAAGGGCACGGCCATAAGTTTTCCGGTGCTCAAGTTTTAAACCCCGGAGGAAAATTATGGGCAAAAGAAGTTCCCTGATTTTCTTGCGGGGGACCTGATAATAACTCTGCAGGGTAAAGACCGTCTCAAAAATAACCATAGCCGAGGTGATAGCTTTCTCTTCGCCTTTTTCCAGGCGGGTGAGAAGGGCCAGGGCGGCCTCGGCTTTCTTTTCATCATCACGGGTAAGATAGCGAAGGAGTATGTTGGTATCTATAAAAGGTAGTCCCATCAATATCCTATTTTCTCTTGGTAACTTCCTCGGCCACGGCTTTTTCGAATTGCGCCCGGACCCGGGAGAAGTCTTCGGGCCGCCGGTGCGGTTTGACCGCCCCAAACCCGGCTAAAAGGCGGGAGGAAAACGGTTTGATCCTGACCGTGTCCCCTTCGAGCTCAAATACCACTCTGTCCCGAGGCTTTAATTTAAGCGCCCGGCGAATCGGCAAGGGAATCGTAACCTGCCCCTTCTGGGTCAGGGTGGTCTCAAGATCAATTCTGGCATTACTCTGAAAATTAGTATTACCTTTATTCATGGTAATACTATAATAATAATCCTTACCTCTGTTGTCAAGATTTGAGAGACCAGCAGCCTGCCTGGTTTGCTCGAGATTCTTATATTTTATATATATTATTTAACAATTATGGTTTTGTTCGGTAAAATATTTCTTCATATGCCTCCCCATATTTACGGAATTGCCGAGTCCCGCCGGAGGCGGGTCTCGCAATGACGCTTACCGCTTGAAAATGATCCCCAGGGGGAAAAATCGCAAAGCGGATATTCGCCGGATCATCCTGACGGCTTTCCTGGTCCTTTCGACCCCGGCTTGCGGCGGTTCCGGTTCGAAGCCGCCGGCGTTTTCCCCGCCCGACCAGTGGGGTTCTTTCGGCGTGGGTGTTCGCGAATACCAGTTGGTCGATCCGGACCGGAACAACCGGCCGCTCCCGACCCTGATTTACTACCCGGCCAAAACCCCGCCCCCCACCGGCGGTAACTACGAAGGCACGGTCGCCCTGAATCGAATCAACGCAGTCCTCGACGCCGAGCCGGATTTCTCCCGGGCCCCCTATCCTCTCATTTTCTTTTCCCACGGCAGCGGGGCGGGGAAAAAGGCTTACAAGTATCTCCTCGAATACCTGGCCTCGCACGGCTTCGTCTGCGTCATCGCGGACCATACCGGCAACGCCACCCTGGGCGAATACCTCCCCGCCGACCTCTCTTTCTCCATCACCCGTTATTACGACATTTCCTTCGTTATCACCAAGGTGCTGGAGATGTTCTCCGCCCCGGGGAACGACTTTTTTGAACTCGGGGATCCCGACCGGGTCGGCCTGGCCGGCCATTCCTGGGGAGCCAACACCGCGCTCGCGGTCGCGGGTGCGCGGCACAGCTACGATTATTTTCACGCCCGCTGTCTGAACGAACCCAACTTTGACCCCTATGTCTGCCCCTTGTACGACCAGCGTGAGTCCCTGGACCGGGATTTCCCCGACCCACGCGTCAAGGCCGTCGCGAGCTTCGCCCACGACGGCGCCCAGACTTATTTCGGACCGGACTGCGCGGGCGCCCGGGCGATCACCATCCCCGCCCTGGAGGCGGGCGGGACCATGGACATGTATTTCAACTTCGACAACGAGATCCTGAAGTGCTATCAGAACCTGGGAGGTCCCGCTTACCTGCTCAAGCTCATTGACGGCGGCCACCTGGCCTTCGCCGATTTCACCGACGAGGGTTCCCTACCCACGGAGCGGATGCAGGACCTGATCCGTCTCTACACGCTCTCTTTCTTCGGTTACTACCTGAAAGACGCGGGGAAATACGGATCCTATCTCGACCCCGCGCAGGCCGCGGCCTGGAACAGCGGCTTCAACGATTTTGAATTCAGTTCCAGGCCCTGACCTCACCCTGCCCCTCGGGGTGAGCCTCGGGACAAGCCTTCTCCCCCCTGGGGAGAAGGTATTAAATTTTAGTTTAATCCTCCAAAGGCTTCTGCTATTATTTATCGAAACCAATAAAGTGGAGTAAACAACAATGTCCAACAAAAGCTGTTCGTTTAGAATCTGTCCCTGGTGGCTCGGATATTTCCTCGTCTCCCCCCTCCGGAAACTTTTGGACAACCCGGAAAAGATTCTCTCCCCCCATGTCCGGGCGGGAATGACCGCGCTCGACGTGGGCCCGGGGATGGGTTATTTCACCCTCCCCCTCGCGAAAATCGTCGGTCCCTCCGGGCGGGTCATCGCCGTGGATCTCCAGGAAAAAATGTTGAGCGGACTCCAGCGGCGGGCGAAACGCGCCGGTCTCTCCGAGCGGATCGAGTGCCGCCTGGCCTCCGAGAAGTCCCTCAACCTCGCGGACCTCGCGGGACGGGTAAACTTCGCTCTCGCCTGCTACGTGGTCCACGAGGTGCCCGATCCCGAACGGCTCCTTTCCGAGATCGCCCGCGCCCTGGCTCCCGGCGGCCGCCTGCTGATCGTCGAGCCGCCCTCCCATATTTCCCGCGCGGATTTTGAAAAATACCTCGCCCTCGCCCAGAAGAACGGCCTCTCCACCGTGAGCAGTTCCCCGCTCGGCCGAAAACTCTCCGCCCTTCTCGAAAAACCGACGGGGTAGCATCATTTATTTAATACAGGAAAAGTCACAAAAAATACTTGGCCGGGCCCGGCTATTTACCTATAATTTCCTCAATGTCCCTCAATCAGGAAATATCAGAGTTTCTGCTCTCGAAAGGCGTTCTCCGGGTCGGATTTGCCACCCGGGAGACCCTGGCCGGGGGACCGCCGAGCACCGAACTCGAATACATCCTTCCCGGGGCGCGCTCCGCGGTGAGCTTCGCCCTGCCCCTGAAACAGGAATACATCGAGCCTTTCCTGGCTAAAAAGGATCGCTCCCATCACGAGGAGGATAATCTTTCCCTCAACCTCCGCATCAAGGACCTTTCCTGGGAAGTCGCCGGCCTGCTGAAAAGCCGGGGGATCATGTCCAAGGGCACGGCGGCCAATTTGAAATACCGCCAGGATACCCCCAACTGGCAGATCAATCTCCTCCCGGATATTTCTCACCGTTATGTCGCCGTGCGTTCCGGCGTGGCCTCCTTCGGCTGGTCGGGAAACGCAGGGATTAAAGGGCCGGGTACCGCGATCCTCCTGGGCACCACGGTCACCACCGCCGAGCTTGAGCCGACCGGGCCTATTCCCGAAGGCGAGAGCTTCTGCAACAAATGCAAACTCTGCGCCTCTGCCTGCCCGATGGAGATGATCGAGAAAAAGAAAGAAATGTCCGTTACCATCGGCGGGGCAACCTTCACCCACGCGGCCCGCAAGAGTTACCTTTTGTGCCAGTTCTGCTGCGGGGGTTTCACCGGCCTGCACCGATCGGGCCGATGGTCGAGCTGGTCACCGGGGCGTTTTCGGATCCCGGAGGACGAGCCGGAGCTCCTGAACGAATTCCTGCGGGCCGTCTCGCTGTATAACGACCGCCCTCCCCTGCCCGGCGGTTACACCCACCCCGCCCACCCGGAGAACCGGATTTATCTCACCTGTGGGAACTGCCAGCTGGTCTGCACCGGGGAGAAAAAAACCACCGCCGCCCGCCTGAAACTCCTGCACACCTCGGGCTGCGTCATTCAGAATCCCGATGGCTCGTTATCCGTCCACCCAGCCCCGGAGGCCGAGGCCGCCTTTGAAAAGCTGGTGCCCCGGCATCAGGATTTATACCGGTGATTTGATTTTAAAATCCTTGAATTCGCCCCCTCACCCTAACCCTCTCCCTCGAGGGGAGAGGGAAGGGGAGAGGGTGAAAAAAGGGAGCGGAAGATGGAAAAAACCAGTCAAGATAAGCCTTTCAAGGTACTCATCCTGAACGCTGATTATTCCCCGGCCAGGATCCAGGAATGCATTCAGAAAGGCCTGGCCGAATTTGGCCTGAAACCGGCCGGCCGGGTTTTCGTCAAGCCCAATGTCGTCTTCGCTCACGATCAGAAGGTTTACGGGAATGCTTCCTTTACCGCGCCTTCCGTCCTCGAGGCCACCCTCCGCGTCCTCGACGCCGAAGGACAGGTCTCGAAAATATATATCGGGGAGAAAAGCGCGGTCGGGATTCCCACCCGACTCTGCTATAAATACGCCGGTTACTACGACGTGATGAAGAAACTGCGCTCGGAAGGAAAGGCCGGGAAAACCGATCTCTTTCCCTTCGAGGAGGATCTGCGGACCGTCAAATTCGTCGGGGGCGCCGCCCACTCCACGGTCAGGCTTTCCCGGAAAATGGCCGAAAGTGATTTCCTGGTTTACCTGCCCAAGCTCAAGCGCCACTGCGTCAGCAACATGACCGGAGCGGTGAAATTGAATATCGGGATCGTCTGCGACGACGACCGTTCCATCCGGCACGATTTCCTCCTGGATGAAAAAATCGTGGACCTCCTCTCGGTGGGCTACCCGGATTTCATCGTGATGGACGCCGTCACCATCGGAGCCGGGAACGAAGCAGTTCCCACCCCCCGCCAGCTCGGGGTCCTGATCCTGGGGGTGAACCCGGTCGCGGTGGATCTCGTCGGCAGCCGGATCATGGGCTACCATCGGGACGATATCGGGTATTTAAAGCGGGCGGTCGAGCGCGGCTACCGGCCCGCCACCCTGGAAGAAATCGAAATCACCGGCGACTACCATTCCCTCGCCGACCTGGACCGGCTGGGCGAGCGTCTCAAGCCCTACGACAACGACTGGTATCGGTGGGACAACGTTCCCCGCGAGCTGGAACGGCTGAAATCGCCGGTCAAGCTTTTCCAGGGGCCGGTTCATCTTCCCCGCGAGGGCAAGCCCCAGGTTGATTGCCCGTATGGATGCGTGATGGGAATCAAGATGGTCTGCGCCTCCCTGGAACTCTACGCCGGCAGCTTGGCCTTCCGGAAGGCCAAGCCCCTGAACCTGATCATCGGCAAGCCCGGGGAGATCGACTGCCATGGCCATCCCGTCATTTTCCTGGGCTCCTGCAGCCAGGCCCGGCTGAAAAATCCCGGGAAGATCACCCGGATCGACAAGTGCTTTACCACCGCCACTGACATGATGCTGATCTTCGGGCTGCAGACCGGGATCCCCACCCCCTACACCGATCCCAAAATGCTCCCGGAATTCATCATTTACTTCCTGAAAACGGCCGGGGTCAAGCTTTTCACCGGGCGTTATCTTCAGGACGTCTGGTTCTTTATCAAGTACTGGCTGATGAAAAAACTCTAAAATACGCTGGAAAGCTAGGACGCTAAACACTTATTAACCCGAAAAATGCGATTGAATCCGTTCCTCCGTCTTTCGCGGGCGGATTCTTTTGTAGTCTACCGATTAATCGGCGGTTTTCAAAAGCGCCCGATCCCTTCGTTGTCGGGATAAATAAATCGGGCAACTACAAAGCGTTCCCAAATACTCACTGCATTTTTCGGGATTAATTAAAAAAACAGCCCCGGTGAATATCGAAGATATTCCATCGGGGCCGTAAAACTCAAAAAGACTGCTTAACCCGAAAAACCCTCTAAATTTCTAATCGCTTTTTCAACGCCCGGAATTCCTTCCACAATTCCGGGGGCAGGTCCTTGCCGAAACCATTGAAAAATTTCTGGACCCCATCGAGTTCCTGCTGCCAGTCCTTCTTGCTAATCGCGAAAAGCTTTTTCAGATTCTCCCGGGGAATCCGGAGCCCGGTCATATCAATATCGTTCTCGTGGGGAACATTCCCGATCGGGGTCTCCACCGCGTCCACTTCTCCCCGGCAGCGGCTGATAATCCACTCCAGGACCCGCAGGTTCTCACCGAAACCCGGCCAGAGGAATTCCCCTTTCTCGTCCCGGCGGAACCAGTTCACGTTGAAGATCTTCGGGGTCGCGGTCATCTTTCTCCCCAGCTTGAGCCAGTGGGCGAAGTAATCACCCATGTTATAGCCGCAGAAAGGCAGCATGGCCATCGGGTCGCGGCGCACTTCCCCCAGCTTCCCGACCTGGGCGGCGGTGCGTTCCGAGGCCATGGTCGCGCCCATGAAAACCCCGTGCTGCCAGTTGAAAGCCTCGTAAATCAGGGGGGCCACCTGGGCCCGGCGACCGCCGAAAATGATCGCGGAAATCGGAACCCCGTGGTGGTGCTCCAGCCGGTTGCTGACCGAGGGGCACTGGAGAATCGGAACCGTGAATCGGGCATTGGGGTGGGCGCCCAGCTTCGGCTCCCCGCTTTCTTCAATCTGCCCGGGTTTCCAGGGCCTTCCCTGCCAGTCAATCCCCTCCGCGGGAACTGGGGGATCACCGCCCTCCCACCACGCGGTCTTGTCTTTCTTCAAGAGCACGTTGGTGTAAATGGTGTTTCTCTGGATCGCCTTGACAAAATTCGGATTGGTCTTGGAGCTGGTCCCGGGGGCCACCCCGAAAAGACCATACTCCGGGTTGACCGCCCAGAGTTTGCCATCGGTGTCGATCCGCATCCAGGCGATATCATCCCCCACCGTCCAGATCCGGTAGCCTTTTCGCTTCAATCCTTCCGGGGGCAAGAGCATGGCCAGGTTGGTCTTGCCGCAGGCGCTCGGGAAAGCGGCGGCGATGTAGCCGATATAACCGGAGGGATTCTCCACCCCCATGATGAGCATGTGCTCGGCCAGCCAGCCCTCCTGCTGTCCCAGGTAACTGCCGATGCGCAGGGAAAGGCATTTTTTCCCCAGGAGCACGTTTCCGCCGTAGCCGGAACCGACGCTCCAGATGGTGTTATCCTCGGGGAAATGCAGGATCAGCCGGCGGTTGACGTCGAGCTCGGCTTTCCCGTGCAGGCACCGGGTAAATTCCCCATTGGTTCTTTCCAGGTGATCGAGGACGGCCTTGCCCATCCGGGTCATGATCCGCATGTTCAGAACCACGTAGATGCTGTCGGTCAGCTCCACGCCGATCTTGCTGAACGGAGAGCCCAGCGGCCCCATGGAAAAGGGAATCACGTACATGGTCCGGCCGCGCATGGAATTTTTCAGGATCTCCCCGGCGCGCCGGTATCCTTCCTCCGGGGTCATCCAGTTGTTCGTCGGCCCGGCCTCCCGCTTTTTCGGGGTGCAGATCATCGTTCTTGGCGGTGCGGTGGTATATACATCCCGAAAGCTCCCTCTGGTTGAGCTGGATGATCTCGCCGGATTTGATGGACTCCCTCTCCAGGCGCTCTTTTTCCTCTTCCGAGCCGTCACACCAGGCCACTTTATCGGGATGACAGAGTTTGGCGCATTCATTAACCCATTTGGCCAGTTCCTTGTGCTTGGTCAAGTTCCTTCCTCCTGTCTTGGAATTACCACTTCAGAATTCAACCCTTCGACTAACCTGGTCTCAAGCCCGGGGTATGCTCAGGATTGATACTGAGCGGCATCCCTCTTTCCGCCCTTTCGGGCTGGATCTGGGACCCATCGAAGTATCAAACGGCCTCAATATTATTACTGGAAAAAATAATTTTTCAACCCTCTTCCCACGACAAAAAATTCCCTTTGCCGGAAACTTCCCGGCAAAGGGAATTAAATACCGCGTCGGTGTATCGAACCCTGGTCCGGGAAAACTATTTCTCCAGTACTACTTTGAGAATCTTGTTGGCTTTCTCGAGCTCGGAAACTCCCTGCTCCCGGAGAAGACGGTTGATCCGGTCCAGAAGTTTCTTCCTGGCCGCCTGGTCCGCCCCTTCCCAGAGCGAGGAAGGCAGGTCAAAACTGATCAGCTCGATCAGGTCCACGTTCAAGGCGTTGGCAATCCGGGATAAAACCTTGATCGAGGGATTTTTTTCCGCCCTTTCAATCTCGCCAACATACTTATAGGAGAGATCGGAAAGATTCCCGAGCTCCTGCTGGGTCAGGTTTTTCTCCCTCCTGATGGTCCTGACTTTGTCACCCAGAGATTTGATCAAAAGATCCGGCTCGGTCACTTTTTCGCTATCCGGGTCATGAGCCATATTCCACTCCTTTGGTTAAGTGTTTTAATTTATTAAGAAATTTTCTCCACCCAAAAATACAGTTACTACCCGATGTTTATTAAAAAAACACTTGACAAACAGGAAAAGCTATAATAAATTTTTGTCATTGGGCTGAACGGACCTTATCCTTGATCGGGGATGTCCCTTCCTTAACCCCTCCAAACAAGAAAGGCACTCCCGATCTTAAGTTCCGTGAGGCCTCCATCCTCATAAAAGGCCAGAGGGGAATTCTTCCCTTCTGGTCTTTTTTTCTCTAATAAAGGTTACCCCCGGGGATGAAAAGTGGCAATAGATTTTCACCCTGAAATTACTAAATTATTACCCTTAATTACCGGGAAATAGATTCTGAATAATCAGGATTTTGTAAAAAGGTGGAAAATATTTTCCGGATATTCTACTTATACTGGTTCTACTCAGGAAAGAAGTTTCTTTTTAGCGGGGCCAAGATTTTACTTTTCGGTCATTTCCTTAATGACTGTTTCCACTCGGGCCAGGGCCCGGGGCAGACCGTCCGGCTGGTTGCCTCCTGCCTGAGCCATGTCGGTTCTTCCTCCCCCGCCGCCCCCTACCTCTCCCGAGATGCCCCGGATTATCTTCACCGCGTCAAATTTCGCGGAGAGATCCGTGGTCACCATCGCCACGAGGGCGGCCTTCTCCGGCGTCCGGCTGCCCAGAACCACGATCCCGGATTTAATCTTGCCGCGGATTTTCTCGGCCACCTCCCGCAGGGCGGGAGGAGCCAGCCCGGGAATCTCCACAGCCAGGCAGGATATGCCGTTTACCTTTATAACCTTATCGAGAATCTCATCGGCGGTCTGGGCCTGGCTTTTCATCTGCAGACGCTTAATCTCCTTGTCCTTGGCCTTGAGCTCGTCCCGGAGCTCCTGGATCCGCCGCGGCAGCGTGGCGGTCTCGACCTTGAGGATCTCGCCGGATTCCCGAACCGTTTCCTCAAGACTCCGGAGGTACCGGAAAGCCCCCTCGCCGGTCAAAGCCTCGATCCGCCGGACCCCGGCGGCCACCGAGGATTCCCCCAGGATTTTTAAGAGTCCGATTTCCCCGGTCCGGCGCACGTGGGTTCCCCCGCAGAGCTCCCGGCTGACCCCCTCGACCTCCACCACCCGGACCGAGCTTCCGTATTTTTCCTCGAAAATCGCGATCGCCCCGCTTTTCAAACCCTCTTCGTAGCTCATGACCCGGGTCACGACGGGCAGGTTTTTGAGAATGGCCTCGTTCACCAGATCTTCGACCTTCTCCCGCTCGGCCGGGGCCAGCGGAGAGAAACAGCTGAAGTCAAACCGGAGCCGGTCCGGCGCCACCAGGCTCCCGGCCTGGCGGATTTCATCCCCCCTGACCTCGCGGAGGGCCGCCTGGAGAAGATGGGTGGCGGTGTGATTCCGGGCGACCGCCGCCCGCCGGTCCGGGTCCACGGAGAGGGTCACCAGCATACCTTTCCGGATTTCTCCGGACTTAACCTGGACCCGGTGCAGGATGAGTTCCATGTGGGGTCTCTCAGTGTAAACCACCTCGGCCTGAAGGTCTCCGCCGCCGGTGATCTGGCCGGTGTCACCCGTCTGCCCGCCCACCTCGCCGTAAAACGGGGTCTCCCAGGTGATAATCTTGATTTCCCCCTGGCCCGGCCCGGCCGAGTCCAGCTCCACGCCCTCCCGGAGGATCTTTTCCACCTTCGAATCGGCCTGCAGGCTTTCGTATCCCAAAAAGGAAACCGAACCGGACTCATTCACCAGGCGGCTAATCCGTTCGGTTTCTTCGGCTCCCGCGGATCGATCCTGCCCCTCCTTGCCGCGCTGGCGCTGGAGCTCCATCTCTTTTTCAAACCCGGCTAGGTCCGCGGAGAGATTCCGATCCCGAAGGATGTCCAGGGTCAGGTCCACCGGGAAACCGAAAGTATCGTAAAGCTTGAAAACCACCTCCCCCGGCAGAACTCGCTGCTTTTCCGCGGCCAGATTTTGTATCTCGGCCGAGAGGAGTTCCATCCCCCGCTCGATCGTGAGCAGGAACCGCTCCTCCTCGCCTTTCAAGATCCGGGTCACCTTCATCTCCCTTTCCCGGAGCTCGGGATAGGTATCGGCGTAAGCGTCCGCCACTACCCCGGTCAGGCGATAGAGGAAAGGCTCCCGGATCCCGAGTTCAAACAGGTGGCGGGCAGCCCTCCGGATGATCCTTCTCAAAACGTAGCCCCGGCCCTCGTTGCCCGGGATCACCCCGTCCGCCACCAGGAAGGACGCGGCCCGGGAATGATCCGCCGCCACCCGTACGGAAACCAGGTGTTTTTCAGGATCCAAACCGGAAACCCGGGATTCGATCGCCTGGATCAGGGGGGTGAAGAGATCGCTCCCGTAATTGCTGGTCTGACCCTGGAGGACCGCGGTGATCCGCTCGAGCCCCATCCCGGTGTCGATCGATTTCCTGGGCAGGGGCGACACGGTTCCGTCCGCCTTGCGGTTGAACTCCATGAAAACCAGGTTCCAGAGCTCCAGGTAGCGGTCGCAGCTGCACCCGACCCGGCAATCCGGTTTCCCGCAGCCCACCCCGGGTCCCTGGTCGAATATGATCTCGGAGCAGGGGCCGCAGGGCCCGGTTTCGCCCATCATCCAAAAGTTGTCTTCCTCCCCCTGGCGGGCGATCCGCTCTGGGGAAACCCCGGCGATCTCCTGCCAGAGGGAAAAGGCCTCGTCATCTTTTTTATAAACGGTGATCCAGAGTTTTTTCGGATCGAACCCGAAGCGCCGGGTCAGAAGCTCCCAGGCGAACCCGATCGCCTCGCGCTTGAAATAATCCCCGAAGGAAAAATTGCCCAGCATCTCGAAGAAGGTGTGGTGGCGGTTGGTCCGGCCGACATTCTCAAGGTCGTTGTGCTTTCCCCCCGCCCGCATGCACTTTTGCACCGTAGCCACCCGCCGGAGGCCCCGGTCCTCCTCGCCGGTAAAGATCTTCTTGAACTGGTTCATCCCGGCATTGGTGAAAAGCAGGGTGGGATCCCCGTCGGGGATCAGGGAAGAGCTGGGCATGATTTTGTGGTCCTGCTCTTCAAAGTATTTCAGAAACTTCTGTCGGATCTCTTTCCCGGTCATGGTTTTACGTTTCCTCGATCAATTAAACCCGAGATGGGTAAAAATATCATCTTTACCCGGATCTGTTCAACACTCCGGATGAGATTCTTACGGAATTTTAATGTATATTTAATCAAATACTAATATACATTGTTTTTAATTTACCCGGGGTAAGCGCGTTTAACAAAGGAATCTTATGGCCAGGGAAAAAATTCTGATCGTGGATGACGAGGAGAATATCCTCGAGCTGATCCGCTATAACCTGGGAAAAGAAGGATACCAGACCGAGTGCTTCACCACCGGGGAGGAAGCCGTCAAAAAAGCCCGGGCGGATGGCGGCGATCTCATCCTGCTCGACCTCATGCTTCCGGGCCTGGACGGGCTCGAGGTCCTGAAAATCCTGAAAAACGATAATCGCACCCAGGCCATCCCCGTGATCATCGTTTCCGCCAAGGGGGAGGAAAGCGACATCGTGGCCGGCCTCGAGCTCGGGGCCGACGATTACATCACCAAGCCCTTCAGTCTCAAGATCCTGGTCGCCCGGGTCCGTTCCGTCCTCAGGCGGAAGAAAGGCCTAGCCCAGGTCTCGGAAGGGGTGGTGAGGGTTCATGATCTGGTAATCGACCCCGCCCGCCACGAGGTG
>JAPLJI010000081.1 GCA_026388655.1 Pseudomonadota bacterium
GATGCGTTGCATTAGTCCCTCCGTTGTCGGGATAAACAAGCTAATGCACTCCATAAAAAAGAACGAGATTAGACCAGATCAAATATTTTCACTTTTCCCTTTAATTTCAAATGGTTAAATCATTACTCGGAACACCCTCTAATATCTCCACCGGCTCAAAACAGGGAAATGAAATCGGAGGAGTGAGATGAAAAAGGGATCGATTGATTGGTTACGGCTGGCTCTGGCCGATACGAGCCATCAGCTCGGGCAGGCGGCTCGTTTATTCTTAAGAGCGAGAAAGGTTGGACAAGTTGGACAGGCGAGAAAAATTGCTTTTATTTTCCTTGCCCCACATGTCCCACTCTTCCCGCATTTCTCGCCTTTCCGGATGCGAGACGAGCAGCGCAACCAACCGACGTAATCCATTGATTAGAAATTCTTAATTAGAAATTGGGAATTCACAAACGTTGCTTCAGGGGGCGTCGCGGCAGCAGCGGAAGCCCAGATCGGGGCTGCGGGAGGGTTGCAGGAAATTTTCCCGGTTAGCGCAGCGGGTGGCCCAGTCCGGCCGACTGGAGGATCCGCCCTTGACGGTCCGGTCGGAAATTTCCCCGGAAAAAGCGTCCTCGGTCCATTCCTTGACGTTTCCGGAAAGATCGTAAACCCCGTAATCACTTTTGCATTTCTTTTCCTTGCCGACGGCCTGGACCGCGCGTTCCTTCCCCTGGGGGTCCTGGGTATTGCAAATATTCCCATCCCAGCGGTTGCCATAGGGGTATTTATTATTCTTGGTCCCCTTGCAGGCTTTTTCCCACTCGGGCTCGGTGCAAAGCCGGTTGCCGTTGGACTGGCAGGATTTTTTCGCTTCGTACCAGGTGGCCTTGGTCAGGGGCGTGGTGCCTTCCTTGTTGGGGTATTCATAGACATCGATGCAGTAGGCGGGAACGTTTACCGGTTTGTTGGGAAGCTCGGAATAGTCATGGTCGGAATCATCCGGGGAGCTGCCCATGGGGAAACTGCCGGTGGGGATGTAAGCCATCCCGGCCGGGCATTTCCCGGCGGGGGCCGCGGCGGCCGCGGCTTCTTTTTTCATCTGGGCCGTTTTCATTTCCTTTTCGGATTCGGGAGCGGGAGCTTTTTTCCCGGCTTTTTTAACGGCCTGATCAAAAGCGTTCTTGGCCGCCTGGGCCAGCGAAACGGCCTCCGGGGTTTTTCCCTGGGCCAGGGCCTTCCGGGCCGCTTCGAGCTTGCTGCCCCCTAGCTGAAAAGGTTCGGGCGCCCCCGTCTGGGCCTGGGCTTTGGTGGCTTCTTCCTGGCTGGCTTCCGCCTTTTGGATAGCCGCCTCGGCCACAGAGAATTCTTTCTGTTCCCGTTCCCGCAGCTCCCGCTCGAGTTCCGACTGGGCCTCCTCCACCAGGGCGGCGATCGCGGGTATGACGGCTTCGGCTTTTTCGTATTCCCCGGCGGCAATAAGTTTTTTTAGCTCCTCCATCCGGGATCCAGTTTTAAGGAAGGCGGCGATCTTTTTTTGCGATGCTCCGGAACGTTCCAGCTCTGAATATATTTTTATAATAGCCTGGGTTTTTCCCTTGACCTCACGGGCCAGGCGGGATTTGTTCTGTTGGTTGAGAGAATAAATGCCTCCTGCCACCAGCAGAATGATGCCTCCCAACACCGCGGCGATCAGGGGAACCTTGGAACGGGCGGGGGTGGGGGAGGGAGCGGGAACTTTCCATTCCTCAGGCTGTGCCGGGGGCGGGGTGGGCATTTCCGGGGCCGGTGTTTGAGGAGTGGAAATGGGCTCTGAGACGGGTACTGTCTCCGGTTCGCGAGTTGGTTCTGGAGCGGGTGGCTCGAGGGGAGGAATGGGTTCGTGTGCCGGCGGCTCGGGAATGTGGACCGGTTCTTCAGCCGGAGGCTCGGGAATGGGGGCGGGTTCGGGTGCCTGGGGCTCCGGGATATGGATAGGTTCGGGTGCCGGCGGTTCTGGAGTAGAAATTGGTTCCGGAGCTGGCGGTTCCGGGACGGGAGGCTCGGGGATGGGAGCGGGTTCGGGTGTCGGCGGCTCGGGAGGAACCTGTATGGGTTTAACCACAGGGACGGCGACCGAAGGGTGATCGGGTGGAATTTCCAGAGGAGGTTCGGGCGGACGAGCCAGAAGACGGGAAGATTGGATTTCCATGAAGTCATCGGGAATATGGAGGTCGTCAATGGACTGAGGAGTGAAACCCGCCGGCAGTTCTTTCCCGATCGCCTGGTAAAAATCCCGGGCTAAATCCAGAATATTTTCGTAGCGTTCTGAATGACTTTCTCGGAGGGCGCGGATGATGACCGGATCGAGTTTAGGGTTGAGATTCGGGTTGAACTGGGAGGGATTAACCACCTCTCCCCGCGGAACGGAGTTAGTCATCATTTCATACAGGATGGCCCCGAAGGAATAAATGTCCGAAACTTTGCCGATGTGAACCGGGTCGGAAATTATCTCCGGGGAAAGGTAGTAATAGTTGTCGCTCTGGGCGAGCTGGATGGAGACAAAATCGGGATTGTCGAGGATTCTTCCCATCCCGAAGTCGGCGATTTTCAAGGTGTCCGGCAGAATGATGATATTCTGAGGTTTAAGATCCCCGTGGATGATGGTTCGGTGAAGCTCGATCAATCCGAGGGCGATCTGGGCGAAAATCGGCTCAATTTCATCGATGCTGAAGGAAACCCCGGCGGTTTTTCTGACCTGCAGGAGCCGGTCCAGGGAAAGACCTTCAAGATATTCCCGGAGGAAATATGCCGATCCCCGGTCTTCTCCAGAGGAATAAACTTCGACCAGCTGGGCATGACGGATTCTGATCCAGCGAGCGGCTTCCTTCTGGAAACGGCGAATGATTTCGGGATTGACCAGTTCCAGAAGGATTCGTTTCAGGACGTAAGATCGACGGGTGCCCCGGTCCTGGACTTTATAAACCGTTCCCAATCCCCCGGAACCGAGAATTTCCCAGACCTCGTAACGGTTGGCGACAATATCTCCAATATTGTACAAGGCAACCGGCGGGGTGGATTCCGCGGGGGTGGGCTTGGACCGCGGCGGTTTGGGCGAGGCTTTTGCCGGTGGTCGAATTTCCTGGGAAGCTGGCTTGGACGGAGCCGGCTTGGCGGGAGCGGGTTTGACCGGGGTTGGCTGGGGAGGCGGTGTTTTCGGAGCTTCTGGTTTTTTCGCAGACGGTTTGGCGCTGGAGGATTTCTCGGGAGCTGATTTGGGGATGGTTTCTTCGGAGGATCCGGGAATCAGGAGCCGTCCACAAAAAGGGCATTTCCGGGAGTTATCCGGTATTTTTTTCAGGCATTGGTAGCAAAGCATGGTATTTTCAGTCTATTTTCATATTGAGGATACCCAGATTGCAAGCGAACCGCCTTCTCTTGACTGCGAAAATTAAAATGAATAACCTAGTTCGAGGAGAAAAAGGAATGAAAAAATCCTTCCGAACCGAGATTTTGGGACAGAAGTTATCATTGACCAGCGATCAGACCGAGGAATTCCTCAAACTCCTGGCCGGTTATGTGGAGGAGACGGCCGGCCAGGTGCGGACTCGGTTCACCGCCGTGGATAGCCTCCGGATCGCCATTATGACGGCGGTGACGATAGCGGAAGAGTATTTCATTTATCGGAACCATCAGGAAAAGGTGTTTTCTTCTTTGGAGAAAAAGGTAGGAGAACTGCAGGAAAAAATCGGCTCGGCGCTTAATGAAACCCTGCCGGGTGCGTAGACGTGGAAAACTAATTTATGAACCAATAAATTGCTTGGGGGAGCTGTCCCTTATTGTGGCTGACCGGCCCGGATCAAGGGAAGGGTCAAAAGCAGTAATATGGCGCCCACTTAACCCAACGGTTCAAAAAGTATCCGCGCTTACGGCCATAGGCGGGGCCGAAAATTAAGAGAAAAAAAATATAAGAAAGAGAGGAGGCTTATTTCTTAAAAAGAACACCAGCTAAGGTGGATCGCGATAATATGGATCAGAAAGAGGGGTTTGGAAAAACGAATGTTCGGGAAAAAGTTGAGATACTACCATGTCCGGTTTTTCGATAAGAGTCTGTCCTGGTTCACCAGAGTGCATAACCGGAAGGTTCGTGGTCCGAGTTTTCCTGCCGGGGATTAAAGATTTTCCTGCCCCGGGGAAAACCCGGTAGCATATCTCCGTTTCAACTGGATCCCCTAAATTTCTGATCCCGGCGATCGGTCGGAAAAAAGTCCGGCTGATGATTTTGGTCGATTTAATTTCCTTGGTCAGTTGATCATGGACACAGGGGGACTGGAATTGCGGGAAGCACTGCGGAAAGAACATCTGTCTCGGCGCAGGGGTTTCCGGGAGGCCGAACGGGAAAAAATTGGTTCCCGGATTTTGGAGAAAATCCTGGAATTTCCCGAATATCAGAAGGCTCGCCGGATTGCCCTCTATGCGGATATGCGGGGTGAAGTCCCGACCGGAGGAATCCTCCGGGCGGCCACTCAGGGGGGAAAGGCGGTATTCTATCCCCGGGTAATCCCGCCGGGTGCCTTGCGTTTTTTCCGGGTTTATCTGAGTTCGGAACTGCGGGAGGGGACCTTTCGGATTCCCGAGCCGGTGTTTCCTTTTGAGGAAAGAACCCCGGAAGAGTTCGATCTGATTTTTGTCCCGGGAGTGGTTTTCGACCTCCAGGGAACCCGGCTGGGGTATGGCCGGGGTTTCTATGATCGGGCTTTGGCTCCGGCAGCCTCCCGGAAAAGCAAGGCCGGGTTGGCGTTTGGTTTCCAGATCGTTCCCCGGATTCCCCTGCCCCCGGATGATCGGGGGGTGGCAATGGATTGGCTTATTACCGAGGAGCGGATCGGGCGGATTAATTGAGAGGCAGGAGGATTGGAAAATGACTATTACCAATATCAATATTTTAATCGTGATTGTCGGTTTGACCCTCGGTTTGTTTTTGGGATATTACCTGCGCAAAATGTGGGGCCGACGGAAAGTCGACTCCGCCGAAAAGCAGGTACAGGAAATCGTTGTCAATGCCCAGAAGGAAGCGGAGGCGTTGAAAAAGGAAAGCGCCATCCAGGCCCGGGATGAAACCCTGAAGACCCGGGCCGCTTTCGAGCGGGAAACCCGGGCGGAGCGGCAGGAACTTAAAAATTTTGAGCGGCGGCTGCTCAACCGGGAGGAAAACCTGGAGAGAAAACTCGATCTCCTGGAGAAAAAGGATGCGGAGCTGGCCAAGCGCGAGCGGGCGGTGGTCAGTCGCGAGCAGTCGGCGGACGAAAAGGACAAAAAATACAATCAGATGCTGGCCGAGGCACGGGAGAAGCTGGAAAAACTGGCCGGGATCACCGCCAACGAGGCCAAGAAAATCCTGCTGGAAAGCATGGAAGGGGCGGCCCGGCTTGAAGCCCAGAAGATCGCCAAAAAAATCGAAGAGGAAGCCAGGGAGCAGGCGGAACGGAACGCCCGCCGGATCATTGCCCTGGCGACTCAGAAATATTCGGGTGATTACGCGGCCGAGAAGATGGTCTCGGTGGTTAATCTGCCCAACGAGGATATGAAGGGGAGGATCATCGGGAGGGAGGGCCGGAACATCCGGGCCCTGGAATCCCTGACCGGCGTGGACCTCATTATTGATGATACCCCGGAGGCGGTGGTGCTCTCTGCCCACAGCCCGATGCGCCGGGAGATCGCCCGGCGGTCTCTGGAAAAATTAATCCAGGACGGGCGGATTCACCCCGGACGGATCGAGGAAGTCGTGGACAAGACCGAGAAGGAAATTGAAGCGGCGATCGTGGAGGATGGGGAACGGGCCGCTTTTGATCTCGGGGTACACGGGCTCCACGGGGAGTTGGTCAAGCTTCTGGGGAAGCTGAAGTTCCGGACCAGCTATGCCCAGAACATATATCAACATTCGATGGAGGTGGCTTTCATTTCGGGGATTATGGCATCGGAACTTGGCCTCGATACCAAGCTCGCCCGCCGGGTGGGATTGCTCCACGACATCGGCAAGGCCGTGGACCATGAGGTCGAAGGCTCGCATGCGGAGATCGGAATGGAGCTGGCGCAGAAATACGGAGAAAAGAAGGATGTGGTCGAGGCGGTCCGAACCCACCACGATGATGAACCTTCGACCATTTTCGGAATCTTGGTCCAGGCGGCCGACACTCTTTCCGCCGCCCGGCCTGGGGCGCGCCGGGAAATGTACGAGGCTTATATCAAGCGCCTGGAGGACCTGGAAAAGATCGCGTCCACCTTTCAGGGGGTGGAAAAATGTTACACGATCCAGGCGGGCCGGGAGATCCGGGTGATCGTGGAGAGTCAGAAAATTTCCGATGAGGCCAGCCATAATTTAGCCAGGGAACTGGCCCACCGGATTGAAGGCGAACTAACCTACCCGGGTCAAATCAAGGTCACCGTGATCCGGGAAAACCGGGCCGTGGAATACGCCAAGTGAGCGGGCGGTTTGATTAGGATTCTTTTTTTGGGGGATGTTTTTGGGCGCCCGGGACGCCAGGCGGTGAGACAGGTACTTCCGGCCCTGATTGCGGATCTTTCCCTGGAACTCGTGATTGCGAACGGTGAGAATGCGGCCGGGGGCAAGGGGATCACCGCCAAGGAAGCCGATGAACTTTTTCAGCAGGGGGTCAGGGTGATTACGAGCGGCAACCATATCTTCAGGCATCTTGAGGTGGTTAATTTCCTCGCTAAGGAACCCTGCCTTCTCCGGCCCGCCAATTATCCGGCTCAGGTCCCGGGGGTGGGTTCGGTGGTGGTACCCCTGGCCTCCGGGTCCAGGGTCGGGGTGATCAACGTGGAGGGGCGCGTCTACATGAACAACCGGTTGGAGGATCCCTTCCTGGCCGCGCGGAGGGAAGTGGAGCGGCTCTCCCGGGAAACCCCTTTGTTGCTCCTGGATTTTCACGCCGAGGCCACTTCCGAGAAACGGGCGATGGGCTTTTATCTCGATGGTAAGGTGAGCGCGGTCATCGGGACCCATACCCATGTCCAGACCGCCGATGAACAGATCCTCCCGGGGGGGACGGGGTATATTACCGACGCGGGGATGACCGGGGCCAGCGATTCGGTTATCGGGCTCGAGCCGGCCCCCGCGATTGACCATTTCCTGACCCAGATGCCGATTAAATTTGTCGTGGCCCAGAAAAACGTTTATCTGCAGGGAGTGCTGTTGGAACTGGAGACGGGTTCGGGGCGGTGCCTCAAAATTGAGAGGTTATCTCTACCGGTTTAAGATGAAAATATTTCTAGCCGAACTTGAAACCCGGGGTTTTATCCGCCAGATCACCGAGCGGGAGCGACTGGAGGAAAAGCTTGGCTCCGGTCCGGTATCGGCCTATATTGGTTTTGATCCGACTGCGGACAGCCTCCATGCCGGGAGCCTGCTACCCATCATGGCCTTGGTGCATCTGCAAAAACATGGACATCGTCCGATCCTGCTACTGGGGGGAGGAACGGCGCGGGTCGGGGACCCCTCCGGGCATACCGAGATGAGACAGATGCTGGAGGGAAAACAGATTAAAAGCAACACCCGCCGGATCCGCCAGCAGGTGTCCCGGTTCCTCGATTTTTCTGATGAGAAAGCCATGATGGTGAACAACAGCCAATGGTACGGTTCCCTGAAATACATCAATTTCCTGCGGGATATTGGCTGCCATTTCAGCGTGAACCGAATGCTCTCGGCCGAGGCTTATAAAATACGCATGGAGCGGGGGCTTTCTTTTCTCGAGTTTAATTACCAGGTCCTGCAGGCCTATGACTTTCTGGTTCTTTACCGAAAGCATGGGTGTGTCTTACAGATGGGAGGAGATGACCAATGGGGAAACATCCTGGCCGGAATTGATCTCATCCGGAGAGTGGAGTCTGCCGAAGCGTTCGGCCTGACCTTTCCCCTTTTAACCACGGCCAATCAGCAGAAAATGGGAAAGACCGCCCAGGGTGCGGTCTGGCTCGATCCCCGGAGAACCAGTCCTTATGATTTTTACCAGTATTTCCGGAACGTGGATGACCGGGACTTGGAGCGTTTTCTCGCCTTTTTTACCTTCCTACCGATGACCGAGATCCAGATGACCAGGGGTTTTTCTGAAGCCGAATTGAACCAGGCCAAAACCATTCTGGCTTTCGAGATAACCAAATTCGTGCATGGGGAGAAAGAAGCGGAATCGGCCTGGAAGGCCGCGGCCCAGCTCTTTGGTGCCAAGGGGATTGATCCCCGGATTCTCCCCACCAGTTCAATCAATCGTAATCCCCTAGCCGCGGAACAGGACAACCTGCCGACCTCGAATCTCTCACTCGAACGCCTGAAATCCGGGCTTCCGGCCTGGGAGCTGATCTTCGAGGTGGGGTTGGCACCTTCGAAAAGCGAGGCCAGGCGTCTGATTCAACAGGGAGGAGTCTACCTCAACGAGGAAAGAATCGGGGAAGGGCAAGCCATGCTTTCGGAAAAATCGATTAAGGGCAGGGAAATCCTCATCCGGGTCGGAAAGAAAAAATATCACAAAATCAAGATTAAATAAGAGTGGGTAATTTATTTAATTGAGAAAATAATTATTTGATGTGGGGTGTTGACAAAAGAAAATTTGCGGGCGAAAATATCAGTAACTAGGTTTTGCGAAAACATATAATAATGGCTGGGGAGGAAGAGGAAATCTTTGACTTGACATCCCAGAGACCCATCATTATATTTTAACGTTGGAATATATATCTTTTGATCTTTGAAAACTGAATAGCCACTCCAAAGGTAAACTCGTCCTTAAAATCTCTGTCAAAATCCGTAATCTTCTTGAAGATTGCGGGGAAGTTTTTTCGGAGAGTTTGATCCTGGCTCAGAGCGAACGCTGGCGGCGTGCTTAACACATGCAAGTCGAACGAGAAATCCCGGGCAACCGGGACTGTAAAGTGGCGAACGGGTGAGTAACACGTGAGTAACCTGCCCCGGAGACTGGAACAACCCCGCGAAAGCGGGGCTAATACCGGATAAGACCACGGCTACTGCGGTAGCCGAGGCCAAAGGTGGCGGAAGCTTCAGGCTGCTGCTACTTCGGGATGGACTCGCGCACCATTAGCTTGTTGGCAGGGTAACGGCCTACCAAGGCGAAGATGGTTAGCTGGTCTGAGAGGACGGCCAGCCACACTGGAACTGAGACACGGTCCAGACTCCTACGGGAGGCAGCAGTGGGGAATATTGCGCAATGGGCGAAAGCCTGACGCAGCGACGCCGCGTGAGTGATGAAGGCCTTCGGGTCGTAAAGCTCTGTCGGGCGGGAAGAAAAAATCCAATCTGAATAGGGTTGGGTTCTGACGTTACCGCCGAAGGAAGCACCGGCTAACTCCGTGCCAGCAGCCGCGGTAAAACGGAGGGTGCGAGCGTTGCTCGGAATCACTGGGTGTAAAGGGCGCGTAGGTGGTCGTTTAAGTCGGATGTTAAAGCCCTGGGCTTAACCCAGGAATTGCATTCGAAACTGGATGGCTTGAGGGTGGGAGAGGAAAGCGGAATTCCCGGTGTAGAGGTGAAATTCGTAGATATCGGGAGGAACACCAGTGGCGAAGGCGGCTTTCTGGACCACCCCTGACACTGAGGCGCGAAAGCGTGGGGAGCAAACAGGATTAGATACCCTGGTAGTCCACGCTGTAAACGATGGGCACTAGGTATTCCCGATTTATTGGGGGTGCCGCAGCTAACGCATTAAGTGCCCCACCTGGGGAGTACGGCCGCAAGGCTAAAACTCAAAGGAATTGACGGGGGCCCGCACAAGCGGTGGAGCATGTGGTTTAATTCGATGCAACGCGAGGAACCTTACCTGGGCTTGACATCTTCCGAATCCCGGTGAAAGCTGGGAGTGCCCCGAGAAATCGGGGAGCGGGAAGACAGGTGCTGCATGGCTGTCGTCAGCTCGTGTCGTGAGATGTTGGGTTAAGTCCCGCAACGAGCGCAACCCTTATCTCTAGTTGCCATCATTAAGTTGGGCACTCTAGAGAAACTGCCCCGGTTAACGGGGAGGAAGGTGAGGATGACGTCAAGTCCTCATGGCCCTTACGCCCAGGGCAACACACGTGCTACAATGGCCGCTACAAAGGGTTGCGAACCCGTGAGGGGGAGCCAATCTCAAAAAAGCGGCCTCAGTTCGGATTGGAGTCTGCAATTCGACTCCATGAAGCTGGAATCGCTAGTAATCGCGCATCAGAACGGCGCGGTGAATACGTTCCCGGGCCTTGTACACACCGCCCGTCACACCACGAGAATCTGCTGTACCAGAAGTCACTGAGCTAACCCTGCTTCGGTAGGGAGGCAAGTTCCCAAGGTATGGTAGGTGATTGGGGTGAAGTCGTAACAAGGTAGCCGTAGGAGAACCTGCGGCTGGATCACCTCCTTTCTAAGGAGTTTTATCTTCAAGAGTCGGCTATTCAGTTTTCGAAGGTCGAAAGACCGGGGCTCTCGGAAAAGAGAGACTTTTGTTCTTTACGATTTTGGGCCTATAGCTCAGTTGGTTAGAGCGCCCGCCTGATAAGCGTGAGGTCGGTAGTTCGAATCTACCTAGGCCCACCAACGGGGGTATAGCTCAGCTGGGAGAGCATCTGGTTTGCAACCAGAAGGTCAGCGGTTCGATCCCGCTTACCTCCACCAAGCTGAACTCAACCCCGTGCCCTGATCTTTGAAAAATAAATATAGAAGCTCAATATTTGGGTAAACTCTCAAATAAATTTATGGCCAAGCTACTAAGAGCTTGCGGTGGATGCCTTGGCACTGAGAGGCGAAGAAGGGCGTGGATAGCTGCGAAAAGCCCCGGGGAGTCGCTAAACAAACTTAGATCCGGGGATTTCCGAATGGGGCAACCCGTCCCGATTAATCTCGGGACATTCCGGTCTGAATTCATAGGGCCGGAAGGCAAACGGAGGGAACTGAAACATCTCAGTACCTCTAGGAAGAGAAAGCAATCGCGATTCCCCCAGTAGCGGCGAGCGAAAAGGGAATAGCCTAAACCAGTTCAACGCAATAGCCCGCTGGCGTTGTTGAACCGGGGTTGTGAGGATCGGACGGAGGAAGCGGCGGCTTCTTCAGAGAGTTACAAATTCTCAGCTTAATTGAACCGTCTGGAAAGGCGGACCGGAGAAGGTGATAGTCCTGTAAGTGAAAAGCCGAGAACTCTTGGGTTCGATTTCTCGAGTACCTCGGAACACGAGAAACTCCGAGGGAAGCCGGGAGGACCATCTTCCAAGGCTAAATACTACTCAGTGACCGATAGTGAACTAGTACCGTGAGGGAAAGGTGAAAAGCACCCCGGTGAGGGGAGTGAAATAGTACCTGAAACCGCAAGCCTACAAGCGGTGGGAGGCCGATGTCCCGCTTTCGGGCGGGACCGGCTGACCGCGTGCCTTTTGCATAATGAGTCAGCGAGTTACGTCTCGGCAGCAAGGTTAAGCCGAAGAGGTGAAGCCGGAGCGAAAGCGAGTCCGAAATGGGCGATTAGTTGCCGGGAGTAGACCCGAAGCCAGGTGATCTACCCATGGTCAGGGTGAAGTCTCGGTAATGCGAGATGGAGGCCCGAACCGGTGTGGGTTGCAAACCGCTCGGATGAACTGTGGGTAGGAGTGAAAGGCTAATCAAACCTGGAGATAGCTGGTACTCCTCGAAATGCATTTAGGTGCAGCCTTGTTTTATTGAGTAATGGAGGTAGAGCACTGGATGGATTAGGGGTCCTACAAGACTACCAAACCCAACCAAACTCCGAATGCCATTACTTCAGGAACAGGAGTGAGTCCGTGGGCGATAAGGTTCATGGGCAAAAGGGGAACACCCCAGACCGCCGGCTAAGGTCCCTAAGGATAAGCTAAGTGGGAAAAGATGTAGAAACGCTCTGACAGCCAGGAGGTTGGCTTAGAAGCAGCCATCCTTTAAAGAAAGCGTAATAGCTCACTGGTCAAGCGGTTCTGCGCTGAAAATGTAACGGGGCTCAAGCTTATTACCGAAGCCGCGGCTCCTCCGACGCAAGTCGGGGGGGGGTAGAGGAGCATTCCATTCGGAGCGAAGGGTAACCGTGAGGATGCCTGGACTGAATGGAAGAGATTATGCTGACATAAGTAGCGTAAAAGCGGGTGAGAAACCCGCTCGCCGTAAGCCTAAGGTTTCCTGAGGAAGGTTAATCCGCTCAGGGTTAGTCGGTACCTAAGCCGAGGCCGAAAGGCGTAGGCGATGGACAACAGGTTAATATTCCTGTACCACCAAATGGGCGTTTGAGCGATGGGGGGACGGAGAAGGGTAGGCCATCCTACTCGCTGGAATGGTAGGTTCAAGCCGGTAGGAGGAGATCCCAGGCAAATCCAGGATCTCGTTAACTCCGAGAGGTGATGAGGATCCCCGTTAGGGGAATAAACTGGCTGATCCCATGCTTCCCAGAAAAGCCTCGTAGCGAGCCTAAATGGTGACCGTACCGCAAACCGACGCCGGTAGGCGGGGAGAGGATCCCAAGGCGCTTGAGAGAACCCTGGCTAAGGAACTCGGCAAAATGACACCGTAACTTCGGAAGAAGGTGTGTCCGGAATCGTGAGCGGACTTGCTCCGGGAGCGAATCCGGATCGCAGTGAAACGGCAGGAGCGACTGTTTACTAAAAACACAGGACTCTGCTAAGTCGCAAGACGATGTATAGGGTCTGACGCCTGCCCGGTGCTGGAAGGTTAAGGGGATTCGTCATTGTTCTGACTTCGGTCGGGATGAGAAGCGGTGAACCGAAGCCCCAGTAAACGGCGGCCGTAACTATAACGGTCCTAAGGTAGCGAAATTCCTTGTCGGGTAAGTTCCGACCTGCACGAATGGCGTAACGACTCCTGCGCTGTCTCGGCCAGGGACTCAGCGAAATTGAAGCAACGGTGAAGATACCGTTTACCCGCAACTAGACGGAAAGACCCCGGCACCTTTACTACAACTTAACAGTGAACTTTGGTCCTGCTTGTGTAGGATAGGTGGGAGACTTTGAAGGTCCGGCGCTAGCCGGGCTGGAGTCAACGTTGAAATACCACTCTGGTTGTACTGAAGTTCTAACCTAGGCCCGTTATCCGGGTCGGGGACACTGTTTGGTGGGTAGTTTGACTGGGGCGGTCGCCTCCCAAAAGGTAACGGAGGCGTGCAAAGGTTCCCTCAGGCTGTTTGGAAATCAGCCGTCGAGTGCAAAGGCATAAGGGAGCTTGACTGCGACACCGACGGGTGAAGCAGGTGCGAAAGCAGGCCTTAGTGATCCGGCGGTTCTGCATGGAAGGGCCGTCGCTCAACGGATAAAAGGTACGCCGGGGATAACAGGCTGATCTCCCCCAAGAGTTCACATCGACGGGGAGGTTTGGCACCTCGATGTCGGCTCATCACATCCTGGGGCTGAAGGAGGTCCCAAGGGTTCGTCTGTTCGCCGATTAAAGTGGTACGTGAGCTGGGTTTAGAACGTCGTGAGACAGTTCGGTCCCTCTCTGTTGTGGGCGAAGGATACTTGAGGGAAGCTGTCCCCAGTACGAGAGGACCGGGATGGACGCACCTCTAGTGTACCAGTTGTGGCGCCAGCTGCAGCGCTGGGTAGCTATGTGCGGAAGGGATAACCGCTGAAAGCATCTAAGCGGGAAGCCCACCCCAAGATTAGGTATCCCTCTGGTCAGGGGTAACTCTGGCCGGACTGAAGGCCCCTCGTAGACCACGAGGTTGATAGGCCGGGGGTGTAAGATCCGTAAGGATTTAAGCTGACCGGTACTAATCGGCCGTGAGGCTTGGCCATAATTATTTAAATTTTCCCAAATTAGAGCTTCTATATTTATTCTATATATTTAATTTGTATTTATTATTGAGTTTCTGGTGGCCATAGCGGAGGGGAAACACCCGTTCCCATTCCGAATACGGAAGTTAAGCCCTCCAGCGCCGATGGTACTGATCGGTTATCGGTTGGGAGAGTAGGGCGCTGCCAGAATTAAATTAAAAAAGCCCTTCGGAAAACGAAGGGCTTTTTTTTGACAAAAAACTGGATACAAGTAATATATCAGGAAATTATGGATCCACAATCGAAAAAAAGCTGGGCGGAAATTGATCTGAAAGCACTGGCCGCGAATTATCAAGCTCTGGTCCGAAGACTTCAGGTCCCCACGGAAATCCTGGCGGTGGTAAAGGCCAATGCCTACGGGCATGGGGCGGTCCCGGTGGCCAGGTGTCTGGCTGGACAGGGCTGCCGCTTCTTCGGGGTCGCCCAGCTGTCAGAGGCTTTAGAACTCCGGCGGGGAAAACTCCGCGGCCGGATCCTGGTTTTAAGCCATCTTGACCTGAAGGAAATTCCCCTCCTCTTTCGCTATCGTCTAACCCCCGTGTTAGATCGGATCGAGATGGTCCGAGCGATTTCCCGGGAAGCTCGGCGCCGGGGAGGCGGGAACTTTCCCATCCATCTCAAGGTCGATACAGGTATGGGAAGACTCGGGTTGATCCCCGCCGAAATCCCCCGGTTCCTCCGGGATTTTCGGTGCCTGGAAAATCTCCGGATGGAAGGGATCATGACCCATCTTTCTGAAGCCACCGACCCAGTCTTCACCCGTTTCCAGCGGCAGGAATTTCAAAAGGCGGTCCGGCTTTTTCTTGACGCTGGTTACCGTCCTCTTTATACTCACTCCTCAAACAGCGCGGCGGTAATCCTCCGCCGTACGGGAGGGGACAATCTGGTCCGGGCCGGGCTCGCGCTTTACGGGGCCTATCCGGAATATCGCCTGGCGAAATCGGGTCTGACCTTGAAGCCGGTCCTGACGTGGAAAACCCGGATTCAGCAGATCAAGAAAATCCCGCCGGGATACCGGGTGGGATATGGAAAGATGTTTCTGAACCGCTCCGCCCGGGCGGTGGCGGTTTTGCCGATGGGGTACGCGGACGGTTATCTCCGGTCCCTGTCCAACCGCGCCGAGGTGCTGGTCCGGGGCCAAAGGGCCCCGGTGATTGGCTCGGTCTGCATGGATCTGACCATGGTGGAAGTGGGAAGGATCCCCTTGGTCAAGGCCGGCGACGAGGTTACGCTCCTCGGCCGGGACGGGCGGGGGGAGATTCGCGCGGAAGAAATGGCCGCTTGGGCCGGGACGATACCTTACGAAATCTTCACCTCGATCTCGGGACGGGTTCCGCGGGTCTATTCAGGTTGAGCAGACAGGAAATGAAAAAAAGCGGAAGGAAATTAATCGGCTTAGTTTTCCTGGGGTGGCTGGGCTTCTCGGCGACGGGAGTCCAGGCCGGCCAGGTCACCCTGGACTACTGCCTGAAAAAAGCGACCCAGGATAACCCCCTGATTCTGAAGGAACAGGAAAAACTGGCGGCGGTCAAAACCTATCTCCAGGAGGCAAAAAACAACCGCTTCGCGCCCGAAATCAGGCTTAGATTCCTCGCCGGTCCGGTCACCGACGCGAAGGGTGACGTCCTGAGCCCGCCCGATAAAATCACCGCTTCGGAGCTGAGCCTGGACCAGCTGGGCCCCTTCTTCCAAACCGAGCTGAATGTAATTCAACCCCTCTTCACTTTCGGGGCGATTTCCTCCGCGATCAAGGCGGCCGGACAGGGGGTTCGGGCGGGGGAGAACAAGGTGGAACAGGCCCGGGCCGATCTCGCCGACGATCTGATCGACCTTTTTTTCGCTTACCAGCTGGCTCAGGAAGTATTCAACCTGCAAACTGATTTGAGACAGGAACTCACCAAAATCGACCAGAAGATTGACGAATGGCTGAGCTCGGGATCCGGCCGGGTGACCCAGACCGACCGCCTCCGCCTCAAGGTTTTTACCGCGCTCTTGGAAAAGGAAACCTTGTCTTCCCGGAAAGGCCTCGAGCAGTCCCGGGAGGTTTTTTTTGAGCTCTGCGGGGTGAACCCGGCCGAGTCGGAAATTCCGATTGCTCCACTCTCCGAAGAATTCTCCCCCCTTCCGGACCTGAAGCAATACCTGGACAAGGCTAATGCCGATCGACCGGAGTTCAAGGCCCTGGAAGCCGCTACCCTGGCCAAGCAGGCGCAGATGGGGGTGGTCAAGAGCAGGTTCCTCCCCCAGATCTTTCTCGCCGGCCGCTTCCGCTACGGCTACACCCCGGGCCGCACCACGCAAAGCAATCCCTTTGTGGATGACGAGTTTAATTATCTGGACGGCGGAATCGCCGTGGGGTTCGAGGAGAAGCTGGGTTTTCACCTGACCCAGCAGAGCCTGAACCGGGCCCGGGCCGAGTACCGCGAGCTCCTTTACAGCCAGGCGGCGCTGAAAATGGCGGTCCGGATCGAGGTGGAAAAGAATTATCGGAACGTGCTGGAAGCGATGGCCCGGGTAGAAAAAACCGCGGAGGGGCTCAAGGCCGGCCGGGCCTGGATGTTCGCGACCCGGGAAAATTATTTCCTGGGGGTGGGTGACGTCAAGGAGGTCATCGATTCCTTCGGGGCCTACCTGGCGGTCAAGTGGCAGTCCCTGGAAGCGATTTTCGATTATCAGAAATCCCTGAATGATCTCAAACTCTCGGCTGGAGAGAAACCCTGGAGCAAAAATAAATAAAGTCCCGGGAATACTTCTCGCCGGGGCGCTATGGTTTTTTGCCATGCCCCTTCCGGTCCTGGGCCAGGGGGTCACCGCTCCGGTGAGTCCCAAAAGCACCGGGTCGGTCACCGCTCCCGTCGACCCGGACAGGGTGAACCCTGACGGGGCAAATCCCGCCGAGTCTGGCCCCCGGGCGATTCTCCGGGAAAGGGACCAGACCATCAGGGAGATTATGTCCGACAGCAATGTCGAAGAGGCCCAGGTCAAGGAACGTCTGAAGGTTTTAATCAACGGGATCATCGATTTTTCCGAGCTGGCCCGCCGTTCCCTGGGGACATACTGGAAGAAGATCGGCCCGGCTGATCAGGAAAAATTCACCCGGCTTTTTAAGGAGCTGATCGAAATCACTTCGACGAAGAAACTGGAGATCTTCAAGGCCAACCGGGTTGATTACCCGGTGGAAACCATCCGGGGGAACCAGGCCGAGGTTCGGGCCCAGGTTTATAAGGGGCGCGAAAAAGTGGAGGTGGCTTATTCTCTCCACCGGGTCAAGGGGGAGTGGAAAATTTATGACATGGTTGTGGACGAGCTCGGCCTGGCGGAAAATTACCGCACCCAGTTCAACAAAATCATCAAGGAAAAAAGGTTCGCCGGTCTGCTGAAGCGGCTGCAGTCCCGGATCAAGGAAGAGAAGAGGGAGGCGGCCAAGCCATGACCGGCCCTCAAGCCCGGAACGCATATCTGGGAGCGGCCCTGACCACTTTCCTGGCCCTGGTTCTGGACCAGGAGACCAAGCTCATCGTGGCCCAGAAGATTCCCTTCCACGGGGAGATCCGGGTCATTCCCGGCTTTTTCAACCTGGTTTATATCCGGAACAAGGGAGCCGCCTTCGGCTTCCTTTCGGGAAGCGAGCATGGGTTCGCCCCCACCCTTTTCCTGGTCCTGACCGTAATCGCCACGATTTTCGTGGTTTATCTCCTGGTCCGTAATATCCGCAAGAGCTGGTCGATCACCATTTCCATTTCCCTGATCCTGGGAGGGGCCCTGGGCAATCTCGTCGACCGGGTCCGCTCCGGGTCGGTAGTGGATTTTCTCGATGTTTATGTAAAAAGCGCCCACTGGCCTTCCTTCAACCTGGCGGATACCTTCATTACCGCGGGCGGGATTCTGCTCCTGGCGAACCTGCTTTTTTCTCCCCAGGCTTTCCAGGATTCCCCCGAGTCTAAATAACACCTGAGCGTTGGGTTATAATTTATTGGATATCTTCTAAACTTTCACCCTCGCCCTCTTCTTCAGGACGAGGGCCCTTTCCCTCGACCCCGAAAGGGGTCTCGGGACGAGAACCCTTCAGGGTGAATCTCCTTCAGGATGAACCCCAGAGGGGCAGGACGAGTCCCTCGAGGGGAGAGGGTGAATTTAAAATTTGAACGATTATGATCGGAGAGCCGCGATGAAAAAACTTTTTAAAATGCTGATGATCCCGGTGGTGGTTGTCCTCTTGATCGCCTTCCTGGGGATTTTTTTCAGACCCAAGGACCGTCCGGGTTTTGACCTCCGGACCGGAAAAGCGCAGTTCGTGCTCCTCGACCGGAAAGGCGACGGCAGTCTCCTGGGCGGGATCTGTACCGGGGCCGAACGCCGCTTTGGCCTCGACCGCTGGCTCTGCCGGGGCGGGTTCATCGTCCTGACCTTCGCCGGCGGCATCGGGCCGGTCCTTTATACCTTTTACTGGATCTTCGTTCCGGATTGCTCGGACAACTGCGGGCTCGAGAATGAGAATCTGGTCAAAAGCTGATCCGGGCCTTCGAGAGTCAATAAACAGATGAAAAATGATTCAGAAAAACCGGTGAATTGTTGTAATCACTCCGCCCTGCCGGATTCGATCGCGGCGAGCTGCTGCGGAGGATCGGCCGGATCGGGAGCGGGCACCCCGGAGACGCATTTTGTCTCCGGCTTGGTGAATACCCCGGTCGGCCCGGTGCCCCGGGTCACGGGAGAGCTTTCCTCCCGGGACCGCTGGGGATCGGTTAAATGCCGGTGGGGAATCGGGAGGATGAATTACATGGTGGCCCCCGGGCTATACGCCCTGGGTTCCCCGGACGCGGACGCGCCCCTCCTGGTGACGGCGAATTACAAGATGAGCTTCGACAAACTCCGGGAGGCGATGCGGGGCTGGGACGCCTGGATCCTGGTTCTGGATACCAAGGGTATTAATGTCTGGTGCGCGGCGGGGGCGGGGACGTTTGGAACCAAGGAATTAATTTCCCGGGTCAAGATGACCCGGCTCCAAGATATCGTGAACCACCGGGTTTTGATCCTGCCCCAGCTCGGGGCCCCCGGGGTGGCCGCGCACGAGGTGAAAAAGGCGTCCGGGTTCAAGGTTCGCTACGGTCCGATCCGGGCGCAGGATCTCCCGGCTTTTCTCGAGGCGGGGATGAAAGCCACCCCGGAGATGCGGCAGAAAACCTTCATCCTCCGGGAGCGGACGGAACTGATTCCGATGGAACTGATCCCGGCGCTCAAAATCTCCATTCCTCTCGGGCTAACCTTTTACTTCCTGAGCGGCCTCGGTTCCGGGATGGATTATTGGCCCGGGGTCCGGCACTCGGGATTTCTCGCCGTCTGGGCCTTACTGCTGGCGGTCCTCGGGGGGGCGATTCTCTTCCCGGTTTTTCTCCCGTGGATTTCCGGCCGGGCTTTTTCCCTTAAAGGATTTTTCCTCGGGTTGGTGATGGATATTATCCTCTGGCTTTTCCAGGGGGGGGAGTATTTTTCGCGGCCGGGCCGGCTTGAGTTCTGGGCCTGGATGCTGATCATCCCCACCCTGGTTTCCCATATGGCAATGAATTTCACGGGGGCTTCAACATATACCTCTTTATCGGGAGTGAAAAAGGAGATGCGCTGGGCTTTGCCCCTCCAGATCGCGGGTGCGATTATCGGATTGGCCCTGTGGATCGGCGCCCGGGTGATTTATTGATTTGTAGTTGCCCGATTTATCGGGCGATTTTAAAAGCGCCGATGAATCGGCAGACTACAAAAAATTCTTTTATATAAGGCGGCAGGGTTAAGTCATACGTAACGGCATTTGCCGGGTTAAATTGAAATAAAAAAAAGAGGAAAACGATGAGAAATCTTCGCTATCTGAAAAACGTGGTGACCCTGGAATTTTTCCCGGACAAATGCACCGGCTGCGGGATCTGCCTGGAGGTCTGCCCCCAGGCGGTCTTTGTTCCCCAGAACGGCAAGGTCCAAATCGCCGACCGGGACGCGTGCATGGAATGCGGGGCCTGTGCCAAGAATTGCCCGGCGAAGGCGATCGGCGTCCAGGCCGGGGTCGGCTGCGCCAACGCGGTGATGACATCTTTCTTCCGGAAGGACGGCGCCTGCGTCTGCGGCCCGGAGTGCGGGGCGGGTTCAGACGAGGAAGATGGCACCAATCCCGGTCAGGGAAAAAGCAGCTGTTGTTAGGGTTTTTATTGTTTCTGTCATTCCGGGCTTGACCCGGAATCCAGGATTTCAACTCTGGATCCCCGTTTTCACGGGGATGACAAAACGAAATTGGGAATTAGAAATTAGACATTAATTGGTCATTAGACATTAGAAATTAGTTATTAATTAATTACCTTCTCCATCTCCTCGCCTTCATAAATCCGGATCCCGCGCTTGCCGAGCTCGTTCAGGAACTTGCGGGGCTCGATAATCGCCTCGGGGGCGACCACGCCGGTAACATTCTTTTTGATCTCCCCGCGTCCGACCATCTGGGCCCCGATCGAGGCCGGGATCCCGGTGAGCCGGGCCATCTTTTCCGCCGCCCCGAAGACCAGGTGCTGTTCCTTGCCATCCATCTCCCCGTAGATATCCACCCGGAGACCGGCGCAGCCCGCTCCGCTTTTTCCAGTCGGGCCGAGGATGGGCATGAGAATCCGGGTGAACAGATCGATCTGGCGGGGGGTGTCAAACAGATGCAGCTTCGCGGCCCCGACGGTGATCTTCTGCCAAAAGTGTGGGGTGAGGCCGCCTTTCAGGGTCACCTCTTTCAATCCGGGAATAAACCGGGGGATGGTGACCGGCTCGGGGTGGCCGACATGCGCGACCGGGCAGTTACCGATCGGGTGGGGGAATTTTAAAACTTCCGCCCCGCTCCCGGCTGGGATCATTGTCTGCTGGCCGTTCAGGAAGCTCGGGATTTTCCCGGCGAAGATGTGCATGGTGTGCTTGACCACCGCGGTTCCCTCGGAATCGTTGACCGCCCCGGACCAGGCGACGTGAATTTTGTTCACCTTGCTGAGGCGATCCGCCCCCAGGCGCGCGAGGACATTGGAGAGCCCGGGGGTCCAGCCCATCCCGGTCAGCACCAGGCCCTTTTTCTCCTTGACGTAACCGTCCAGCTCGAAAACATCCAGAAAGGCGTCGAAATCATCGCAGATGGAAACGTACTTGATCCCGGCGTCTACGGCCGCCCGGGCCACCTTTTTCTCAAAGGCGTAGAAAGGGCCGATCGTGGAGACCGCCACGTCGAAGCCGGAGATGGCAGCCACCAGGCCTTCGTGATCGCGGGCGTCGATCCCGCGCACCGAAACCTTGGCCTTGGGATTGGGAATGTCATCCTTGATCCGGTCGGCCCTGATGACATTGAGGTCGGCGATGACAACCTCTTCCACTCCCTCGCTCTGGGCCAGGTCGGAGACCACCAGCCGGCCCATGTCCCCGGCGCCTCCCAAGGCGATCACCCTCATTCCGGTTCTCCTTCCTTCTGGTTTTTCAGTTTCAGAAGCTCCTTATAAACCGCCCGCTTCGGAATCTTCCGGGTCGCGGAAACGATCTCCAGGGTTTCCTCCGGGCTGAAACCGGCCTTCCGGAATTTCTGGATCTCCGCACCAAGGTCAAGGTTTTCACCGGGGGCTTCCGGCTCCTCGCTTCCGGCCAGGATCACGGTGATCTCCCCCAGCGGGGTGGGCCCGGAGAATTCCCGGGCCAGGTCCGCGAGCGGTCCCCGGCGGATCTCTTCATGAATCTTGGAAAGCTCCCTGACCACCACGGCCTCCCGGTTACCCATTATCTCATAAAGATCGTTCAGGAGGGCGGGGAGCCGCTGGGGAGATTCAAAAAAGATCAGGGTATCCTCCTCGAACCGGAGCCCAGATAAAAACTCCCGCCGCTCGCCTTTCCGGGAGGGGGGAAAGCCGGCAAAGCGGAAAGCGTCCCCGTAGAAACCGGAGGCGGAGAGGCTGGCCGTCACCGCGGAAGGCCCGGGGACCGGCTCCACCGGGATGCCTTCCGCCACCGCCCTTTGCACCAGGTAGGAGCCGGGATCGGAAACCCCTGGGGTTCCCGCGTCGGTCACCAGGGCCACCTGCCGGCCCTCCCGCAGGGCGGAGATTAATTTGGGGGCGGAGGCCCGCGAATTAAATTTATGGTAGGAGAGAATTGGTTTCTGGATCTCGTAGTGGGTCAGGAGCTTGCGGGTTCTCCGGGTATCCTCGGCGGCGATCAGATCCACCGCTTTCAGGACCCGGAGGGCCCGGAGGGTGATGTCCTCGAGATTTCCGATCGGCGTCCCGATCACGTAAAGCCGTCCCGCTCCCGTCATGGTTTTCTTCCTGGCCTTAGCCCCTCCTTTGTCGGGATAAACAGGCTAATGCGCTCCATCTCAGATGAGATGATAGTATAAAAACCTCTCCGGACAAAATATTTTGGGTTTGGGCCGGGGCGGGGAGGTTTCGCGAAAAACAGTTTCCATTATTTTTTTGACCGGATAAAATGGAGAGGTCGGGATTTTTGGAAAACAGCCTTGAGCGGGGAAAAGGAGATTGGTCATGCCCAGGATCGTCGATTTGAGCGTGCCGCTGGAAGAGAGCCCTTCCGAGCCGATGATGCCCCAGATTGAATACCATGCGCATAAAATCGGGTCCAAGACAATGCAGGCCTTTTTCAACTGCGAGGAGAAGGACCTCCCCGGGGGCCTGGGCTGGTCCGACGAGAAGGTCACGGCCATCACCCACGCCGGCACCCACCTGGACGCGCCCTATCATTTCTACCCTACCTCGGAGGGCCGCCCGGCCAAGACCATCGACCAGATCCCGCTCGAGTGGTGCTTCGCCGACGGGGTGGTCCTGGATTTCCGCGGGAAGCCCGACGGCTACGGGATCACCGCGGCGGACATCGAAGCGGAGCTGAAGCGGATCAAGTATAAAATCAAGCCTTTCGACATCGTGATGATCGAGACGGGGGCGGATAAGCACTGGGGGAGCCCGGAGTATTTCCTCAAGGGCGCGGGGATGACCCGCGAGTCCACCCTCTGCCTGATCGAGAAGGGCGTCAAAATCATGGGGACAGACGGCTGGGGATTCGACCGGCCCTTTTTCGCGATCGCCAAGGAGTTCGCGGAGACCAAGGACCGCCGGCTGATCTGGGCCGCCCATTTCACCGGGATCGAGCGGGAATATCTCCACATTGAGAAGCTCGCCAACCTGGATCAGCTTCCCCCCTTCGGGTTCAAGGTGGCCTGCTTCCCGGTCAAGATCACCAGGGCGAGCGCCGGCTGGTGCCGGGCGGTGGCGATCCTGCCGGATTAGGGGAAGACCGCGAATGGGTTTTGGCTCCGGGGACGGTTTATGTATAATTGAGATAGATCGGATGAAAAAACTCCAGAAATTTCTTTCCCCTTTCCTGCTTTCCCTTCTGGTCCTTTTTTCTCTCAATTCCCTCCCGGCCCGGGCCGGGGAGAAATCCTCGTCGGCGGAGAACCTTTTCGAGGTGGAGGAGGAGGTTAAGACCGAGGAGTGGAAGGGCGAGGTCGAGAAAAAACTCAAGGAGACCCCCCTCGAGCCGGAGGCCTATGTGGTTTCCGGATCGAAATACGCGCAGAGTTTAAAGGAAGCGCCCGCCTCGATGACGGTTTTAACCGCCCAAGATATCAAGGCCTACGGGATCACCACTTTTGAAGAGATTCTCCGGATGGTCTCGGGGTTGGAGGTGAAGGCGATCAACCCCGCCAACAAGCTCCAGGGGACGCGGGGCTTCTATTTCCTGACCGCCAACAGCATCCTGGTGCTGATCGACGGACGGGAGGAGAACACCAACATCTTCGGCGGAGTCTTCTGGGGATTGCTCCCGATCTCGCTCGACGATATCGTGCGGGTGGAGATTATCCGGGGGCCGGGCTCGGCCCTCTACGGGGCCAACGCCTACAACGGCGTGATCAATATCGTCACCCGGGAACCCCGGGAGGAGAAGAACGCCCTCCTCAAGGGGGAGACCGGTTTCTATGAAACCGACCTGGGATTATATCGGGGAAACGCGATCCTGGGCCATAGTTTCAAGAAGCTTTCCCTGAAATTGTCGGGCGGCTTCGAGAAGGTGAACAGCTGGGCCGACCCGGGCCAGGAAAGCTATCGGACCTACCGCGTCTTCAGCCGCGCCGGCTACGAGTTCAGCGGTCAGACCCGGCTGGATCTCGATGCTAGCTGGGTGCGGGGCGATTCGCAGGTTTATTCCTGGATCGGGGAGATCCCCGTGAAGGGGATGGAAATGATTTATTACAACCTGCGGTTCCAGTCCGGGCCGTTCCGCCTCCAGAGCAATCTCCGCCAGCAGTCCACGGGCTTCAGCCTGGTTTCCCCGGCCATCTCCAACCTTTCCCCGGCGATAGTCTCCTTGCTGAAGGGCATGGGGATAAACCTGGATTTCAATTTCCACGGCCTGATCCACAACTCCGAGACCCGGATTGAGTATTCCCGGTTCCTGGGGCAGAAGAACCGCCTGACCGCGGGGATTACCTATCTCTTCAATCGTTTTGACACGAAGGCCATTGTCACCTCCCCGCAGTGGGAGCACCGCGGGGGCGTGTATCTCCAGGATGAGTTCCGGCCGGTGGAGGACCTCCTGGTTTACGTGGGGGCCCGCTACGATTACAACTCCGCGACCCAGGATCAGGATATCGCGGGCTCGGGGATTGAGGGTGATTTTTCCCCCCGGGTGAGCCTGGTTTATCTCCTGGGTTCCAACCAGTCGGTGCGCGCCTCCTTCGGGCGGGCCTTCCGCAAGCCCTCCTTCTTCGAATCCCAGATGCACCTGAAAACTTTTCAGCAATTTGAAAATCTGGAGGCGTTCAGCAGCTACGCGGACTTCTTATATTCCCCCGACGTCCGGAACGAGCACGTTAACAATTATGAACTCGGTTATTTCAACCAGTTCTCAAGAAGGTACACCCTGACCGCCGCGGTTTTCTTCAATCAGTATCTGGACACCCTCTATTTCGCGGAGGATTACCGCTACCACAATATCCCTTACTATGCCAACACCTACGGGGGGGAGGCCAACCTGGACATGATCCTCCCCTACCAGTGTCGGGGATTCGTCAATTATAGCTTCCTCAGGGTTTACGGGATTTCCCAGGACTCGAAAGACCGGATCGCACCCATATTTCCCCGCCACCATGTCAACCTGGGGGTCCGCTGGCTACCTTCCTCCGGGCCCACCTTCGCCCTGCTTTTCCACTGGGTTTCCGGGTACAAGGACTGGATGTTGGACCCGGAAAATAGCAATATCATGACCGGGCTGGAAAATTATCCCGGAGACCTGGGGAATTATTTCCTGGTTAACCTGCAGGCTAGCTACCGCTTCTTTCGGAACCGGCTCGAGGTCGGGGCCAAGGTTTTCAACCTTGTCGATGACCACACCCGGCAGTATCCGGGCGGGATCTTCGCCGATGCCGAGCACCCCGGCCAGCAAAGGAATTACGGCGGGGAAGAGCCGGTCCTGACCGCCATCGGTTTCGTCGAGCTTTCTTATTAATTAACAGGTTGGGTTAATCGGTTACGGTTAGGCGGCTCGTTTCGGTTGGGTCATTCGGTTATGGTTTTAACAAGTCCGCTGGACGTTAACCGTTAGACGAAACGAGCAGCGCAACCGATCAACGTAAACCGTTTCTAAAAGCCCCCTTTTTCTGTCTTAGGGCTGCTTCAACTCCCCCCCGAGCCCGGTGAAGGAAATCACGACGGCGAAAAGATCGTTTTTCGTTCCGGGCCGGTCGGTGTACCGGAAATTCAGGAGATAGCAATCGCAGAAGGAAAGGTAGGAAAGGTTATAAATCCCCTCCATGAAAGCTTTTTGTTTGAGCGAGAAAGTGACCCCTCCGCTGAGGTTAACATGCCGGTAAAGACTGAGGTTCAGGCTTCCGGTAAGGTCATCGGCGGCTTGCCGGCTGTATTCGGAGTTTAAAAAGTCCGAAAGCCAGACCCGGTCCAGGTCCCCCCGTCCCTGGCTTTCCGGAAAGCCCTTGATCTTCCGATACCCGAGGACGGCGTTGAGGGTGCTGGGGACGAGCGGAAGATTAATTGAGGCCCCGACATCGGTCAGGCCTTTCCCGTGGAGGTTATAAATCCCCGAGGAGCGGACTCCCCAGTTATCCCAGTTAAGGTTGATCCGGGAGAGGACGTCGGAAAACCCCCCTTCCTGGAGATCGTAAAATTCCCGGGCCTCGAGCGAGAATCTCCCCCGGGTGGCTCCGGGGCGTGACCGGTAGGCCAGCTCGGTGGCCAGGCGGTAAGGCAGGAAACGGCGGTCGCCGATCAGGTCCAGCTCATCGAGATCGGGGACCTGGGCTTTCCGAATCAGGGTCCGTTGGGAGAAACCCGCCTCGGCGCTAATCTGGTGGCGGAAGCCGGATCCGTCCGGGCGGAGGAAAGCCCGTTCCCAGCCGGTCTCGAGCTTGGCCTCCCCCGCGAATGCGGCCTGGTGGCGGAAGCTCCCCCCGCCGGCGGTCTGCCCGTCTTCCACCGGAAGCGGGAAAACCTTCTCCCAGCCGGCGTCGCCCGGTTTGACCCAGTAAGCGACTTCTTCCAGGCCGGCCTGCCCGGAAAACCCGATGCCCCCGAGGATCGGGAGGGGGATTAAAACCCGGGGAAAGAGATGCAAGCGCGGGGCCGCTTCGATCTGGTTCTGGAGATTGGTGAAGCTGACGAAGGAAACCGGCCCCTGAAACCGGATCGGGGTTTTCGGGATGGTGAAATCCACCAGTTCCAGGGTGAGGTTGGGCAGGCGGTGAATCTGGGGCGCCGTGCTGGGGAGATTATTAATGTAATAATTCGCCTCGGCCACGGTCAGAAATCGGTCGCCCCGGTTCCGCCAGTATCCGCTGGAATAAGAATATTGAGTGCTCCGAGTCTGGAGATTTCCGCCAAACTCAGCCTGGTAGCTCTGGTTTTGCATATTGACATCCACCCCGGCCCAGTCGCGGGGGGAAAGATCGTGCTCGTGGGTGAAATGCAGGGTGTACCAATCCTGCCTTTTGGCTTTCCCCTGGAAGAGCTCGCCCAGGTAGGCGGCTTCCAGTTTCCCCCCGGCGTAACCTTCCGGAAACCCGGGCGTCAGGCGGTAACGGAACTCCCCGAAACCCTGCGGGCCCCGGTTGGTCAGGATCTTGGCCCCGAGGGTCGCGTCCAGGGAGGGGGAGATGTTGATGAAAAAGGAATCCTCCGCCTGGAACCCGTCGCGTTGGGAATAATAGAAATGGGGAATCAGGAAACCGGTCTGCCTCTGGGTCTTGACCGGGTAGGCCAGCCAGGGGAAATACAAAACCGGCACGCCGAAGACACGGAAGATGAAGTGGTGGAAGCGGATGTACTCGCCGATGGTGAGGTCGGCCTGCCGGCAGCCGATTTTCCAGGGCGCGGGGATTTTCCCCGGGCAGGAGCAGGTGGTGAAATCCCCCTGGCTGATGTGATAACGGACCGGAGAACTTCGCTGGATCACCTCGCCCTCCACCTGGAGCCGGCCGTATTCTCCGGGGGCGGGCTCGAACTCGAGTCTCCCCTGGAAGAGGGTACCGGTATTGTTCCGGAGATTGAGGGCCAGCTTTTCGGAGTTGATTGTGCTGGTTTGGTCCTGGATCGAGACGTGGCCTTCCGCCTCCATGATCAGGTTTTCCGAATCAAAGATCACCCGGTCGGCCCGGACGGTCCAGCCCGTCCCCTCGATGACGGCGTTTCCCTCGACGGTATAACTGTGGTCCGGGGTGGAGTAGATCAATTTATCCCCGGAGAGGCGGATGCCCTGCTCCTCGGTATCCAGGGGATTCTGAAGCCAGACCCCAGCGGAGGCCCGGGGCCCGCCCGCGGCCCAGCCGAGGAGGAGACCGAAGGTGAAAATAAGAGTCAAAAACGGCCGGAAAGCATGGCGGCGTCGGCCCGGCAAGGAAAGCAATCTCATGTTTTTTATCGGTTAAAAATTGTATTTCCTAAGAATCTTGTTGTGGGGTTGCCTTCTTTCCGTCATTCCGCACTCTGATGCGGGACGGGAATGACAAAACCAAAATGGTTAATCAATAGTTTCGGCCCGGTCACTCCATGGTATCGAAGGTTTCGGGTTCCTGGGAGTAAGGGATCAAACCGGCCTCGATCTCGGAATTGATGCGCTGGAGATTGTTCAGGAGATCCAGGTGGATAGCGCTGGTGTCGATGGACTCCTTCAGCCCCTGGTGCAGTCTCCGGATATGGTTGAGCTTGAGCCTCCGCTCCTCCGCGTCCAGCTCCCGGACCTTGGTCATTACCTGCTTGATCAGATCTTCCTCCCCGCCGGCAAAGGCGGTGACCGCCTCCCGGAGATTCTCCGAGACCCGCTGGTGATAGTTCCGGATTTCCTCCCAGCCCTCCGAGGAGAAAATCAGTCCCTTCTGGAATTTATTCTCGGCCAGGGCCAGGATGTTTTTCACCACCACGTCGCCCATGGTTTCCAGGCTCGAGACGAAGTTGTGAAGGCGCATTTCCTTCTCAGCCTGTTTTTCGGTCATGACCTTCTCGGAAACCCGGGCGAGGTAGAGCCGGACCTGGCGCTCCAGGCTGTCCACCTCCTTGTCCCGCTCCCGGATCCGCTCGATCTCCTCCAGGTCGCCCCGGAAAAAGAGGGGGAGGCTTTCCCGGAGCATCTCTTCCACGATGTCGGCGATCCGTAGGATCTCGCGGGAGGCGTTGACGAAAGCCAGATCGGGAGTGGACGAGGCCTTGGGGTCCAGGTAGCGGGCGGCGAAGCGGTCTGAGATCTGATCTTTCCCCGGGAAAACCCGCTTGACCCCGGAGGCGAGCAGGCCTCGGAAGGGGAGGAACAGGACCGCCACCCCCAGGTTGAAAATCGTGTGGGCGTTGGCGATCTGGCGGGGGAGGGTGTCCGCGGTGGCGACGGTGAGCCGCTCCAGCTCCGGGAGGAAGGGCCAGACCAGGATCACCCCCAGGATCTTGATCGAGAAATGGGCCCAGGCCACCTGCTTCCCGTCGCTGGTCGATCCCATCGCGGCTAGGAAGGCGGTCACGCAGGTGCCGATG